>JBBDQO010000063.1:0-36245 GCA_040905925.1 Acidimicrobiia bacterium | reverse complement strand
CGGCGTTGACCTGTTCCCGATCGCCAGCCGCCTCGCCGGCCTCGGCATCCTCGCCGCCGGTCTCGCCGCCCTCCTCCGCCGGCTACGCAACGCCCAGCTCCGGCACCGCCGACCCGGCACCGTCCCCACCGCCCCACCACCTGACACCGCCGTGGCTGAGTCGATGATCCGAAGTGCTGCCGCCCCCACCTCGACCGAACTCATCGACCTCGCCCTGCGCTCCATGGCCCGTGACGTCACCACCTCCCACATCCCGCCACCCCAGGTCGTCGGTGTCCACCTCACCGCCGACACCCTCAGGGTGCTCCTGTGGACACCACACCAGACCCCACCGGCTGGATGGCGTGCCGACGACGACGGTCGCAGCTGGACCATCCCGACCGCCACCGACATCGAACGGCTCCGCATCAAATCCCACGCGGTTCCCGCCCCCTACCCGGCCCTCGTCACCGCCGGGCACGGAGACCAAACCCAGCTCCTCCTCGACCTCGAGTACCTCGGAGCGACCCAGGTCACCGGAGACCCCGCCATTGTGGCCGCCACCTGTTACACGATGGCCACCGAACTTGCCGCCAGCCCCATCGCCGACGACCTCCAGATCGTCTGTATCGGGTTCGGAGCCGAACTCGCCGAATTCGAACGAGTGACCGTCGTCGACCACCTCACCGAGGTCCTCCCCGCCCTGGAAGCCAAGGCCGCAGCCGTCACCCGACTGGAATCGGAATCGCCACTGCACGGTCGGCTCTCCCCGGCGGGCGGAGACACGTGGAACCCGATCATCATCCTCGACCCGACACCCGACCCACCCGAATACGCCCAGCGACTCCTGAGCATCGCCCACGCTGGACATGGGGTGGCCGCGGTCGTCGGCTACCCCACCGGAGATCGCTGGCGACTCCACGTCGAGGACGACACCGTTCGGATCGACCCCCTCGGCTTCACCCTCGCCCGCCGCAACCTCACACCGGTCGAGCAGACCGCCTTAGCCGACCTGGTCACCGCCGGCAAGGACCTCGAAGGGCTCCCGGCCGAACTCACCACCGATCCGCTCCTATACATAGACGAGATCGAAGATCTTGCGGTACCGGCCGAGGAGGCCACGGAACCCACGTTGTTCGATGACAGCCATGAGCCGGTGATCGACGCCACCGCGGCGCCGGTGCCGGAGATGAGAGTGCTCGGCACCGTCCAAGTGGACGGGATCGATGTCCGTTTCCCTCTTCGCAAGTGCACCGAGCTCGTCGCCTATCTCACGTTCCATCGAGGCGGCGTCGAAGCCGACACCCTGATGGAAGCCCTCTGGCCCGAGCAGGCTCCCGACTATCAACGTCTCAACCGTCACACCTCTCGCACCCGCACCACCCTCGGCCTCGGCCCCGACGGTGAGCCCTTCGTGCCGTACGTGAGCGACGGGATCTACCGGCTCAGCTCCCACCTGCGAAGCGACATCGAACGCTTCACAGGCCACATCCGTCAAGCCGACCAGGCCGAAGGACCCGACCAGGCGCAGCACCTGCGCGCCGCCCTCGACCTGGTGCAAGGAACCCCGTTCACCGGAGCAGGCAACGCCTACACCTGGGCCCACACCGACGGGATCATCACCCACACCATCGTCGCCATCGACAACGCCGCCCACCGCCTCGCACAACACGCCCTGCAAGCCGACGACCCCGACCAGGCGACCTGGGCTGCCCGCAAGGGCCTCATCGCCACCGGAGCCTGCGAAGAGTGCTACCGCAACCTCATGCGAGCCGCCCTCACCGAAGGCAACCAGGTCGCCTTCGAAGCCACCTACACCGAACTACTCGCCGTCACCGACGCCGACGACGGACCCGACGCAGTCAGTCTCCTCGATCCGGCGACGATCGAGCTCTACGAACAGGGATCCCGCAAACGCCACCGCCAAGCCGGCTGAGGAGCGCCGCATCCCAGGGCCCAACCATGGGCTGGGCGCTTACGGTCATGGAAGATTGGGTCAGGCGGTGCGCACGGATGAGATGTATGCCAGGGGAATATTCGCGGGAGACTCGACTTGGGGGAGCCGCAGCCCTCGCCTCACGAACATGACTTCGGATCCTCGATGGCGTGTTGCGGCGCTGTAGCTGAGTGAGTATTCGATCCGATCACATCCTTGGTAGAGGCTGAGAACATCATCGACATTGTCGTAGGAAACAACCCACGGCGAGGTTATTGCTTGGAGCGCCGTGGCGACCGAGGCATGGTCGCTGGGCCCGTAGGAGTTGCGATACAGCTCCGCCCCCCTGACGTAATACGGCGGGTCGGCGTAAAGCAACCGGTGTGATCCTGAACGATCGGCCTCGTACCCGGTCAGGAGGTGAAGGGCATCGAGGTTCGTTGCCTGTATCCGATTCCGAAAGCGGGCGATCCTCTCGATCCGCTGAATCAGGTCCGGCTTATTGAATCTGGCATCGAGCCGCCATTTTCCCGATTGACGAACGCCACCTATGGGTCCTCCAGTGATAATTCCGGATCTGTTGGTCCTGTTCAGAAAGAACGTCGAGAATGCAAGGTCATGCTGGGTCGTGTCCCGAGAGGCCTGCAAGGCGCGCTGCTGGTGCCACTCGTCCATCGTGACGTCGACACGCCTAATACGCTCGATCAACTCTTGAGGCTCGTCTAGGACGGCGCGCCAGAACGCATAAACACCCGGGTCTAGGTCGTTGATGTGTATCCGATCTACGTACTCTTCGAAGAGGAGCGCGAGAGCTGCGCCAGCCCCACCCGCATAAGGCTCGATGTAGTCGCATCCCGGCAGATCGTTGGACAGGATCAAGAGCTTCAGGTAGTTGGCGATCTTCCCCTTGCCCCCGGGGTACCGAAGCGGCGAGCGGAAGCGCTCGGCTCCTGACCCGCCACTCACGGAGTCGCCCAGATGGCAGTGACGAACGGTTCAAGCTCATCCCACTGGCTCCGCAAATCTGTGGGGGAGGGGTGCACGTAATAGTTGTGCACATACTGATGGAGAGTGGTCGTCTTCGGTGAGAGGATTGTGGAAGAGCTCGCCACCTTCTTCATTGCCTTCTCGAGCGCCTCGTCAATCCTGCCCTCAGCTCGAAGGTCCTTGGCAGCCGCGATGATCTTGTCGGCGAGTGGCTTCTTCAGATCAGCCGACGCCACCGCCTTGGTCATGTAGGAGTCGACACTCAACTCGAGGAACACGCGGAGCAAGACTGATGTCGCGTTCGGATTCTTCTCGACGCTCAGGTCAAGGAGCTCCAGGTAGATCGCATTTATGCGAGGAAAGTCAATATCGAGCACGCACTGCTTAGGGATCAGCGAAGTGCGAACCTTCGGTGCAGGTCGTCGACGTCTCTGTTTGGGAGGCGTTGCGGGTGTGGCTCCGCTCGTCAGGTCGTCCAAGCGTGAGGAGTTGTTCAGTTCAGTCCCGGCCTTGGGGAGATCAGCGCCCGCGATGGAACCTGCATACTCACGCCTCTGCTCCGCGTGGTAGATCTGGGGGACCTGAACCCTCCCGGATCGCAGGTCATCGACGACCTTGGAGAGACCCTTGGCGACCTCCGCGACTGGAAAGTTCGAGTAGACCGTTCCTTGGATCAGATCTATTCCCAAACGCTCCCGCACCTCCGGCGTCTTGATTAGGCGGGTGAGGTTGGTGATGATGCCTGGGTTCGAGGCCTGCGCCTTCTCGCTGAGCGTCCCATGCTTGTCGACAAAGTCGAGGACCTGTCGAGCAGGTGAGCGATCGCCGTGTCGTGCCTCGAAGCGATCCTTCTCGTCAGCGCCCCACTGCGAGATCCCGACGCCCTCGTTGTCGCCCGTATGCCGCAGGCGAATCCAATGCCACGCTTCATCGGGAGTTGGAAACAGGACGCACGAGACCTCGCCGATGGGCTCAGAGGCGAACTTCTCGGCGAGCTTGGCAAGTCGGGAACGCTCCCCCGTACCGAGCGCCGGCGCTACGAGGGTCGGCGTCTCAAGGGCCTTGAGTGCCAGGATCCTTCGGTTGCCCTCCAGAACGCGGTAGCGCTTCTTTACATCATCGGTTGGCACGATGACGGGAGACACCGTGGGGTCGAGCCCGTGCCTGACGATGTCCTCGGCGAGGTTCACGAGCTTCCCGCCCTGATGCCTCGCGAGCGCAACCGCCGTGTCCAGTTGGCTTCCCTGCGGGTCGGCTAATCGAGCATTCTCTGAGTCCAGGAGCAGGTCGGAAACGGCGACTTGTACGGTCTCCGGCACTTACACCCCGATCCTCGAGAACACTGGGAACGAGCCGCATCCTACGCTGGCGGAGCCCCGGGAGGGGGCTGAGCGGTGTACCGGTGGAGACCGACTGGTGATCCGAGCAGAAGTCGGATCGCAGTGACGAGGGCCGTTGGGGCCCGACCACACGTGGTGCGGGTCAGCCACATCTAGGCGATCCCTCTCCCGTACCGGCGTCCTCGGCGGCCCCAAGGTGCCTGCTCGCGGAGCATGAGGTATCCCTGAATCTGCGATGGATCTCGACCGATCTGCTCCGCGAGGAAGGCGATCGCATGGGCACGGGCGGTGGCGTCGGCGATGGACATCACGACGGCTCGCGCTGAGTGGATAGCCCGTGCCACGTCCTCGGGCTCATGGAGATTGTATCGGCGAGCGATTTGCTTGATCAAGTGGTGCTCAACGGGCACGGCCGCGGCGAGTAGCTCAGCGAAGTGGTCGGTGCGCCTGCCGCCGAGGAGGCTGGCGGGGTCCTGCCCTTCGGGCATGTGTGCTACGAGCAATCGCACTTGGCGAGCGGATTCAAGTTCGCCAGCTCGCTGGGCTGCCAACAGGCCGGCGTGGTCGCCGTCGAATGCCAGTGTGACGTCGACTGCGATCCGACTGAGGATCTCCAGGTGGTCGGGGGTCAGGGCGGTGCCGGCGGTGGCGACTACGTTGACGTGTCCGGCCTGGTGGGCGGTGATGGCGTCGGTGTAGCCCTCGACGACGACAGCCGCGCCTGCTTCGATGATCGGCTCATGGGCGAGGTGAAGCCCGTACAGCAGGGACCGCTTCTGATACAGCTCGGTTTCGGGGGTGTTGAGGTACTTCGGTCCGTCCCCCGCGACGAGCCGACCGGCGAAGCCTCCTGGTGTTCCTTGCCAGTCGAGGACTGGGAAGATCACTCGATTGCGCATCAGGTCGTAGAGGCGTCCCTGGCGGGACTGTCCCACGACACCAGCCTCGACGAGCAGGTCGTCTTTGAAGCCATGTCGGCGAAGAGCGGTCGTCAGCGACTGCCACGAGTCAGGGCCGAATCCCAGTTGCCACCGTTCCACCGCTTCCTCTCCGATGCCCCGGTTGCGGAGGAACTCGACGGCTGCTGCACCAGTCGGCTCCCGGAGTTGCTGTTGGTAGTGGGCGGTCGCAGCTGTCACGACTTCCTCAAGGTCCGACCTGTGGGTGGGGTGGTCCCGCGGTGATTCGTCGGTTGCTAGGTCGCGGACCTCGACCAGCGATCTGCCCGTGGCGGGTTCACGCTCGAGCTGGCGTTCTTGTTCGATGTGGGTGAGGACCTGGCGGGCGCAGCCGATCACTCGATTGGCCGTGGCGGCCACCTTGGTCACGTCACCGCCTGACCAGGAGGCGACGTAGGGGAGGCTGTAGCCGGCGCTGTTGATACCGAGGGCGGCGCACACCATGTACGCCACTGACTCAGCTTCCACCTCGACGATCCCCCGACAAGACGGTCGGCCGTCCGAGCTGGGCTCGTGCAGGCGGATATGGGCGAGTTCGTGGACTGCTGTCTTGAATCGCTGGGCCCCGGGCAAGCTCGCACGCACTACCACGTCCCGGTGCTGCCAGTCTGTGATGCCGTTGGCCTCACCGAGCTGGTCGAGATCGCCGACCTGAAGACCGAAGCCGGCCTCCCGAATCAGCGCGTCGACCTTCTCCCATTGGGCGGGGAGATCCCCCTCTACAAGAGCGACCGCCACCTCGGGAAGGGCTTCGCCTTCGGTCTGAGCAAGGTCGAAGACGTTGACGACGCGGAAGCCGACCACCCGGCGTTCCTCGTCTTCACCGTTCTCGGGGGTGACTTTGCGGACGACCGGGGCCAGGATCTGCAGCCCCGTCTCGCCGCGTCTCACGTGACGGCCGAGCTCCTGCCATGCCCGATAGCCGGCGACCCGACTCGGGGTGAACCCGCGGGCCAACGACTGTGCCCAGATCAACTGGGTGTTGGCGAACGAGTAGTCGTGGAATCGGGCGGCGACGGCCAGGGCCCGCTGCCAGTCCTCGGAGGTGACGAGCTCCTGGAGCGAGGCCTGCAGCTGATCGTGAAGGCGTTCCACGGCGTCGCTTCGATTGGGGGTCTGCTCGGCGGATTCCACCTGTCGATCGTGCGGCTCGACCCTGTCGGCAGAGTGTCAGCAACCCTGTCAGTAGCCCTCCAACTCGCCGAGGCCGGGCTGGCGGGTGAGAGCCGGCGGTCCGGACACGTGAGGGCGCTTGGGATTCACGAGGACTGGCGCTGAGGCGCTTTGAGGCGGCCGGCGGCCGGGAATCAAGAGCTGGGACGGCACTTTTGGGAGCGGCACGGGCCCGAGAGCCGATCACAAGTTGCAGGCGAGCAGTCCGGATGGTCATGAAATGACAGGGTCCTCCTCCACGATCGGCCACATGAGCCAGATCGAAGGAACGAACCCGATGGCAGCCCACCATGGCCACCGCCGCACCACGACGCCGACGGTAGGCAGCCCTGTCACCCGTCTCGCATCCAGCCCCCTCGGCACCACACGCACGTGCAACAAGTTGCCCGGGGTCTACAGGTTGACCGTTCAGGGGTGTCCCCGTGCTGAGCATCGCCAAGGCCCACAAGGACTACTACCTCCAGAAACTGGGGGAGATCACGCCCCGGGAGGACTATTACCTGCGAGGTGGCACCGCCACTGGTCGTTGGCACGGCAGCGGCGCAATCGAGCAGGGGCTGCAGGGCACCGTGTCGGCGGAGGGCCTGGTCCGCCTCTTCGATGGCCAGCACCCAGGGACGGGCGACCAGCTGGGGCGGCGGCTGCGTGAGGACGGCGTGGCCGCCTGGGACCTGACCTTCTCGGCCGACAAGTCGGTGTCGCTGCTGTGGGCGTTCGGTGATGACGACACACGCAGGCATGTCGTCGAGGCATTCGAGGAGGCCAGCACCGAGGCCGTCGCCTACTTGGAGTCGGTGGCGTCCTCAACACGGGGGGCTGCGCGCAGGCCGGTCCTTGACCATGAAGGGAAACCGATCCTCAGCGAGGATAGGACCCCTCGACAGCGGATCGAGACCTGGCCGATCCGAACCACCGGGTACGTGGCCGCCTGGTTCACCGAGTTCACGAGCCGAGCCGACGACCCTCAGCTCCACGCCCACGTCGTGGTGGGGAACCGGGTGAAGGGTGTCGACGGCGTGTGGCGGGCCATCGACGGTCGCCTCTTGTACCGGCACAAGCTGGCCGCTGGCTACCTCCACGAGGCCGAGCTACGAAGCCGGCTGACGGAACGACTCGGGGTTCGCTGGCAACCGGTACACAACGGCATGGCCGACATCGAGGGTTTCACACGAGACCAGATCATGGCGTTCTCGCAACGGCGTCAACAGATCGACGCGTGGCGAACCTCCCACGGGTTAGCCGACACTGCGGCAGCCAACGAAGTTGCGACTCTCGCCACCCGCGGTCCCAAGCAAGACCACTCCCTCGACAGCCTCCTGCCAGGGTGGCTCGAGCGAGGCGCCCTGGTCGGGGTCACGCCCGAACAGGTGTCGGCTGTCCTTGATCATATCCGTGAGGTGACCGTTCCCGATCCGGAACCAGTCTTCGATCGGCTGGCGTCCGCCAAGGGGCTCACCGCCCAGGCGTCGACCTTCGGACGAGCGGACGTGATCAAAGCGACGGCCGAGGCCCTCCTCGAAGGTGGACGACGAGAACAAGTCGAAGCCCTCGCCGACTCGTTTCTTCGCCGCTCGGACGTGGTCCCAATCCTGCCCACGCAACCTGGAAGCGACTGGTTGAGGGACCTGCCAGTTGAACTCGACCGGACGGAACTTGAGCGCATCCGTGAACTCGCCAATGCGATCACGCCAACGATGCGGCGCAGAGATGGTGACATCTTCCCTGGGCTGATCCACGAACGCCGGTACACCACAACCGAGCTTCTCGCCATCGAACAGCGGATCATCGACCGCGCTCAGAACGGGATCACATCCCAGCGGTGGACCGCACCGGAGACGCAGGTCGAAGCCGCTGTCGCAGACCAGCCGAAACTCACAAACGGGCAGCAGGCGATGGTCCGCCAGTTCGCCACGTCCGGCAGCTCCGTTGACATCGGCGTGGGAGCGGCCGGCACCGGGAAGACCACCGTCATGGCCATCATCAACGAACTCGCCAGACTTACCGGCGCCCCGATCGTTGGGACCGCGCTGGCCGCTCGGGCCGCCGCTGGGTTCGAAACCGCGACGGGAATCCCCTCTGCCACGCTCAGTCGTCTCCTCTGGGAGATCAGGTCAGCCGGTGGCCTCCCGACAGGTGCCATCGTCGTCGTCGACGAATCCGGAATGGTCAGCACCCGCCAACTCGCCGAGGTCTCCGACGTGGTCGACGCGGCTAATGGCAAGCTCATCCTCATCGGCGACCACCACCAGCTCGCCGAGATCGACGCCGGCGGCCTATTCGCTGCGCTCACCGCCCGCCTCCCTGCGGTTGAACTAACCGAGAACGTCCGACAGGACCACGAGTGGGAGCGCACCGCCTTGGCCGAACTACGCCATGGGTCGATATCCCGGGCGTTGGCCATGTACGACCGCCGAGGGATCATCAGGGTCGCGGCCAACACCAACGACACTATCTGCGAGGCAGTCGACGCCTGGCACCGCGATGTGCAGGACCTGGGCGACCCGTCCCAGGTGCTACTCATCGGGCACCGCAACACCACCGTCAGCCAGCTCAACCGGCGGGCTCGCGCTGTCATGCGCGAAGCTGGGCTGCTCGACGGACCCGCGATCAATGCTGGCGACCGCGAGTTCCAGGCCGGAGACCGAGCCGTGTGCCTCAAGAACCGCACCAGGCTTGGAGTCCTCAACGGCGACGTCGCCATCGTCACCGCCATCGACACCGAAAACCGGACCGTCACCCTCCGGCTCGACCGCACCAACCAATGCGTCACCGTTCCACATTGGTACCTCGACGCGGGCCACCTCGACTGGGGCTACGCCCTTACCGGACACAAGGCGCAGGGCGCCACCGCCACCCGCACCCATACCGTCGCCGATGACGGGATCGACCGGGAATGGATCTACGTCACCATGAGTCGCGGTCGGGACGCCAACACGCTCTACCTAACCGATCCGGACGTTGACGAGGCCCAGTGCCGTCACGTCAGCCACCAACATCCGGACCGATTGCCAGCCCTCATCGCAGCCCTCGGCCGGACAACTGCGGAACCAGCGGCCATCGACACCGGAAGAGGACCGCGCATGCTCACCGATGAGCAGGTCGTTCAACGTCTCAACGAACTCGAATCCCGGATGGAGGGGCGTGAAGATGGGTTAGCCACCCAACAGGCGATCGGCAATCGAGGAGCTCTCCTCGCCGAGTACGTCACCCTTCGACGCGAGGAGGCTGCCCGACATCGAGATCGGGTCGCCGCGGTCTCGTACGAGCCACCTGGCTGGATCGTTGACACGCTAGGCGAGCGACCCGCCGATGCCCTTCGTCGGGCAGCCTGGGACGCTGTCGTCGATCAAGCCCTTCGGGATCGGGATGGGCACGGGCTGGGCGATGAGACCACCGGACGACGAGCCGCACTAGGACGGTCGATGTAACAACCGGGTGATTCTCGATGCCCGCCCTCCTCGACCCGTCGGAGCATGCCGCCTACCCTCAAGCACTGGTCCTCCATTCAAGACGGATAGAGACGATTCACCGTGACCGCCGCAGACCTCGCCAACCCGATCATCAACTCTCCCTACGATCCTCCGGAGGCCCACTTCGAGTTGGGAGCGTCGGGCCCGACCGGAGTGATACTCCCGGGTCGACGGCCAAGCGAGTCGTTCATCCCTGTTCCCACGCAACGGAAGGGCAAGGGGGCGGCCGAGCAGGCGACCCTCGACTTCGATATCACGGGTGAGCGACGCGAGGCGAACACCCTGATCAACGACATCCGGCGCGAGGTGGAGCGATGGCGGGCCGGCAACTGGAATGGGGTGACCCCCTACACCCGGAAGCTCCTCGCCCACTGGGCCGCGGGCCCCCATCGCGACGACCCGGTCCTGTTCTGCCAACGGGAAGCCGCCGAGACGGCAATCTTTCTGGCCGAGGTCGCCGGCCGCCACGGCACCGCCGACTACCGACGCCGACTTGAACCCGCCAACCAGCTCCACAACGACGGCCTACCGAGGATCGGGCTAAAGATGGCCACCGGCGCCGGCAAGACCATCGTCATCGCGATGCTGATCGCCTGGCAGACCATCAACAAGGTGATGACCCCGAAGGACGCCCGGTTTGCCAAGCGCTTCCTCGTCGTCACGCCGGGCATCACGATCCGAGACCGACTCGGGGTGGTTCACCCAGAACGCGACGACAACTACTACCGCGAGCGCGACCTGGTTCCAGCCGACCTGTGGGACGCCCTGTTGCAGGCTCAGGTTCAGATAGTCAATTACCACGCCTTCTTGCCACGCGACGCCAAGGAGATCCAGGGCGTGGCCGGCAACACCCGCAAGCTCCTCCGTGGCGGCAAGCCCGGCACAGCAGACGCATTCCAGGAGACCCCCGACATGGTCGCCGCCAGGGTCCTCCGCGCCTTCGGCACGAGCAAGGGCGAGATCGTGGTCTTCAACGACGAGGCCCACCACTGCTACCAGGACAAGCTCCTCGAGCATCCTGACGTCGAAGCTGACAAAGAGGACAAGGAACGCAACCGTGATGCCCGAGTCTGGTTCCGCGGTCTCCTCGACATCCGCCGCAAGGTGGGGATCAAATCCGTGTTCGACCTCTCGGCGACGCCGTACTACTTGAAGGGCTCGGGCTACAACGAGGGCTTCATTTTCCCCTGGGTCGTGTCGGACTTCTCGCTCATGGACGCGATCGAATCCGGCATCGTCAAGATCCCGAGGATCCCCGTTGACGACGACGCGGCCGGAAGCCAGGTCGTGTACCTCAACCTGTGGGACAACATCCAACCCCCCTTGCCGAAGCGTCGCGTAGCCAAAGGCACGGATCTCGGCCCTCAAGGATGGGTTCCACCCGAGACGCTCGAAGGGGCGATGCGCAGCCTGTACCGAAGCTATGAAGCCAGGCACGCAACATACGAGGCGACCCTCGCAGCCCAAGGCGAGCCGCCACCGGTGCTCATCGTCGTGTGCCCGAACACAGTGGTGTCGAAGCTCGTCTTCGACTGGATCGCCGGCCGCGAAGTAGAGCTCGCCGATGGGGAAACGCGCCTCGCCGCAGGAAACCTGCCGCTCCTCAGCAACGTCGAGAACGGCACCTGGAACACGCGGCAACGGACCATCCTGGTCGACTCCGCCCAGCTCGAGTCGGGCGAGCCGCTCGGTACAGAGTTCCGAAAGGACGCGGCCCGAGAGATCGAGGCGTTCGAGCGTGAGTACCGACGACGCAACCCTGGCGCCGACGTCGACAAGTTGACCGACGCCGACCTGCTGCGCGAGGCCATGAACACGATCGGCAAGAAGGGCAAGCTCGGCGAGCACATCCGGTGCGTCGTCTCAGTCGCCATGTTGACTGAGGGATGGGATGCCAACACCGTGTCTCACATCCTCGGCATCCGCCCGTTCCGCAGCCAACTGCTGTGCGAGCAGGTGGTAGGCCGGGGCCTTCGGCGTCGCAGCTACGCGGTTAACGAGGAGGGGCGCTTTGACCCCGAGACCGCGGAAATCTATGGCGTCCCATTCGCCTTCATCCCCGGAGACAAGACGGTTCCGAGACCCAAGGATCCCCGGCCGGCGATCGAGGTGCGAGCCATAGACGAGCGCTGGAATCTCGCGATCCGCTTCCCGAAGCTGGATGGGTACCGGGTCGAACTCCCCGACGAACCCCTGATTGCGCACTTCGATGAGCAGTCTCGACTTCACATCGACAACGCTCTGGTCGCCCTGTGGGTGGAGACGCGAGGCGTAGTCGGGGCGGCCGAACAGGTCGACCTCGACGATATTCGAAGCGCTCGCACCCAGCGGATCGCCTTCCAGATCGCCAAGACCCTCGTCCAACGCGAAGAATTCTTCGCCGCCCACGCCGGCGTGGAACGCCCTTGGCTCTTCCCCCAGCTCGTTGACATCTGCCGCCGCTGGCTCGACGAGTGTGTCACGACCGACCACGGAGTCACCAAGGGCCACCTTCTCCTCGCCCAGGCCGGAGCTCGCGCGGCTGAGAAGGTGTTCGGATCAATCGTGCGGCACCCCGACAACCGATCGGCGCTTCTCCTGCCGGTGATCCGACGATTCGATCCGATCGGGTCGACGGACGAGATCCATTTCGCAACACGGAAGGTCGTGATGGATCCACCGCCGACCAAGTCGCACCTGAACCATGTGGTCCTCGACGGCATCCGAGGCAACTCTTGGGAGGAGGGACTTGCCTACCTCCTCGAACGACACGAAAGCGTTGCTTCCTACGTCAAGAACGAACGGCTCGGGTTCAGCATCCCTTACGTACACGAAGGCCGCACCCACGACTACGTACCAGACTTCCTCGTCCGCCTCGTCACAGATCCGGCGGACGTCGAACGCACTCTTATCGTCGAGGTCTCCGGGAGTAGAAAGTCCCCGGGTCCCACCGCCGCCAAGGCAGACACGGCGCGCAACCAATGGTGCGCCGCGGTCAACAACTTCGGCGAGTTCGGCCGCTGGGGGTACGTCGAGATCCGCAACCCGGCCGAAGCACCGAAGTTGCTCGACGAGGCCATCGAGAACCTGCACGCCGACCGCCCGACCATCGGAACGCCAGCCTGACGGCGAGGAGCGAGATGCCAACGCGAAAACCAAAAGGACCCGCCAAACCGACACCGGTCGACGCCATCACACACACCGACAAGCGCACCAATCTGCCGACCGCAGACGCCCAGGAGTTTCTCGCCCCAGAACTCGAGCGCCCCATGCCGGTGCGCTATCAGCGTGATCCTTCTCTCGACCCCCAGCTCGTCTGGAAGGGCAAGTACGAACTCGACGACGAGGATCTCGTCGCCGACGCCCCTGCGATCTACATCCAGGAGAAGATCAACCCCAAGGTCCTGGTCGAGAACCTGCGCCAGACCTCAGCCAGCGGAGACAACGAGCCGGAGCTGACTCTCTTCGACACGTTCGATGGGCATGCCGTGCTCGACCAGATCGAGTTCTACCAACACGAGGCCAACTGGTCGAACCGCATGATCCTCGGTGACTCCCTCAACGTCTTGGCGAGCCTCGCCGAACGCGAAGCGCTCCGCGGGAAGGTCCAGATGATCTACGTAGACCCGCCCTACGGGATCAAGTTTGGCAGCAACTGGCAGGTGTCCGCCCGCAAGCGCGACGTCAAGGACGGCAAGCTCGAGGACGCCTCCCGCGAGGTCGAGCAGATCAAGGCTTTCCGAGATACGTGGGAACTCGGCATCCATTCGTACCTCACCTACCTTCGCGACCGATTGATGGTCGCAAAGGACTTACTTACCGAGAGCGGGTCAGTATTCGTCCAGATCGGCGACGAGAACATCCATCTCGTGCGTGCACTCATGGATGAGGTCTTCGGCAGCGAAAACTTCGTGAATCTGGTGCCATTTCAGAAGACGGCTGGCGCCGGGAGCCCTAGCGGATCGACGGATGTTCTCCCTCGTGTTGTCGACTATCTCGTGTGGTACGCACGTAGCAAGGAGTCGATCAAATACCGAGAGTTGCTACTTCCAAAGGGCCTGGACTCTTTTATACCTTCAGCCTACGGACGGGTCGAAACGACAGACGGCGACCGACGCTCAGCATCGGCGAGGGAACGAACCGGTGACCTCCTTCCTGGAGACCGGCTGTACGCGCTCGACAACTTGACCTCCGCCAGCGGCGTCGACAAGACGAGGTATCCAGTCGAGCTCGATGGCCGTGTGTTCCTGCCGGGCGCCGGCGTGTGGAAAACGAGCGAAGAGGGGATGAAGCGCTTGGTTGCGGCTAGGCGGGTGGAGGCGACCACGGCTCGCCTGGGTTATGTGCGGTATCTCGAGGATTTTCCGGCTGTAAAGCTGCCGAACGTGTGGACGGACACCGTCAGCAGCTTCATGGCGGGCAAGGTTTATGTCGTGCAGACCAACTCACGAATCGTCGAGCGTTGCATGCTCATGACAACGGACCCTGGCGATCTCGTTCTCGACCCGACCTGCGGGTCGGGAACAACGGCCTTTGTCGCGGAGCAGTGGGGCCGTCGTTGGATCACGATCGACACGTCCCGGGTTGCACTCGCCCTGGCTCGCCAGCGACTCATGGGTGCACGCTTCCCTTACTACCTACTTCTGGACTCGGTGGACGGGCGGGCGAAGGAGAGCGACGTGTCAGCATCACCCCTCCCGCCTGCTGATCCGACCGGCGATATCCGCCACGGTTTCGTCTATGAAAGGGTTCAGCACGTCACGTTGAAGTCGATCGCCAACAACCCCGACATCACCGATGGGATGAGTCGCGAGGAGGTCGACGCCGCGATCCGGCGTTATGCCGAGTTCGAGTTTCTTTATGACAAGCCTTACGAGGACAACAAGAAGGTGCGGGTGTCGGGTCCCTTCACCGTGGAGAGCCTTTCGCCGCACCGCTCGCTCGCCTTTGCTGGTAGCGCGGTCGACGGAGCGGGTGCGGTCAATGTGGACGGCGAGGAGCGTGTGTCGCATGGTGACGTGTCCTTCGAGCAGACGATCCTCGCGAATCTGCGGACTGCCGGCATCCAGAACGGTCGGAAAGGTGAGCGGCTCATCTTCGACACGGTCGAGCCGTACGCGGCCGCATACATCCATGCACTCGGCGAGCGTGCTGAGACGTCTGACGGTACTCCCAAGCGGGTCGGAATCACGATCGGCCCTCAGTACGGCACGGTGGGGCCCGCGTTCATCAAGGACGCAGCCCGCGAAGCAAACCGGGCAGGCGACCTCGACCTGCTTTGTGTGCTTGCTTTCGCGTTCGATCCTGCGGTACTGGGTCAGGCCGACGACTACGTGGCCTCAGACGAGGGCTTCGCCAACGTCGCGGCCGAGCGACGCCTCGGCAAGGTACCTGTTCTCCTGGTCCGCATGAATGCAGACCTGGTGATGGGCGAGGAGCTCAAGAAGACCGGCGCCGGCAACCTCTTCACTGTCTTCGGTGAACCCGACATCGAAGTCAAGGAAGAAGGCGACGAGTTGCGCGTAATCCTGCATGGGGTGGACGTGTACGACCCGAACACGGGTGAAGTCAGGAGCAACGACACCGGCCAGATCGCTCTCTGGATGATCGACACGGCATACAACGAGGAATCGTTCTTTGTGCGTCAGTGCTACTTCACAGGAGGGCAGGATCCGTTCGCTCGACTGAAGCGGGCACTGAGAGCGGACATCGACGAGGACGCCTGGGCGTCGCTCTACAAGACAGAATCACGGCCCTTCGCACGACCAGATACGGGAAAGATCGCGGTGAAGGTGATCAACGACTACGGCGACGAGGTGGTGACGGTATTGTCCGTATGAGCGGGTCACAACTTCGCTGATCCGCACACGGTGCGCACCTCACACGTTCGGCATATGACTCCTGGTCTGGGCGAGTAGTCACGTCCTCGCAGGCGGAGAGCGGCATTGGCGACCCTGGCTTCGGCGTCGGCCACACCCGCCTCGCTCACGTCTACCGGGTCGCGGCTGGCGACCTTGAGGTCGTGGACGTAGGCGGCTCTCACGTCGAGGCCCTCGCGGCGGCCGGCGTCTGAATAGATCTGCAGCTGGAGGGCGTGGTCGGCTGGGTCGCCCTTGGTGGAGGTCTTGTAGTCAACGATGGCGAGGGCAGTGGGAACGCCGTCCTCTTTGTCGAGGATCACGTCGGCGCGACCCGTCACGGTGATCCCAGCGAGATGAAGCTCGAAGGGTCGTTCTGTTTCCCAGATGCGGTGAAGGTCGTCTTCGTGTTTCGTCGTGTAGGTCGTCACTAGCCGCCGGGCGGCGTCCTTCAGCTGACGGTGTGCTGGCTTGTTGGCGCTCGGGAGGAAGAAGCTGGCGTCGAGGATCGCGTCGATCTGTGCGGGTGCCGGCACCTGCCCGGTCGCTCGGGTCGTTTCGGCGATGGTGCGAAGTACGTGGTGAACGGCCTTGCCGTAGCCGAGTTCGGGGGCGAGGCGCGGCTGGAATCCGATCAAGTTCCGCAGTCGGAATGCCATGCCACACTCGATGAACGAGGCCAGTTCGCTGTACGTGATCGAGATCATCTGCTCGTCCTCGCCGTCGGGTGACTCGACGGTCGGAAAGCTGATCGCCTCCGGGTCGATCTCCAGATCCTTCAACTCGTCGTAGTAGGGGCTCGGTGCGACGGCGCGGGTTGTTACTCGATCGTGCCGTGAGACGGAGAGCCAGTCACGGGCCCGTGTGATCCCGACGTAGAAGAGGCGACGTTCATCGGGGTCGCTGCCCTCGTAGCGGGCGGCGGCGAACATCTCTCTCGGGACGAGCCAACCCTGCTGCTGGCCGGTTCGCGTGGTGGGGAATCGGTTGGCGGTCAGGGATGGCAGGAACACGACCGGCCACTCGAGGCCTTTGGCGCGGTGGACAGTGGTGAGGTCGACACCGTTTAGGACATAATCGGCTTCGCCGTCGAATCCCTCGTAAGCGCCTTGGGCGTAGTTGATGATATGGAGCCCGAGGTTCCGGTAGTACCAGGTTCCGCGATCTTCGCCCCCGACCTGTTCGCCTGGGGTGTCGGGGTCCGGTCGAGCCCTTCGCCGGACCGACTCGTAGTCGGCCAGCAAGGAGGAGAAACGTGCGAGCGTGCCGATCCGGTTGAGCTGGAGTGGGTCGGATAGGTCCCATCGGCGTACGTCGAGAACGTCGAGCAGGTCGTACAGTTCGCCTACGAGGTCGGCTCGTCGCTGGGTGCTCGGCGCCATAGTCTTCCACTCGTCCAGGAACCTGCGAAGTCGCCGCACGCCGGCGTCGTTCATGCGGAAGACTCGTCGATACTCGTCCAAGAGGGCGTCGGATGTGACTTGTCGAGCTGGCCCGTATTGATCACGCCACTCGGTGTCGGTCAGCCAGCAAATCGTGTGCCCGAGAGCGACCGCTTCCGCCTGGTCGAAGAGACCGGTCCGACCCCCCGGCTGCACCGGGACGTCGAACGTCGCGAACTGGTCGACGAGCCGGGCGTAGGCTGCTCGACTTCGCACGAGCACTGCGATGTCGCCGTACGGCACGCCAGTGTCGACGAGATCGAGGACCAGGCTCGCGATCCAGCCCGCTTCATCGAGTTCGGATGGCGCATGCCATACGACAGCCTCGGCGGGTCCATCGCCACCAACCCGGAATGGTGCCATCGTCTTCGGAATCCGACCGGGGATCGATGAGGCGAAGCGGTTGGCGATGTCGATGATCTGCGGCGTGCTTCGTCGGTTGGTGGTGATCTCGTAGGTCGCGACCGTCGGGTACCGGTTGGCGAAATCGACGATGTTGGACACATCCGAGCCACGCCACTGGTACACGGCCTGGTCGTCGTCGCCCACCACGCACAGTTCCACTTGGGGGCCGGTGAGCAGCTCGATGAGGCGTTCCTGCGCCGGGTTGACGTCCTGGTACTCGTCGACGATCAGATGGCGCAGGTCGGCGTGCACGACGGCGGCCAACTCCGGGCGCTCGAGTTCCCTCACCGCTCGGACGATCTGCTGCCCGTAGGTCACGAGCCGGTACCGGTCGAGTGCCGCGTAATAGGCGGCCAGGACCGTGCGGAACGGGTCAGGCATCGCAGCCGGGTCGAGGAGTTCGTTCTCGACAACCTCGACGCTTTGGAGGAACGCGGCAATCGACGCGAACAGACGGTTGCGCTGATCGAGTTGTCGGACCTGGAGGTAGTTGGCTTCGCGGGATAGGAACGCGGTGAGCTGGTTGTCGTCGAGGACGTCGTACGTCTCATAACGCGGAACGTGCTGCTGGAGAAGCCTGAAGCAGTAGGAGTGGATCGTTCCGACGAACAGGCCGCCGAGCAGGTCGAGCGCGCTTGGCCCGAGGCGACCTTCCACCCGCGAGGCGATTCGGTTCTTCAACTCCTCGGCGGCGCGATCGGTGAAGGTGAAGGCGACGGTTGAGCTGGCGGGAAAGCCGTCCCCCAGCAGATCGGCCACGCGCTGGCTGACGACCTCGGTCTTGCCCGAGCCGGCTGCGGCGATGATCTGGAGGTGGCTGCCGCGATGTCGTACGGCGGCAAGTGCGTCACCCTCGAGCGTCGGGGCGGGACCAATGGGCATTGCACAACTGTAGGAATCACTGGTGCGGGCCGGTCAGCACTCGGTCGCACTCAACGTCGGGCGAGCTACGACTGCTGGATCGGGTCCGCGGTGAGGCTGATAGAGCCATGCGCTCAAGCGCACTGATCGGCCCCTGTCCTCAGCGCAGGACCGGGTCGACGCCACGTGGGAGGAGGTGTTCTCGCTCGTCGATGGTGGCGGCCAAGGCGATGTCCCGGGGAATCTGTGTCCAGGTTCCGTCGGGGTGCTGTCGAGGTCGAGATGCCCGAGCCCGGTGTGTGCATCATCCGAATCCCGGACTTCGAGCAAGATACCCCGGATCTCGTTCGCCAGGGTCTCATCGAGCTCATCGACAATGGGATCGAGCCGAAGTGCTTCGACAAGTGCCTTTCGACGGGGAGACCCCGAAGCCAGGAGCAATCTCATCAGAGCAGCCTCCCGAAGCGGGCGCGGTTGTTGATGACGGTCTGGGCGAAGGTGCCGTAGCGGGCTTGGATCTGGGCGAAGTCCTGCCAGACGGTTGCCAGCTGTATGCCGACCCCGCGGGCGGTGGAGGCGAGTTGGGCGAGGTCGCGGAGGGGGCGATGTTGGCGGCCTCGCCGCCTTTCGCAGCGAGATCCCCGACTTAGCAGCGTCCATCATCTCAACGTCGTTTCGCACGCGGGCGGGAAGCCGATGGTGAGCGCAGCGGTCTGAGACCGCTCTCCTGAGCCCGATCTCAGCCCTGACCTCGCAAGGTTCCTGGTGAACGCCTGCGGACCTGACCGTGGCGAGCGGTTCGTTACGATCAGCAGATGAGACGGTCGCTCGAGGAGGTCAGAGCCACCGAATGACGCTGACCTTCGGATCGGGCGGGCTGGTGCGTGTGGTCCGCGACCCGGTGACCCTTCTGATCGCGTATCGAGGCGACTCGGGCACCGACTATCTCAACTTCCGACCAACAACGCCCGTCGACGTGCTGCTGCCTGAGGACCTTGCGGTCACGATCCTCATCAACTCACGGGTCGGACCTCGGGCCTTTCAGGCGGTGCAGTCCCGGGCGCACGAACTTGATATGCCGCGCTTGACGCGACTCCCTCTCGAAGAGTCGACAGAGCGTGACCGAGATGGCATTGCCGACGCGGTCGCCCAGATGGCCGCATGGCCCGGCTTCGCAGCTTCGGTAGCAACAAAGGTGCTCCACAAGAAGCGTCCAGCCACCATCCCGATCCTCGACAACCAGGCGATCTTCGGCGCCTATATGAACCCGACCTGGCCAGACAGACCGTCGTCCACCGAAAGCGTCTACAGCCGGACGCGCATACGCGAGGCCCTTGAGTGGATCTGGAGGGACCTAACCGCGTCCGAGAACCAGGCAGGCTGGGCACACCTGCTGACTATCGAGCCGGCTCGGTCACGAGTCGAGCTGTTCGACATGGTCTGGTGGATGCACTTCCGGTCGCTCGAGCCCGTCAAGGTGTAGATCGTCGGATGGCTGTGGTGCGGCAGGACGCGACCCGATTCACAGTTGCCGTCATCCTCCAATGAGGATCGAGTCACTTGGTCACAGCTGTAAGGCAGCGGTGCGGAGGCGGTCGCTGACCTCGATGCCGAGGCTCATCAGGGCCGGGGTAGGTCGGAGCACGTAGCCGTTGACGTGGCTGCGATAGGTGGCGGTCACCTGCACGATGGCGACGGGAAGCTCGCTCGCCCGCCCGACGCTGAGATCGACTGGATCGAGGAGCACGACAACAGCTGCATCGAAGTCCCAGGATCGGAACGGTGACGTGATGTGGGAGCCGACGTGGCGGTGGTCGATGACTCGGGCCTTGACCTGCAGTCGGCGACCGTCGTCGGCGACGATGTCGAAGCTTTTTTCGCTGTTCGAGGCAAGCCGCCCGTTGTAGGCGGTGGCGACGAGCAGCTCGGCCCAGTCACCCTGCGGAGCGTTGAGCGTGCGGACGATCCCTCGTCGGTGTAACTCGTAGAGCGATGCCCTGTGGAGACGCATGAGGTCGATGGTGGCGAGCTCCTCGATGCGAAGGCCGACGACAGGGCCTTGTTCGGTCACGTGGCCTTCTCCGCTGCATTCTCGATCTTGGTTCCGTGGCGTTGACGGTGTAGGAGCCAGACGCTCTCACCGACGAGGCGTGCGGTCTTCCCCCTTAGGTCGAGAGTCTCTGTGTGCTCTGATGCCCACGTGACGGTGACGGTGGTGGCTATTGACATCGACACGGGCGCCGCCAACACGTGGCTCTTGATCAGGTTGTTGAGCCGAATGTTGGTGCGTTGGGTTGGCCCGGGGTTGCGGTAGTGGCTCATCCGGCGGCGGAGGTCATCGCTCTCGCCGATGTACACCGAGGGACCGTCTCCACCGATCTCGATCTCGTACAGGCCAGGGAGTGCGGGCATCGTTGGGAATCGGAGTTTGCCGTCGGCATCAAGTGTGATTGGCCCGGCCGGCCGCCACTCGATGTGGACGTAAACGTCAGCCTCTGTGGCGTGTGGTGGGGTGACCATGTCGGGCCGTATCATCGCAGAGGGAGTCTGAGCGCACCGAGAGGCCCGACATCACCGGCGAATCTGATGCTCGGACCTGGTCCTTTCGCGTTCGCGCACTTCGAGTGCATCTCTGAGAGCGGAGGCGACCGCAACGTGGGTCCACGATCCGTCGGGCTTCCATTGCCATGCTCGGCCGTTGTGGTCGAGGTGGATGTAACGGCGGGTGTCGCGGTGTTTGTAGGCCTCGATACCTTGCCCTTCGGGTCGGACTCGGTACATCCACATGAACTCGCCCCACAGGCCGGCAGGCACCGCCCGCTCCAGGGGCTCCCAATTCGGCTCGTCGAACTCGGTGCAGTCGTTCCATTCCTGACGAGTGAGGTACAGCCGGATCGGCTCCCCGACTCTGTTCAGCTCGATATCCACGCCTAGTCCTCTCCTCTCGCAGCCCGCGCTGCCGGTCGGAAGGGCCGCAGCTTGAGCTGGGCGGGGTGGAAGTTGCCATAGACGAGGACGCCGGTGCCGGTGTCGGCTCGTCGCAGGTCGGCGGTGGAGGCGAGGGGCCGATGCCGGGTGGATTCGGTGACGCTCTCTCGTCCATCGGGGTTGCGGGTGCGGGATTCCTCGACTGTGGTCTCGTCGCCGATGAGTCGGCTGATGTAGTCGAGGGTTGGGGTGTCGGAGATGCCGGCGAGCACGACTTTGGCTCGGTGGTTGTTGATGACGGTCTGGGCGAAGGTGCCGTAGCGGGCTTGGATCTGGGCGAAGTCTTGCCAGACGGTTACGAGTTGGATGCCGACGCCGCGGGCGGTGGAGGCGAGCTGGGCGAGGTCGGGAAGGGGTGCGATGTTGGCGGCCTCGTCGATCACGAGGAGGAGGGGTTTAGCGAGTTGGTCGGCGCTGCGGTTGGCCCGGTCGTAGATGCGCGCGACGGTCTGTTCGATGAGAGCGGTGAACAGCGGGCGGAGTCGGGCTTGTTCGTGGAGGGGCCCGCAGATGTAGAGGGTGTGGTTACCACCGTCGAGGAGCCGGTCGGGGTCGATGGCGGGCCGGCGGGTGGTGGTGGCGAGTACGCCGGGGTCGGCGAAGGCGGCGAGGACGGTCTCGGCGGTGGTGTAGGCGGAGGAGCGGGTGCGCTCCTCACGGTTGATCGACGCGGCGAAGGCTTGGAGGGCGTCGAGTTCTCCCGTTCGTTGAAGTGCGCGTAATGGTTCCTCTTCGTCCTGCAGGTCGACCCAGCGCATCACGTCGGCCATCGTGGCTCCGGTGCGGGCGGCGGCGAACAGCAGTGGTGCGAGGAGTTTCTGGGCGACGGCGTACCAGAAGTCGGAGTCTTGGAGTCCGCCGCGCTCGCCGGCCCGGGCGGTGGAGGCAAGCCAGGCGGCCATGCGAAGAGCCCCCTGCCAGTCACGGGCTGAGTGGAGGGGCGACCAGCCGGCGGAGGGTTCGGCGGTGGAGGCGACCGGGTCGAACACCCATGTCTCACCCATGGAGCGACGCTGGTTGATGGTGTGTTCGAGCAGGTCGCCCTTGACCGAGGTGGCGATGACGGGTCCGTCCCATTCGAGGAGGGCGGGGATGGCGAACCCGGTGGTCTTCCCGGTCCCGGCGGGGCCGATCACCGCCACCGAGTGTTGGGCTTCGGTAGCCACCAGTCTTCGGTGGACGGTGCCGAGGGTGAGACGACCTGGCTCGGGTTGGCCGACGAGGAGGGGTTTGAGATCTCGAGCTTTGGCCCACCGGGCCGAACCTTTCCCTGGGTCGTTGCGATGGTGGTGCCAGTCGTAGCCGGCAACTCCGGCGGCGAGCAGCACCACGGTGAGAAAGGTGAGCGTCCCGTAGTAGGGGACGGGTCCGGGGAGGAGGTGAGCCGCAAAAGGTGGCCAGGCTTCGAGTGGATGTGCGGGGTCGGTGACCAGTCTCCAGACGATGAGCGGACTCTCCGACAGGGGAGCCGGTATCCAGTTGCCGTTCCAGAGGCGGGCGGCGACCTGACCGGCAGCCCACACGAGCATGCACGCTCCCACCACGACGGCGGTGACGATGGTCAGGACCTTCTCGCCGTCCGGGTTGGCCGGTGTCGGGTAGGTCATCGGCCGAAGCCACGGTGCCGGGGCTCTCGGTGTGGCTGGCGGGGCTCATTGTCGAGGGCGCGGAGGAGCGGGGTTTGGCAGGCTCCGCATCGGCAGGCACGTGGGGCGGGCTGGGTCCACCCGTCGGGCCAGTAGGCGATGGTGGTGACACAGGGGGTGCAGAGGGCGTGGCTGCCGAGTAGTGGGATGAGGGTGAATTCGTCGTCGACGGGAATCTGGCTGTTGCAGAGGTCGCAGATCCACAGACTGTTGTCATTGGGGACGCTGGTGATGATGATCGCCCCGAGGCGTACCATCTGCTCGCGGAGTCCGGCTTCGGCGGCGACCCGGCGACGGTAGGCCTCACGGTGGGCGGCGGGTCGGACGATGAACCTCAGCTCATCCCGGCAAAGCTCGCAGAGACCCTGCGGGGTGAGGCCAGCCTGCGTGTCGCAGCTCGCACAGGTGTCGTTGAGGGTCATCGCCCGAGTCCTGGTCCGGTCGGGGTGTCGAGTGACCGTTGTCGTTGGCGGCTGTTGACGATCTCGGCGGCGAGGAGGAGGCCCGCGACGCGGTCGTCGGCGGCCAGATGGTCCCACTCGCAGAAGACTGTTTTGGCGAAGCCGGCGAGCGGATGGGACGACTCCTGGAGTGCTTGTGTGATGCGGTCTCGTTCGTCTTCGTCGAGGTGGAGGGATGGGTCGGTGACCCCTCGGTCGGGGTCGGTGAGGGCGGTGAGGGCGTTCCCGATCCGCTCCCGAGTGAGGATCTCGGCTGGGTCGGGTGGGTGGTGGGTCACGGTGTGTCTCCTTCAGTGGGTGCAGCCGCTGATGGGCGCGGCGACGGGGCTGAGTCCGATGCCCTGATGCCAGGCCTCGAGCAGCGTCTGGGGGCAGACGAGGGCACCCGCTGGGTTGCGGATCTGGAAGTGGAGGTGGGGGCTGGTGGAGTTGCCGGTGTTCCCGGAGGTCATGATCAGCTGCCCGGCCGTCACCTCGGCTCCGGCCGGGACGTCGATCTGGCTGCCGTGGCAGTAGGTGTAGGTGTGGCCGTCGGCGCCGGCGATGTGGACACCCCATCCGCATCGGCATTGTTGGGTGTCAGCGCATGGGGTGGAGATGCCGGTGACGGTGCCGGGGTGGGCGGCGTAGACGGGGGTGTCTTCGGGGACGGCGAGGTCGGAGGCGGGGTAGTCGTGGTGGCTGCGGCGGATCTGGTCGGCGATGACCGAGTCGACTGGGAGCGGGAAGGCGTACAGACCGTCGGCGGTGACCTCACTCTGGGTGAACCGGAAGGTCCGGTAGTAGTCGATCCAACCGGTCACCTCTTCGACGTATTCGGCGGAGTTGTTGTAGCGGCGGAGCGCGGCGGTGAGGTCGGCGGGGTTGGTGTAGTCGCCGGGGCTGGCGAGACAGAGGTGGGCGACGGTGCCGAGGGCGGCGTCGAACACGTTGTGCGGTTCCGCAAGTCCATCTTTGTTGCCGTCCTGTCCGAAGGCACGCCACGAGCCGGGCAGGAACTGGGCTGGTCCGACTGCCCGATCCCAGATCGGGTCGCCATCGAGGACCCCACTGTCGGAGTCGGGGATCTGGGCGGTGCCGGGGATGGTGCCATCGAGCGTGGGCCCGTAGATCGGCGGTGTCACCACACCGGCGGGTGTAATGGTGCGACCGTTGGCGTGATCGGATTCGACCTTCCAGATGCCTGCGACGATCGGCCAATCCACCACGCACTCCAACGTGACCGAGGTGGCGTTGGTTTCGGCGGCGAGGTAGGCGGCGAACACCACCGGGGGTATGCCGAGTGCCCCACCGGCGGCGGCCACGGGGGCGCCGGCGACCACCGCGGCGACACCAAGCATCACCACGAGCAGGACCAGAATCAGCGGGGCGGTAGCGATCCCGGCGACGACAACCAACCTCCCCACCAGCGAACCCCGCGGATCTTCGGCGAGCTTGTCGACCGTCTTCTTCTTGACGAGTTGGATGGCGGCCTTGGCGACGAGCTCCCAGCTCATGCCGAGGTCTTTCGTTGTGCCTGCTGCCAGGCAGCCGTCGCCAGGGCGGGCACCGGTTGGGATTTGGTGCGGGGGATCCTAGGGAGGTCGGCGGAGGACTCTCTGAACGTGTGGGTGACGCCGAGTCCGGTGAGCCCTCCCGCCTGGTAGGGGCGGATCCAGGTGGCCCCATGAGCGCCTCCGATATGGGCGCCTTCCAGGCGATGGAGGGTGGAGTCGGCCATGCGGGCGGAGATGTCGAGGAGTTGACGACGACCCACCGCCATCACCGCCATGAAGAAGATCACCAGCAGGAACCGGGTCCACATGCCGCCGGTCACCCCGAGGAGCCCGTTGAGGCCGGCGACCAGCAGGGCCAAGAAGACGCCCATCACGATCACCAGTGCGAGCACCCGCACCAGCGCCGCCATCCAATGCCAGAGGAGTGACCGTCCGGCGCCTGGGAACAGCCCGGCGTAGAGGGCGATGGGGAGGAGTGCAATGAGGAACAGGGCCAGCCCTTTGGCGACCACCAGGGTGAAGGCGGTGATGACGAACAGGGCGAGGGCGGCGGCGGCGACCACCAGGTAGAGCAGCGCCCCGACCAGCCTGCTCACCGACGCTTCGGCGTTGAATGCGGCTTGGGTGTCGCATCCGGCTGTCTCCATCAGCCGGCGGGGGGCGTCGTCGAACCCGTGAGGTCCCGACGCCAACGCCTGGTTGCGGGCATCCGCACACGAACCTATTTGGAGGGGTTGTCCCCAGTTGATGGTGTCGTAGGGGTCGCGGACGAACCCGGCTATCAACGCCCCGCCCACTCGGTCGGAGACGTCGCCGCTGCTGTCGGTATCGGCGGCGAGGGTGACGATCTCCGACGAGATCCCACCGGCTGTCTGCATCGCTCCGGTCACCGCGCCGCCGAACCCCGAGCCGGTGGAGATGGCGACGAGGGCGGCGTAGACGATGAGGGTGAGGGCGAACTCTCCTGCACCGGCACCGAGGCGTCCTCTCAGGAACTGCCAGCCCATGTAGAGGGCGGAGAAGACGAGTCCGAGGTGTGACAGTCGCATCGGGCCGAGCACCCGAGTGTCGAGGAGGTCGGCGACGGCGGTGGCGGCGTCGGTCAACGCGCCTTCGATGACGAACCCGGTGGCGGCCTCGAGCAGCCAGATCGCCACCGCCACTGCCAGCTTGGCGATCGAGAAGATCAGGTTGGTGGCTGTCCCCACGGTGAGGCAGGCGACGTCGCCGACCAAGCCGTCGTTGGCGCAGCCAATGTCGTAGCGGCCGATCCCGACGATCCCCTGGCTGTCGTCGGTCGGGTAGTCGGTGGGCGGAAACAACTCATCCCCCAACTCCGAAGCCGGCGGTTGGGGTTCGCCTGTTTGAGCGCTCGCAGGAGACGCCCACACCACCTCGCCGATGACGAGGACGGCGAGCAGCCACATGATGATCCACACCCACCCGTCCAACGCCGAGGAACGGTTACCGCTCCGCACCGGTGGGGGACCGTTGTTCATGACGGAATCCGATCGACGACGTGGCCGCTGGTTTCGCCGTTGTGGTCGAGGGAGGGCCACGGGCCGACTGTCACCCGACTCGTGCCGGGGGTGGTGGAGAAGGCGTTGGCGACGGCCGCCTCGTCGGGTTCGGCGATCCGGACTAGCCCGAGACGCCCCGCCGGGTCCCGCATCAGACACTCGCCGGTCCCTAGCGACGTCATCGTCTCAACGTTCTCGTCTCGACCGTCGGAGCCGAGGAAGCGGAGGGCGTCGGCGGCGGTCTGGGTGGACTGGCGGAACACCAGCCGATAGCCCAACAAGGAGTCGATGTCGTCGCTGCCTGAGTCGGAGGTGAGGTCGGTGGGGAGTTGGCTGAACGCCCACACCGCGGCGAAGTGCTTGCGGCCGTCACGGATCAGGTCCATCACCAGGGCGTGACCCTGGACGCTGGCAGTCAACGCATGAGCTTCGTCGAGGAGCAGGGCGGCGAACCGGTCGTGGTGGCGGAACAGCACCCGCCGGGAGAAGGCGGCGACCAGGTAGAGGATCGCCTGACCCAAGAGCTCCTCGGGGAGCTGTTCGTCACGCGACGTGCTGTGTCTGGGGAGGCGGAGACCGGGGATGTTGAAGCACACGTAGTCGCCGTTGAGGTCGACGGCCGGTCCCGGGTCGCCGAACACCAGCCGCCCATATGAGATCCCCGAGAGGGCCCGCAGCTTGTCGGCCACCTCCCCGCCCGCACCCCCCGCTGTTTCGAGGTGGTCGATCACGTCACGGAGCCGCGCCGGATGGCCGGTCTCGGCGGCCCGTTCCAGGGCGTGTTGGGCGGCCCGGTAGCAGTGGGTTCCGGCTGTTGAACCGGGTGGGGTGGCGGTGAGCAGGGTGATGAACCCGACTCCGTAGCGGAGTCGCAGCTCGTCGCTGTCGAACACCTGGAACGGGTCGAGACCCACGGTGGCTTCCGCCGAGATCGGTACCACCTGGCTGGTGCCCGCCATCACGTCGGCGAGCCGACCGTATTCGCCGGTTTCGGTGCGGTCGACGGCGACCACTTGGCCGCCCATCGCCACCGTGTTGAGGGCGAGGGTCTTGGCCAGGAAGCTCTTGCCCGAGCCAAGTTCACCGACCGCGGCCAGTGAACCGGACCGGTTGAGGTCACGGGGACCGTGGGCAGGATCGCAGAACACCGGACGGGCGTTGAGTCCGTCCAGTGAGAACCCGAGGAGCATCCCGCCGGGGTCGCCGACCCCGGAGCCGGCGAACGGCATCGCCGACGCCAGCCCGTCGGGCAGCAGATCCTGGGCGTACTCCCGCACCACCGGCAGCATGCGTGCCCCGGGGAGCATGGCGGTGAAACAGGCAAGCTGGGCGCCGGTGGGCCGGTAGAAGTTGAACTCGGCCGCCCGAAACGCCGACTCCAGGATCGCCACCCGGCGTTCCAGCTCGGCGAGGTGTCGGTGGGCGACAGCCACGATCGTGGTTGCCCGTAGCGCCGGGAGCGCCGGGTTGGATTCGAGTCGGGCCCGATGCTCATCGACGGCGTCGGTGGCGGCGCCCAGGGTGGTGGCCGGACCGGCCGGGTCGCCACCCGGTTCGGTCAACTGGCCCACCAGGTTCCGCTTGGCCCGCAACGCCCGCCGGCGGGCGGTCTGGTTGTCCACCCGCTCGACCCGGACCGCCCAGTCGACCGGGAACGGAAGCTGATCGTCGAGATGCCACAGCCACTCCCCAGACCCGTACGGGAACGTCCACGCCGGTGGGGTCTCCGCCAGACATGAGAACGCCTGATGGCCGGTCCCGTGGTCGGGGTGTTCGATGGTCAGGTACCGCCAATGCGACGGCCGATACGGGTCGGTGCGGCGGCCGCCCTCGTAGTAGACGGAGTCGCGGTCCAACCTGACCACCGACACCCGATCCACGTTCGGGCGTTGGGGGAGCGGCGGGTCGACCAGCCCACGCAGGACCGCCCGTTGATAGAGCCAACGGACCTGTCCGGCGTCGAGCGGCCGCATGCGGAGATGCTGCGACAGTTGATCCGCCAGGGAGCCCGCCTGCGACAACGCCAACGCCACCTGGCCCCGCCCCGGGGTTGGAGTCGGGCTGCCGAACGCCGAACCCACGTCCGATGCCGCCGCCCGGAACCGATCCAACATGCGGCGACCATCCGGCGCATCGGGAAGCTGCACGGCGAGGAACCAGCGGCGCTCGTACACCGGTTCGGCGGCGAGGCGGCTGGCTGTGCGCCGTGCCGTCCCGGCCCACCCAGGTGCCCGCCCGAGGTGCTCGTCGCCGCCGATCCGCTGTTCGAGTTCCTCTCGGGAGACCTCACCGGCGATCGACAGGATCAGGGAGTGGGCCGGGAGACCGAGAAGCGCAGCGGTGGTGCGGGCATGCACCTCCCGGGCGTCACGCACCGAACGGTGCGGATACGCGAACGGCTCCACCTCGAAGCACCCCCAGACCGCACCGTCGGCACCCCACAACAGATGGCCGGTGATCCCGAGCACCGGCAGCGGGTTAGCCACTGGTCCGCCCCCCGAGGTTCGCAGGGGTTGGTCCGATCACGACACCCACCGGGTGGCTGCCGGTCGGCCGCGGGCGGCTGACCGGCGCCCCGTTGCGTACCCCGCGTCTCGATCCCGGCGACAGGAGCACGGTGGCGACACCGGCCGCCACCAGGAACGGGGAGCGGCCCTCGATCCTCCAATGCCGCACCGCCCACCCCGACCCCGCCGCTCCCAGCACGAACACCGCCAGGTTCCCCACCGCCCCGAGATGTGCCCACACCGGTCGGGTCAGCAACAGAAGCCCGCTGATCCCGGCGACCGCACCCAGCTGCGACGCCGACAGCGCCCACGGGAGCCGCCAGCCGGCGACGTGGCCGATGATCACCGGGTGGCGGAGCGCCTGGGTGTAGGAGTGGTAAACGTCGACGTCCATGGTTCGCTTCGATCAGACCGACCCGTCGGTCGACGACACCGCTGCTATGGCATGGGCGGGTGGCGCCAGGGCGCCGACGTCCTCGGCCACCTTCTCCTGGAGCCAGTCGGTGGCGTTGATGGCGAAGAGGACGATTGCGGCCAGGATGATCACCCCGATCACCGCCGACACGGTCCGTTTCACCAGCCAGGACCACAAGATCATGCCGATGGCGATCAGCACCGCGGCCCCGATCACCAGATTCGTCAGGTTCCCAACCACGGTCTCTGCCGTATCGATCATTCGTGTCTCCTCTCAATCGCTTTCGGATGGAGCGAGTGACGGTGCGGGCAGGAGCTCCGACACCTCCCAGCGGCCGTCACGCTGCGAGACCAACAGCCAGTACTCGAGGACCTGTGCCCGGCCCGAGGAGTCGGTCGCCCGGACAACGGCGGCGACCCGCGTGAAGCCGTCCCCTGTGTCGACCAGGCCAGCCTGGAGAATCTCAACGCTTGCGAACGGGGGTGGCCGGACCGGGAAAATGTGCGCGGAAGGCGAGGTGTACCGGGTCAGCTCCCCGTTGCCCGTGAGGAACGCTGCCAGGAAACGGGGCAGCATTCCCTCCAACCCGGGTGCGGCGTCGAGCCCATCGAGGCGGCGGATCAGTAGCTCCGGTGCAGCGGCTCCGGCGGGTGCCGGCATCAAGGCGGGTAGACCGGTGATCGCGAATCCGGCAGACGTCTCTACCACACCAACCGAGTAGAAGCGGGTGCCCACCGGGACCCACACCGGCGATCCGTCTGACATCTCCGCCGTCGCGAGAACCTCCGCAGCCACCGTCACCGCGTAGTAGCCCGGGCCGACCTCCTCGGCCCCGAGGCTCGTTGTCCTCGCCACCGACCACGAGCCGTCCTCGACCCCGTCCAGCGAAACACCATCTAGAAGGATGTCGAGGCCATCGGTCAAGTCCTCGCCGGCGCCGAGGTAGGTGGCGATGAACAGTTCGGCGAAGCCCTCCGCCCCGGAAGTGTCGAGAGGTACTTCCACACCAGCCGCGCGGTCGGCGACGTCGAGTCGTTCACGGAGTGACGACACTTGCGTCGCCACGACGAGTGCCGCTACCGGACCCGACACCACCAGAATCCACAAGGCGACGCGCAAGACCCGGACGGTCAACGCCGGGCTCAACCCCGGGCGGAAGCGCCGCTCGCCGCGAAACACTTCTCGACCCGACTCGGCGGTCATCGGATCCCCCTCGACTGATCCGTCACACGGCACCGTCGGAGGGTCTGGGACGCGATGTGACGGCGCAACGCCTCCACTCGAGCGTCCTCGGCCCGCCAGTACTCGCCCTCGAAGAAGCCCGCCACTCGCCCCGCCAGCTCCCTCGACGGCAACATCCCACCGGTGCTGAGCAGGTCGTCGAGCAGCTCACACCAGACGTCCCAGCCGCCACGGATGCGCTCGTCCAGTTCGATGTCGGTCAACGTGTGAGCGTCGGTGCCGGGCTGAGGATGGTGGGGGCCGGGCTGTGTGCCGTTCGGTTGGCGTGGTGAGAAGGCTTTCATGGTTTCGTCCTTTCCGTCGCCCATCGGAGTCGGCGTGATGGCGGTTTCCGGAGGTAAGGGGCGGGTGGTGGAGAGGGACGCGACGCGCATTCGGATCGCATATGGTCAGCGGGCGAGGGTCAGGCTCTGTCGGACACGACGCTCGGCGCGTAGACGACGCTGGCGTAGCGTGTGAGGGTCCACCTCCTCGACCGCTGCCAGCTCATCGACCGACACGCCGGCGGCTCGTGTCAGCACGACCAGGCGAGCGGCATCCTCTCGAACCCGTCCACGCTGTCGCACCCACTCCACCAGTTGGTCAAACCGCTGGGCTTCGGCCGTGCCCTCGGTGGTGTCCCTCCCAGCATCGAGGCCGGAGTAGTCGTCGACGAATGTGATTGGCTCCGATCGAGCCCGAATCGCCGACCGCAGAACGCGGCGCCTCGTATTCGTATAGATGCGGAAGCCCGGTGGCGTGCCCGCCGGCTCGGTGGCACACCAAGAGATCACGTCCAACGCCGTGGCCACGACCCGGGCCGCTCGCTCCTCAACATCCCAGCCGCGGATGCCGTTGATCAGGCTCTTCAACCCAGGAAGCACCACCTGGAGCGCGACCCGTCTGGCGAGAGCGTCGTCAGAGGCTCGTTCGAGTAGTGCGGCGAGCACCTGATCTCGGTCCGCCCAACTCGACACATCGCGCCTCTGCGCGGCCATCACCAGCTGATCTCCGTCATCGAACGCGAGCCGATGATCCTCGGCTGCCCATTTATGAAGCCGATCCCTCAGGACGCGTGAAGGTGCGAGCACCCGCCACTCGGCATCAAGCCTGCGGATCAGCTCAGACTCCGCCACCCGCATGGGCGTCTCGGGGCTATCACCTGCTCCTCTCGCGTCATTCACGAGACGGAGCGTCTCTGGCAACCCTGTCAGCGGAGTGTCAGCCACCCTGTCAAGCGAGTGTCATGCCGCACCGAGACCGGCATCGGGCGAAGCCGGAGATCCAACTGACACTCGACTTGTGCGACGAGCAGAGGATCTCGTCGGGCAGGCGCCCTCCTACGCCGAGAAGTCGTTTGAATGAGTTGATGACTGCAGGGAGCCCGGCGTGCAATGTTGATACCCGCAAAGGAGTGGTGATGTTCGGTGACATGTGCAGAAGGGTGGTCCGCCAAGACTGGGGCACCGGCCGCGCGCAACGCGCGAAAGGAGTCAGATTGCACGCCGAGGACAGGCAGACTCGTCCCATGGGACGGGCTGGCGGCTACGTGAGCGACTGCTCATGGGGCCGGCAGCTGAGCGAGGCGCAGAGATGAGGTTGGGAACCCTCGTCATCCGGAACTTCCGTTCCTGCTACGACACGACTGTCGAGCTCTCGGAACATCTGACGCTGCTGGTGGGCGAGAACGACGCTGGCAAGAGCAACATCATCGACGCTATCCGAGCTGCCCTCCCACCGGCATCTGGTCGCGGCGGCCTCTGGTTCGATCGCGATCGCGATCTCAGTTACGGACAGCCGGATGGCACACGCATCGAGGTCTCGCGTAGCTATGTCGACTTGACGACGGGCGAAGACGCTCTCTTTGCCCCGTCACTCGTTGACAAGCACCGTCGGCTTGTGCACACGATCCGTTTCGACACCGACCCAGATCGACCGCGCAGGCAGCGGCTGAGCCACTCGGTCGGCGAGAGTCAGGTGCCAGATCCCGAACCCGAACTGCGAGAGCGAATTGTTCATGTCTACCTGCCACCTTTGCGCGACGCGGCGAGCGCACTCGATTCTGCTGACGGCAATCGCCTTGCCGACATCTTCCAGGTCGTGGCGACGGCGGAAGAGATCACGGCATTCGAGGGATCGGCGAACCAGTCGCTTGGCGAGTTGGCCCAGGATCCGGCCACGCGCAAGGTGGTCGAAGGAGTACAGACGCATCTCACCTCGGTGACGGAGCCTGTTAGGCATCGGATTGTCGGCGTCACGCACGCTGACCAGCGGCTCCGGCGACTCACCCGTGCCCTTCGCCTGCACATGGCAGCATTCGGTCTCACGCCGACTGACCTCCTGGGCTCAGGGCTCGGCTACGCGAACCTGCTGTACATCGCAACCGTGGTCCTTGAGTTGGAACGTGCGGCTGACTTCGACCTGACCGTTCTATTGGTTGAAGAACCTGAGGCGCATCTCCATCCCCAGTTGCAGTCGGTCTTGCTGAGCTACCTGTTGGAGCAGGCAAAGGCCAGTGCTATCTCGGCCCAGGAGGACTCTGTGCGACCCGCGGGTCGTGTACAGGTTGTCGCCACCACCCACTCCCCTCACCTTGCGAGCAGCGTCTCGATCACCGACGTGGTAGTGGTACGCGGTCGGGAACGGGTAGTCGTAGACGAGCCGAAGCCGCTTGAGATGGACGGTTCACATGCCTCGTCGGGTACGCGGCACCTCGAGACTACTTCCGTGGCTCTGGCCTCGGTGCCTCTCGAAGACTCAGATCGCCGCAAGATCGACCGGTACCTTGACGCGACCCGCGCGGCGCTGTTGTTTGCGCGACAGGTGATTCTTGTCGAAGGCATCGCTGAGGCCATGCTGATGCGAGTGCTGGCCGAGCATGTCGTCTATCCAACCTCGCAAGACACACCCAACGGCGGCAGCAATCGCCAGTTGCGAGAGCAATTCCGGGCTATATCGATCGTTCCAGTGGACGGCGTGGACTTCCTTCCATACCTCCTCCTGCTCCTGCCTCCCGACTCGCCGCTCGTGGACCGCGTCGTGGTCGTGACAGACGGCGACGGAGGTGCCGGGGACAAACGCAGAACGTCGATCCATGGGACCTTTCCCGGGTATGTGCAGGATGGGCGCCTCTCCGTTCATGTCGGTGCAACCACCCTGGAAGCCGAGCTCTACGCCGCGATCGCCAACGAGGCAGTGTTACGCGACGCCTACCTCAAGCAGCATCCGCAGTCAGGCACGAAGTGGGACGCCATAGCACCCGCCCCTCCAGCAACCGCCGAGCAGCGGGCTAAGGCCTTCAGCGATGCGCTTAAGAACAAGAGGCTCGACATCGGCAAAGGCGACTTCGCCCACGTCATCGCGTCACTGATCGAAGGCAACGGCGGCGCGAACTTCGTGATCCCCGCATATCTTGACGCCGCCATCCGCTCAGCGACGATCCCGCCCCCCGAGGCAGCCACCGCGAAGGACGCCGATGGAACCATCTGAGCTGTCCGAAGAGCAAAAGGTGCTGCTCGACCAGACGGTCAGGGTGGTGGAGGCTGGGCCCGGCTCCGGCAAGACGCGAGCACTCGTGGCACGGTTCCTTGCGTCCGCCTCCCAATCCGACAAGGGCATCGCGCTGGTGTCCTTCACCAACGCAGCGGTGGACGAAGTCCGAAGGCGGACCCACCAGATGCCCGGGTTACTTAAAGCGCCTCACTTCGTTGGCACCATCGACTCGTTTCTCCACCGCTTCATCGTGACCCCAGCGGAGACCGCCCGCCTGGGTCGACCACCGAGCTATTGGGCATCATGGGATGACCTGCCCGAGCAGTGGTCAACGGTGCGACTGAAGAATCCGGCCGGCTCTGGGATCCCGCTCAGCGCCTTCCGTATCGATGCGGGAGGCACCGTGGCCATAAACGAGTCGGGTCTCGGCAGCGATGCGCCCTATCTCGCACAAGTCAAGAAGGCCGGAGCGCTCGACGCGCTCACGAAAGTAGCCCGGGCGAAGACCAAAGGTCTCACCGACCACGGCACGTACGACGCCAGCGCCGCGCGGATCAAGGCCGATGAGCTGCTCTCCGGCAGCGCCGGCCCGGACATCCTCGCACGTATTGCCTGCCGGTTCGGCGAGCTGCTCGTCGATGAAGGGCAGGACTGCGATCAGGCCGAGCTGGATGTCATCAGACGCATCGGTGACGCAGGTGTGCTGACAGTTGTGGTCGCCGACCCGGATCAAGCCATCTTCGAGTTCCGTGGTAGCGACCCCAAACTATTCCTTGACTACCGCGACTCCTATGGTCCTGTTTCGTGCGCCAGCCTCGTCACCAATTACCGGTCGACGACCTCGATTTGCACGGCTGTGACGGCGCTCCGGTCAACAGGTGTGGTCGCTCCCGCCAACAAAGGGAGCTGCGCTCCTGTCCTCGTCTTGAGCGGTGCACCCGATGACCAGCGGAAGAAGTTCGCGGCCGCCCTGGACGAGTTCGGTGTTCCTCTTGAATCGGCCATAGTGCTCGCGCACGGCCGAAGGGACGCGATGGCAGCTGCAGGCGCATCTCCTGCTGAAGGCGGTTCTCGAGCGATTGGCAATCGATTGGCCGCCGAGTGCAGCGTCATTCGACACTCGGCAGACTCCGATCGGCGCCTTCAGGCGGTACAGGTGATCGAGCGAATCATTCTCAGCCTCGTCGACTGGCCGGATGACCTCCGAACGAACAGCCCCGGGGAACAGCTCGACGCCCTCGGCCGGCCGGCCGAGTGGCTTCGTCAGGCCGTTGCAGCCCTGGTGGCTCGAACGGCTTTGACCTCCACCGCGGACGCGTTTGGGGCGGCAGCGCGGAGCCAACTCCAAGCGACACTCGGATCCCTGCCGATCACACACCTCTCGCTCTCACAACGCGTCAGGAAGCCGAACGCGGACGTCTGGGCGGCCTGCAGTGTGGCGCCGGGACCCGATTCTCCCGATATGCGCTACGGCACTGTTCACGGTGCCAAAGGGATGGAGTTCGAAGCCGTGCTGCTTGCGCTGCCGCTAGCCGATCTGCGCAAGACCAACGGTCTCGACGTGCTCGACGAGTGGGAGCAAGACGTCAACCGAGAAGCTCGGAGAGTGCTGTATGTAGGCGCATCCCGAGCGCAGCGGCTCCTCGCTTTCGGAGCCGGTCAACACTCTGACCGCGTCGCGTCGCTCCTCACCCACGCGGGCGCTCCGTTCGAGAAGCGATGACTTCGCCGCCGACCCAGCCGAGGCCATCCTGCTCCTCGCCGGCCCGCCAGCCGGCGGTGCCGCCGACCGTCGTTTTCGGACCGGGCTTCGCTCCCTGTGGGCCCGTCCATCGCGCGTCCATCGCGCGAGAGGGTGCGATGGGAGGGGACAGAACGCGAAATGACGCGAAGTGAAAACGTGGTCTGAGCAGGCCTTTCGTGCGTTTCCCCAGGTCACAGGCTTGGTTGCACTCCTCATAACCCGAAGGTCGCGGGTTCAAATCCCGCCCCCGCTACTGAAAGCCCTGGTCAGCGATCTGCTGACCAGGGCTTCTACCGTCTCCTCACGCTCTTCTACCGTCGCTTCCACCGGATCTTCTACCGGCTGCTTGCGATCAGCTTCTCGAAG
>JBBDQO010000062.1:0-36411 GCA_040905925.1 Acidimicrobiia bacterium | reverse complement strand
CGGTCGTGCCTCACCCCCCACCAGCGCCACCGAAGTCGTAGCCGCATACATAGTGAAAGTACGGAGCCAGTGGGTCGGTTTGAAGGGGTCTCTGTCACTGGCAGCCGGACTAACTCGGGGCCCGGGGTTACCGTGCTGGTCGCTCCACCAGACGTTTCACTTGGAAGGCCGTCATGAGCCATCAGCATCTTGCACAAGCTGCCCCACCTGCCAAAGGTCGTCGACGTCGTCGCTTCAGCACGGGCCAGCGTTGGTTCATCCGCATCCTCCTGCTGCTGGTTTTGGGCACCGCCGCCCTCCTCGCCATGGCGGTCATCGCCGACTTCCAGATGGGTGACGCCGGGAACCTGCCCTCTCTCGCCGAAGGTGATGGCGTCTATCTGATAGTTGGCAGCGACAGCAGGGAAAACCTGCCTGACGACCTGGAGGGGAGCTTCGGCGACTTCGCCGGGGCGCGGGCCGACGTCATCATCCTCGCCCAGGTTGCCAACGGCCGCCGCCAGCTCCTCTCGATCCCTCGCGACCTCAAGGTTGACATACCGGGAGAGGGCACCAACAAGGTCAATGCCGCCTATGCCTTCGGCGGTCCCGACCTCCTGGTCGAGACCGTGGCCGAAGCGACCGGGATCCGGCCCAACCACTATCTGGAGGTGGAGTTCGCCGGTTTCGCCGGCATCGTCGACGCCGTCGGAGGGATCGAGCTCGACATTCCGTATCCGGCTCGTGATGCCAAATCCGGCCTGGACATCGCGGCCGGGACCCAGACAGTTGACGGAGCCACCGCCCTCGCCTACGCCCGGTCCCGAAGCTACGAAGAGCTCCGGGACGGTGAGTGGGTGGCACAAGGGGGCGGCGACATCGCACGTGCGGCCCGCCAGCGTGAGGTGTTGACCAAGATCATGGCGGAGGCATCTTCGGTGTCAGGCCTGGTGCGGAGCCCATGGGTGATGGGAGCCGTCGGCTCGAACCTGACCGCCGACTCAAACCTGAGCCTCTTCACGCTGGCCGCCACCGGCTGGGCCATGCGCTCGGCGAGCGAGACCGACTCGGTCACCCTCCCGGTGACCGGGGTCGAGGAGGGCGGGATCTCCTATCTGGTCCGTGACGAGCCGGCGGCAACAGAGGTCTTGGAGGCCTTTGCGGGGCAACGCCCGCTACCCACCCCCTAGACCGGGCTCACGAGGAGGGAAGGCCGTCGGAGATCCACCAGAGGATGACTTCGATGGACTCCCCTTCGGGGCTCGGTCTCCTGGCATGCGATCCCACCTAGCGGCTCGAAGAGAGTTGGGTTGCTGGCCCCACGTCCGCGGGCCGTGGGATCAGCCGGGCAACCCCCCGGTTGCTCTCAACCCCATCAATGCCCGGATGGGTTGGTTGGTCACTCGGCTGAATCCGGTTACCTGTTGAATCGGCCGGGCGTTGACATCTTTGATGAAGGTTGGTACCCGCAAAGGGCAGATCATGTCGGACGAGGAAGCGAGATTCGCTGAGATCTACCGGCGCTACGACAAGCACCTCCGTGCCTATTGCACCCGCCGCACGGATGGATCCCATGTTGCCGACGCAGTCGCCGAGACCTTCTTGGTCGCGTGGAGAAAAATAGAGCAGATCCCCGATGGAGAAGCTGCCCTCCCCTGGCTTTACGGCGTCGCCTATCGGGTCCTCTCCCACCAATGGCGGCACAAGGCGCGGAGCCGAAGACTCGTCGAGCGACTAAGCGGTCTGGCCGATATCGAAACGCCTTCCCCGGACGTTCTTCTGGTCAGAAACGAGGAGTACCGGTTGGTGATCAAAGCCTCGTCCCGGCTGACGTCGATCGATCAGGAAGTGCTGCGACTGACGCTTTGGGAGGAGCTGTCACACGCCGACGTGGCTGTTGTCCTGGGGATCGAGACCAGCGCCGTCAAGCAACGCGCCTATCGGGCCCGGCGCAATCTTGCCAATGAGTACCAAAGAATTACCAAAGATCGTCAACCCCCCCGCTGCTGAGAAAGGAGGTGGATCATGACCAACGAAGATCAGATCGCTGCCCTGTTCGCCAAGGCGAATCCGGTTCCCTCTCTGGATTTGTTCGACCCGGTCGAGACTTTGGACATGGAGCGCCTCGCACACCTATCTACAAGGAGCAGCGTCATGACTGATGTCGAAACAATCGAGTTGAGCCCAGAAGGTCCCAGCCGAAGACCCCGGGTTGCACTTGTGGTGGCGATGACCGTGATCGCGCTTGTGGCCCTGGGGATCCTGGTCAACAGGGAAAGCGGGGTGGCCTCGCCCGTCTCGGTCGCCACTGCATACATGGATGCTCAAGCCGAGCATGATGGGAAAGCCCTATGGGAGCTTTTTGCTCCTGATACGGAAGGAAACCTGCGCGGTTTGGCAGCTTGGACGTCGGGCACCGACTGGGACCGCGCGGTCGGGTGGGCGGAAATCAACCAGGGATGTGAAGAGATATCCACCGACTCCGCCGGCACCCTGGTCGCCTGCCCATTCATTCGCCAGACCGACTGGATTCTGGCACTCGGTCTCGAGCCGGTAACGAACAACATCTATGAGATCCTGGTCGCCGAGGGGCAGATCCAATCCGTGGTCGAGACCGACAATGGGGAAATCAGCGACGACGGGATGAGGGTGGCCTCTGCCATGTTCAGGAGCTGGGTCAATGCGAATCATCCCGATGACATGGCGACAATGTATGGCTCAGGCGGTCAGTGGTTGAACGACCCGGCTGCGATTGCCCTCTACGAGAAGTACACCGACGAGTTCGTGGCCTCGCTCGAGGGTTGATCACTAGGGCAAGGACAGGTCACGGAGACGTACCATCGTCTCCGTGACCGACCCCTTCCTCGAAGCCGCCATCGACGAGGCGGAACGAGGCCTGGCTGAAGGCGGTATACCGATCGGGTCGGTGTTGGTGGTCGATGATCAGATCGTCGGTCGTGGACACAACCGGCGTATTCAGAAGGGAAGCCCGACCCTCCATGGCGAAATGGACGCCCTGGAGAATGCGGGACGTCTCCCGGCGAGCGCCTACAGGAAAGCCATCATCTACACCACCCTCTCCCCCTGTGACATGTGCACCGGAGCCATCCTCCTCTACGGGATACCCAAGGTGGTGATCGGTGAGAACCGGACCTTCCTGGGGGCCGAGGACCTGCTTCGGTCGCGCGGTGTCGAAGTCGTGGTGATCGACGATCAACGTTGCGTGACCATGATGGAAGGCTTCATCGCGGCCAACCCCGAGTTGTGGGACGAGGACATCGGGGAGGGGTAGCCCCCCTCCCCGGCTTCGCCGGTTCTCCCCCCAACGTCGCTTCGCTCCTGGGGGAGAAACAGGACCTCGCTTCGCTCCTAGGGGCAGAAACAGGACCTCGCTCTCCTGGGGGGAGAAACAGCTACTTGCCCTTCCACACTGGGTCGCGCTTCTCCAGGAAGGCTGCCACACCTTCGGCCATGTCTTCCGTTCCCAGGGCGACGGATTGGGCCTGACCCTCCCAACCCAGGGCGTCGGAAAAACTCGATTCGAAGGAGGCGTTGATGGTCTGCTTGGCGAACATCTGACCGAGCGGAGCTCCGGCGAGGAGCGCTTCGGCCAATTCGGCGACCCGTGTGCCCAGGTCATCAACCGGGACCACCTCCAGCACCAGGCCGATGGAAAGCGCCTCCCCGGCGTCGATGATCCGCCCCGACAGCGCCAATTCCTTGGCTCGTTGCAGACCCACGATCCGAGGCAGCAGCCACGATCCGCCGAAGTCGACCGTGAGCCCCCGTTTGACGAAGATCTCGGAGAATCGGGCCCGCTCGGTAGCCACCACCAGGTCACAGCCGAGGGCTAGGTTCATCCCGGCACCCACCGCAACCCCATCAACCGCGGCGATGGCGGGTTTGGTGAGGCGATGCAGGGCGAAGGCCGCCGATCCAATTTCCTTCATCCTTTGATGACGATCGGTGATCGACTGCACTTCGCCGAGGCCGGATGGATCGAGATCGGCCCCTGCACAAAACTCGCCACCGGCGCCGGTCACCACCAGGACCCGCTGCTCCGAGCCCTCAAAGCCCTCGAATGCCGATAGGAGCTCGGACCAGCCATCGAAGGGGATGGCGTTCTTGCGCTCGGGCCGGTCGATGGTCATCCAACGCACCTGACCCCGATCTTCGACGGAAAGCCACGTCACGGCGGTGACGGTAGACCGATGCCAGGACCGTTACCGTTCAAGGGTGGGCTTCAACCCGTTTCGCGAGCAGAACAAGAGCGCAGCCGACATCGCGGCAATGGTCATCGCTCTCGTTGCGATCTTGGCGGTGGTGGCATGGGCGATCTTCTCGGGGTGACGGTCACCCCCGTTCAGCCATACGCCGCACGCAAGGACTACCTCTGCCCCGGCTGTCAGAACACCATTCCGCCAGGCGTCTTTCATCTCGTGGTCGTTCCCGATGACGAGCCGGACCTGCGCCGGCACTGGCATCACGGCTGCTGGCACAAGGAGATGCGGAGGCGATTCGGTGCCGCTCAGGCGTCGCGACGCTGAAGACCCCACCAGGTGAGGCCGAGCCCCAAGAGGGTCCATCCGACGATGATCACAATGGCATGAAGTTGACTGAGGTCGCTTCCGGGGACGAAGGAGCCGAAAGTGCCGCCGATGTCGACACCGAACAAGCCGTTGGTGGCCGCGGAGAGCGAGACGTTCTGATAGGGGGCCCAAATGGCAAGGATGCCCTCGGCGAAGGAGAAAGCGATAGCGGCTCCGATCGCGGGGCCCACCGATCTCAACATGGCGATGGCCCCCATCCCGATCGCCACCCAGGCGACCTGGATCACCCCCACTTTCCACACGACGTCGAGCCAATCGGTCAGCGAGGGGCTTCCCTCACCGGGGGAGGCGATGGCAACGACCGCCGCCCAACCGCCGGTCCCCAACAACATCGCCACCCATGACGCCACTCCGACCACCAGGATTCTCGCCCCGATGTGGGCGGGTTTGCTCGGGTGACGGGTGAGCGAGGTGGCCCATACCGTCGAGCTCAAATCGGCGCCGATCAAGACTACGGCGAGGATAAGCGGGAACCAGGTTTGGCCGGCGACCTGTTGTGCCCCGATGAGATAGGCGCCCGGCTTGGTGAGCACCGGGACATCCTCGGCGAGCTCCGGGGCGATCTGGCCGAAGATGAGGAGAAAGAAGGCGGTCAACGCAACCAGGAACCCGAGGATGAGGACCATGACCGGATAGAGCTTGCGCCGGCTGATCTTGAGGTACTCGGCGTGAACGAGACTCACGATGTCGCCTCAGTCGTCATGCCGAGGAAGACCGATTCCAATGAGCTCCGGATCGAAGCCACCTCACGCGGGTAGATCCCGGATCGGGCCAGCACCTCGACGATCCGGCTGCCATCCTCCTCATGCACGGTCAGGCCATTCGACTCGGCGACGGCCTCGATCCCCGCCGCGGTGAGCGCGGCGATGGCGGCTGCCGGATCGGCGATGACCACCCGGGTACCACCTGACCCCCCGAGTAGCTCATCGAGTGTGCCCTGGACCACCAGACGGCCGTGGTTGATGACGACTACGTAATCGGCGAGTGCCTCGATGTCGGCAAGATCGTGACTCGAGACGACGACGGTGCGGCCCTCGTCTGCGATCTGTCGGAGGCGTTCCCTGAACCCGCGCTGCCCCGAAGGGTCGAGCCCGTCGAGGGGCTCGTCCATCAGAAGCAACTCCGGCTCGCCGAGGAGGGCTGCGGCCAGAGCGAGACGCTGGCGCATCCCTTTGGAGTACTCCTCGACGCGTCGCTTGGCGTCCTGGGTCAGCTCGACGAACTCGAGCAACTCGCCGATCCGCTCATGGCCGAAACCCAAAGTGTCCGCGGCCACCTCGAGATTGTTCCTGCCCCCTAAGGCTCGGATCAGACCCGGCTCCTCGATGATCGCTCCGACCTGCTTGGTGACCGCTTTGAGCTCGGCCGGCACATGATGACCGAGGATCTCGATGCGCCCGGCGTTGGGCCGGGTCAGGCCGAGCAAAGCGCGGAAGGTGGTGGTCTTGCCGGCACCATTGGGACCGAGGAATCCGGTGATGGCACCGGAGGGGACGGTGAAGTCGAGACCATCGAGCGCCTTGGCCTTCTTGTAGTGCTTGACCAGACCTTCGACTGTTATCGCGTTGGAGGAGCTGACCATGTTCCAGAAGCTAGGGAGTATTGAAAACGGGTGTCAAACCCCGCCGGGCACCCAATGGAAAACGACGGCAGCCGGATCGATCCTGACGCCGACGAAGTCCACCCGGCTTGCGCCCGCTTTCGAAGCGAGTCGACGCACCTTTTGCCTCTTGGCCGGGTCGGCCGCGTCGATTGGCTCCCCGTAGCCGGTGATGGTCCTGACCTCGACCGCCACCCGTTCCCCGCGGTCCAGAGCCAGGATGTCTATCTCGCCACGGTCGACTCGGACATTGGTGGCTATCACCCGAAGACCGTGATCGTCGAGAAACCAACGGGTGAGCAGCTCCCCCAATTGGCCCACAGCCTGGGTGTTGCTCAGATCGACAGCTCTTGCTGTTCCAACTCCTCCACGTTCACATCGCGAAAGGTGAGGACCTTGACGTGCTGGAGGAAGCGGGCGGGGCGGAACATGTCCCAGACCCAGGCGTCACGCATCTCGACCTCGAAGAAGATGGAGCCGTTGGCTTCGCGGACCTCGAGATCGACCTCGTTGGCCAGATAGAAGCGACGCTCGGTCTCCACGACATAGCGAAACATCGGGAGGACGTCGTGGTACTCCTTGTAGATCTTGAGCTCTACTTCGGACTCGTAGCGCTCCAGGTCCTCTTCCATGCACTCCTCTTCACACGTTGGTGGCGATCATATGACGCCACGAATCCCTAAACAGCCACTAGGGATCGGGTTTTTCAGAAACCACCAAAATGGGCCAGAGGCCAGATCGTCACGAAGGCCTGTCCAACCAGGTCATCGAGGGGGACCGGCCCGAAGCGCCGGCTATCGAAGGAGGCATTGCGGTTGTCCCCCATCACGAACACTTCGTCCACGCCGACCGCGAACGGCCCTTCGTCGGGCATCTCGACATCGTCGAGATATGGCTCGTTCAACGGTGTGCCGTCGATCACGATTTGATTGGCACGTATCTCGATGCTCTCTCCAGGAAGGCCGATGACTCTCTTGATCAGGTCATCTCTCCCCCGGGTCCGCACCCCGACTGCCTCCAGCACCGACCGGATCACAGCTTCGGGGACGGATTCCTCGATCTCGGTCTCGCGCGGGTCGCGAAAAACGACGACGTCACCCCGCTGCGGCTCGCCCCATTTGTAAGCGAGCTTGTTCACCATCACCCGGTCGTTCACCTCGATAGTGGGCAGCATCGATTCCGATGGGATCCAGAATGGCTGGATCAAGAAAGTCTTGATTACGACGGCGATGAAGAGAGCAGTGAGAAGGAGACCGGGCAGCTCCGCAAGGAACGATCGCCGCTTCGGTGGAGTGGGGCTCTCCTCTGAGGCGCCTTCTACCTGATTCGACGTGGGCAGACTCAGTCGCGCAGCTCCTTGATCCGGGCGGATTTCCCAACCCGGTCACGAAGGTAATACAGCTTGGACCGGCGGACGTCACCACGCCGCAGCACCTCGATCTTGGAGATGATCGGGGCGTGAACCGGGAACACCCGCTCGACACCGACACCGAAGCTGATCTTGCGGACGGTGAACGAAGCCCGGGCCCCGGTGCGGTTGCGGGCGATGACCAGACCCTCGAACACCTGGATGCGCTCCCGGCCAGCCTCCATGACCCGCACGTGAACCTTGACCGTGTCACCGGGCCTGAATTCGGGGATGTCGTCGCGGACGTGCGCGCTCTCGACAAGGTGAAGATCGTTCATTGGAGGACTCCTAGGAGCGGTCGGAAAGGGTCTGATAATCCCGACCCGCCCAAAATTGTATCAGGTCTCCGATTTGTCGCCATCCGCCAGGAGGTCAGGTCGACGCGCCCTCGTCCGCTCCAGACGCTGCTCGGCTCGCCACTCCTCGACCCGGCCGTGGTCTCCCGACAGCAGGACTTCGGGGACGGCCCAGCCGTTGAACTCCGCGGGTCGGGTGTAGACCGGCTCTTCGAGGAGACCGTGGCGAAACGACTCCATCTCGATCGAGCCGGCGTTTCCCACCACTCCGGGGAGAAGGCGGGCGATACCTTCCATGGCGGCGGCGGCGGCGACCTCTCCCCCGGCGAGCACGAAGTCCCCCAATGAGACTTCCTCGTCGATCAGGTGATCGGCAACCCGTTGGTCAACGCCCTCGTAACGTCCGCAGACGAAGGTGACCTCCCCACGCGCAGCCCAGTCGTCGAGTGTGGCCTGTATCATCGGATGCCCGACCGGGGTGAACAAGACCCGATGCGACGCCGCCAGCGGTTCGAGGGCGGCGGCAAGCGGCTCGATCATCATCACCATCCCTGCTCCGCCCCCGAATGGTGCGTCGTCCACCTGACGGTGCTTGCCCAAACCATGCTCCCTGAGGTCGAGGAGGTTGACCTCGAGGGCGCCGGTTTCTATTGCCCTGGCCACGATGCTCACCCGAAGCGGGCTGTCGAAGTAATCGGGGAAGATGGTGACGACGTTGATCCGCACGATCAGGGAAGGGTAGGACCGCGCTCTAGCTCAGCCGTTCGACGATCATCGCCATCCCCTGGCCTCCACCGACACACATCGTCTCCAAGCCGATCGCCTTGTCCTGGGCTCGAAGCCCGTTGATCAGGGTGCCCATGATCCGTGCCCCGGTCATCCCGAAGGGATGCCCCAGGGCGATCGAGCCACCGTGGGGGTTGAGCTTGTCCATGTCGATGCCGAGGACATCGGCACAGGCCAGCACCTGGGCGGCAAACGCCTCGTTGATCTCGATCAGGTCGACGTCGTCGAGCGTCATCCCCGCCTGGGCCAGGACCCGACGCACCGCGCCCACCGGGCCCATACCCATGTACTCCGGCTCGAGACCCACCACCGAGGAGGCCACGATCCGTGCCAGCGGCGTCAGGCCCAAATACCCGGCCCGTTGCTCCGACATCACCAGGACCGCCGCCGAACCGTCGTTCAGGGGGCAAGAGTTGCCGGCGGTCACCGTCCCGCCCTGTTTGAAGACAGGCTCAAGGTCGGCCAGCTTCTCGATGGTGGTGTTGGGGCGGGGACCGTCATCGGCACTGATTGTCCGGCCGTCCGGGATCTCGATTGGGGTGATCTCCCAGTCGAAGAAACCGTTCTTCTGCGATTCCACGGCCCGTTCCTGAGAGCGTTTGGCGAACTCGTCCATGCGCTCCCGGGTGATCCCGTGCCTCTCGGCGACATTCTCCGCGGTGTTTCCCATCGGGATATAGACACTGTTGATGAAATCATCCCGTTCCGAGTCGGTGAACCTGGGGTTGAGGTCCTCGCTGTCGAATCCCTTCCCGTAGGTGCGGGTGGTGGACTCCGAGCCGGCGGCCACGTAGGTGTCGCCCTCGCCCGACCTGATGGCGTGGAATGCCATTCGGATGGTCTCCAAGGAAGAGGCACAGAACCGGTTGACGGTGGTGGCGGGCACCGTTTTCGGCATCCCACCGAGCAGGGAGGCGGGGCGGGCGAGGTTGAAACCCTGCTCGTGATGGGTCAGCCCGCAACCGACCATGACGTCGACCACCGATGCCCGATCCACATCGGGGACCTTCTCCATCAACGCATTGATAGCGAAACCGGCCAGATCGTCGGCCCTCACCTCGATCAACGAGCCCTTGTAGGCGCGGCCGATCGGGCTGCGCGCGGTGGCGACGATCACTGCCTCGGTCATCGGGGCTTCCTATTCAATCGGGAATCTTGATTGCTCGATCAAATGTAACCCCGGTCGTAACCTTGCGGGCATGCAGTCTCCGGCGCTGGCGGGTCTGATGCTATTGGCGGCCTGTGCGCCTGTCGCCAACACCTCAACCACGTCGACGACAATTCCGACCACCACGACCACGGCAGCCGTCACACCCACCATTGCCACGACCCAGGGACCGGCGGGTTGTGCCGAAGACACCGATTTCATCGAGAGCGGCCAGGTCGCACGGATCGATCAACCGTCCTCGGACGCCAACATCCTCGGGCTCGTCTCCTGGGACGGGAACGGGGGTTGCGAACGATTCCTTCTCGAATTCGAGACCAACGAGGGAGCGCCGGCCACCACGCCTCCCTCGGTTGTCGTCGAGTTCTTGGATTCGGGCCGGATCCTCCGCATCCACCTCGATCTGGAACGGACTGTGCTCACCGACCAATTGGTGGAGACCTCATCTGTCGAGCGGCTATATGTGGTGAGGGCGCTGGACGGAGGCCTGTTCGTCGATCTGCACCTAGCCACACCGAGCCAGGCCCGGGCCACGGTCACCAACTCACCTGCAGGGTTGACCGTGGAGCTCCAGATGGGCATCCAGCCCTTCACCGGAGCGGCAACGATCTCGGATCGAGCGGTGGTCTTGGAGCCTTCGCAGGGTACGGAGACGGATGCCATCGTCCAAGTCAGTGGCTATGCCCGCACCTTCGAGGCCACGGTCCTGGTGATCGCCACCAGCGCCGGGCAAGTGGTCGCCGAAACCAACACCCAGGCGGCCGATTGGGCCGAGACCTGGGGTGAGTTCCGGGCCACCCTCGACGTGCCACCCGGTTCCATTTCGCTGTTCGTCGGCGAGGAGAGCCCAAACGACGGAGCCCTGGCCGGGGCGATTGTCGAAATCACGGCTCGATGAGACCGGGGAGGGTCACAATCTCGACGTAACGCTTCTCCAAGTCGACGACAGGGACGAGGTCGTCGACGAAAGGCACCTCGAAGGTGGACCCCTCACCGAGGACCACCAGACGATCCTGGGCCAGTCCGGCGACGACGCCCACCACCACCCCAATCCGATCGCCTTGGGTGCTGCGTGCCTCGAGACCAACCAGATCCTCGGGCCAGAACTCACCCTCCTCGAGCGCCCGCCGCCCCTTGACCATGACCTCGGCGCCTCTGATCTCCTCGGCGGCTTCCCGGGTGCCGGTGCCCTCGAAGGCGATCTGAAAGCCCTTATCCACGCGACGAAGCGCCTTCACCACATGGGGGCGATCCTTCACCCACACGGTGGCACCGGTATCGAAATGGACGACGTTCTCTGGCTCTATATAGAGACCGAGAAACCCCTCGAGACCGTGGGGACGTCCGAGTCTCCCGACCCGGTGACCGGGACCCTCAGTCGACGAACTCGACGTCAGCTGTGATTCCCTCTTCGTCGGCGGCGGCTCCGGCGGCAGCGCGGATCGCTTTGGCCACCCGGCCTCTCCGCCCGATGACCCGACCCATGTCGGCCTTGGCCGTTCTGACCTCGGCAATCACCTCGTCGGGCCCCTGCTCGACCATGGTGACCGAAACCTCGTCGGGCTCTTCGACGATGCTCTTCACGACGTAGGTGACGACTCTCTCGACTATCTCACCCTTGGCCACGGTCATTCCTCCTCGGAGGAGGCATCTTCGGGGACGACGGCGGCCTCCACCGACTCCGCGGCCTCCTCATGAGTCGGGGCCTGCGGCGCCGGCTCCGGCTCTTCCTCTCGGCTCTGGGCCGCCGCGGCCACCACGTGGATCTGGCCCCGCTTCACCTTCATCGTGGTCAAGGCTCCCGAGATGTTGAGCAACTTCTCGACAGCTTCGGTGGGTTGGGCACCCTTGGCCAGCCATTCGGTCGCCTTGTCGTTGTCGATCTCGACCAACGACGGTTCCTGACGCGGGTCATAACGCCCGATCTGCTCGATATAACGGCCATCCCGCGGGGAACGGCCATCCACGACCACGACCCGGTAGACGGGCGATTTCTTCTTCCCCATCCGGATCAGTCTCATCTTCACGGCCATCGACTCACCTCTTGGTTCGCTGCGCCGACAGGAGTCCCTGAAGGGAAGGGGCTCCCTTTCCTCCGGCCAGCGTCTTCATCATCTTTTGTGCGTCGGCGAATTGCTTGAGGAGGCGATTCACATCCTGGGGCCTGCTGCCCGAACCGGACGCGATTCGCCGCTTTCGGCTTCCGCCGATGACTTTCGGGTCCCGGCGCTCCTCAGGGGTCATTGACTGGATGATCGCCTCGACCCTTCTCAGATCGCGGTCATCGACATCGATGTCGCGAAGGAGCGATCCGGAGCCGGGAAGCATAGCAAGGATGTCTTTCAGAGGCCCCATCCGCTTCATCTGTTGGAACTGCGCCAGGAAGTCCTCGAGGGTGAACTGGCCCTTCTCCAATTTCCTCGCCGTCTTCTCGGCCTCGGCCTGGTCAAAGGTCGATTCCGCCTTCTCGATTAGGGTGAGGACGTCGCCCATCCCCAGGATCCGGGAGGCCATCCGGTCCGGATAGAAGGGCTCCAGGTCGTCGAGCCCCTCCCCGACACCGGCGAACTTGACCGGCGCCCCGGTGACCTCTCGCACCGAGATCGCCGCCCCACCACGAGCGTCGCCGTCGAGCTTGGCGAGGATGACGCCGGTGAGCCCGATCTGTTGCTGGAAGCCCTGAGCCACGTTGACCGCGTCCTGACCGGTCATGGCGTCGACGACGAGGAGCACCTCGTCAGGATCGGCCGCCTTGCGAACATCGGCCAGCTCCTTCATCAATTGGGAGTCGATCTGGAGCCGCCCGGCAGTGTCGACGATCACCACGTCTCGCCCGGTGCGAACCGCCTCCTTGAGGGCCGCCTTGACCAGCTTCTCCGGCTTGCCCTTGCGATCTGAGAAAACCGGCACTTCGATACGTCGACCCAATGTCTCGAGCTGGTCGATCGCTGCTGGGCGTTGAAGATCGGCTGCAACCAGGAGGGGCTTCTTGCCTTGGGAGCGCAGATGCCCGGCGAGTTTGGCGGCGGTGGTGGTCTTTCCCGATCCCTGAAGCCCGACCATGAGGATGGTGAGCGGCGGCGCCGTCTTGACCAGACCGGTCGGCTGCGAGCCCAAGGTGATCACCAACTCGTCGTGAACGATCTTGATCACCTGTTGGCCTGGAGTCAGGGATTTGGCGACGCCCTCGCCGAGGGCACGCTCCTTGACCCGCCCCAGGAATGCCTTGACCACACCAACGTTGACATCGGCCTCGAGAAGGGCGAGACGAACCTCACGGAGGGCCTCGTCGATGTCTTTCTCCGAGAGCCGGCCCTTGCCCCGCAATGAGCTGAAGACGCCCTCGAATCGCTTGGTGAGTGTGTCGAACACGGAGGATCACGGTACCGGGATCGGGGTGACTGTGAACAGTCGGCGTGGGTACGCTCGCCGCCGATGCATACCCTGCTCACGGTATTTCTCTCCGCCGCCGAAGGCGCTTTCCCTCCTGTCGATGGCGCCGTGACCTATCTCCCACCGTTGCCAGACGGCCTCGAAGCCGTGGCCTCGTTCTCGGGCCATGCCTTCGTCGCCAGCCGTCTCGCGGACGACGAGTTCGCCGACCTCGAACCTGACGGGTACGGCACCGTCCTCCATCCCGCACCGAGATGAGCATCGAGACCTTCGGGAACGGGGAACGTCGCGGACGAGCCCTCATCGACGAGGCTGTGGCGCTGGTGGCACCCGGCGAGCCGTTGTTCGCCGCGGTCTCACCCGGGCATGCCCGGTCACTGCGGGCCTTTCTTTCCCGCGGTTCGTGCCCCTCGGCAGCGAAGTGGTCGTCCGCCCCGACCGATAGGCTCAGGTCATGACCTTCACCATCGACACCGTCTTCGTCTGGGTCACCGATCTCGACCGATCGGTGGCCTGGTATCGGGAATTCGGGATCGAGGCCGGGCCTCGCCATGGGACCTGGCAGACCATGACGACTGATGGCACAACTCGTTTCGGGCTTCATCAAGGTGAACGCCAAACGGATGATCCGACCGCCGCGATCGCATTCGGCGTGCCCGACCTCGAAGCAGAGATGTCACGTCTCGCCGGGTTGGGGATCGACCCGGTCGACAGCGAAGTCACCGACACCGGGGCTGCCCGATTCATCACCTATCGCGATCCGGACGGCAACGAGGTGCAACTGCTAGAGCGACGCACGTGACGCGATTCACAAGTGTTCAGTAAAACTGAACACTTTCGGCTCCACAGATCCGCGCGATCTCCTAGATTCAGTATCGGGCAGGGGCCGAACGGCCCACCGTTGACAGGAAGAGTCGATGTATCCCAGCAAGTTGGGGGTTTAGCTTTGGCAGTCGAGACGTCTGGTCACAGTCGAGGTAACCCACGGTTGTACGAGTTGATCGAGCACGCCCCCAAGACTGGCAAGAGCCCCACCATCTGGGCTTGGCCGCAGATCGTCGACTATTTCAAGACGGCAGGCCAGCCGGTGCAGGGACCGTGGCCGCCTCACCAGGAGCCAAGGCCGGACCCCGGGGCCGAATCGCTTCCTGTCGCAGTCCCCGACCCGCACTCGTTTCCTTCTGAGCGAACGCCCGACCCGGATACCGGGCCGCGGACCTGAGCAGAGACGCAAGGAGGCAGACATCTATCCCTCTCGATTCCGCTACGAAGCCCCTCGGTCGATCGAGGAGGCCTACTCCCTCCTGACTGAAGGCGGAGGAGATGCCAAGATCCTGGCCGGTGGCCAGAGCCTGGTCCCGATGATGAAGCTTCGCTTCGCCTCGCCGGAGATGCTTGTCGACATCAACGGCCTGCCGGGGTTGGACTATCTCCGGCGCGGAGACGACGGAACGCTGCACGTCGGGGCGTTGTGCCGGCACGGCGCCCTCGAGCGCTCGTCGCTGCTGGCGACCCACCAACCGACAATGGCCGCCGCCGCCCCGCTGGTGGCCGACCCCATCGTGCGCAACCGCGGCACCCTCGTCGGATCGCTATGCCACGCCGACCCCCAAGGTGACTGGGCCTCGGTGATGGCTTCTCTCGACGGGTCGGTGGTGGCCCAAGGACCGAAAGGCCGGCGCAGGATCCCGGTCAAAGAGCTCGTGCGGGGCCCATTCCAGACCGTCCTCGCCGTCGACGAGATCGTGGTCGAGGCCGTCGTGCCCGCACCCCAGGGAGTGCCGGCCGGCGGCTACCTCAAGCTGGAGCGCCGGGTCGGCGACTTCGCCACCGTTGGGGTAGCTGTTTCCATCGACCGCTCAGGGAGCAAAGTCACCGGGGCGGGGATTGCCCTCACCGGCGTGGGCGGGTCGACCATCTCGGCAGACGACGCCGCCCGGGTGCTCGTCGGCGGGTCATTGAGCGCTGAAGTGATCGGCGAAGCCGCCGAGCTTGCCGCCCAGGCTGCCGACCCCTCAACCGACCACCGCGGCAGCGCCTCGTTCAAGCGACAAGTGGTGCGCGTCTTCACCACCCGGATCCTGACCAGACTCCTTCAATCGGAAGAGGAAGCGGCCTGATATGAGCAACCTGTACGAGGTCCTTACCCCGGTCGCCGACGACGACGTCCCGGTGCGCACGGTCACCATGCGGGTCAACGGCACGGAGATGTCGGCGGTGGTCGAGCCCCGGCTGCTCCTGGCCCACCTGCTCCGCCAGGGGTTCAAGCTCACCGGAACTCATACCGGCTGCGACACCAGCAATTGCGGGGCCTGCACCGTTCTTTTCGACGGCCAGCCCGTTAAGAGCTGCACCATGTTCGCCGTGCAGGCCGACGGCCACGATGTGATGACCGTCGAGGGCCTGGCGGGGCCTAGCGAGCTCCACGCCCTCCAGGAAGGCTTCAAAGAGGAGCACGGGCTCCAGTGCGGGTTCTGCACCCCGGGGATGATGATGACCTCCAAGGCGCTGCTCGACGAGAACCCAAATCCCACCGAAGACGAGATCCGATGGGCGCTGAGCGGCAACCTCTGTCGGTGCACCGGTTATCAGAACATCGTCAAGGCGGTCATGTGGGCCGCCACCAAGCTCCAGGATGAATGAGATGAAGCCAGCGGAGGTAATCAGGTGACGGCGCTCGACGAGATCAAGATCGGCGGTATGGGCGCCAGCCGGCGCCGGGTCGAGGACAACCGATTCATCCGGGGCAAGGGCAACTATGTCGACGACATAGTGCTGCCTGGGATGTTGCACATGGAGATCCTGCGCAGCCCCCTGGCCCATGCACGGATCAGGTCGATCGACACCTCAAAGGCCTGGGCCATGCCCGGAGTTCGCCTGGTGCTGACCGGCGAGACGATGGCGGCCCGCAACCTGGCCTGGATGCCGACCCTCTCCTACGACACCCAGGCGGTACTCGCCACCGACAAGGTGCGCTTCCAGGGACAAGAGGTCGCCTGCGTCATCGCCGACGACCCATATATCGCCAAGGACGCCTGCGAGGCGATCATGGTCGACTACGAGCCTCTCCCCCCGATCGTGAACCCCATGCAGTCGCTTGCCGAAGGGGCGCCGCTCATCCGGGACGACAAGGAAAACCAGGCCAACAACGTCATTTACGACTGGGAAGTTGGCGACAAATCCGGCACGGATCGGGCGTTCGCCGAAGCCGACGTCGTTTCCAAGATCGAGCTCTTCTACCCCCGCTCCCACCCCTCACCGATCGAATGTTGCGGATCGATCGCCGACTTCAACCGCTCCACCTCGAAGCTCACGGTCTACATGACCACCCAAGCGCCTCACATCATCCGGGCCGCAGTGGCGCTGGTGGCCGAGCTCCCCGAGCAGATGATCCGGATCATCGCCCCGGACATCGGTGGCGGGTTCGGCAACAAGGTGCCGGTTTACCCGGGATACGTGGCGTCGATCCTGGCGTCGATTCTCCTGGAGAAGCCGGTTAAGTGGATCGAGGACCGCACCGGCAACCTGATCTCGACCGGCTTCGCCCGCGATGTCTACCTCCACGGTGAGCTGGCGTTGCGCAAGGACGGGCGGATCTTGGGAGTGCGGATGCAGACCACCGCCGACCACGGCGCCTTCTTCTCCGATGCCCAACCGTCCAAGTTCAAGATCGGGCTGATGCATTCCGCGTTCGCTTGCTACGACATCCCCAACGCCCATCTCGTGGCACGCGGGGTGTACACCAACAAGGCGCCCGGTGGAGTCGCCTACCGGTGCTCGTTCCGAGTGACCGAGGCGATGTTCTTCCAGGAACGAATGGTCCAAGCCGCCGCCGACGATCTGGGCATGGACCAAGCCGAGTTCCGACGGATCAACTTCGTCCGCGATGACGATTTCCCACACCGCACCCCATGGGGGTTCCTCACTGACTCTGGCCAGTACGGCAAGTGCCTCGAGGTGGGTCTCGAAGCCATCGGCTACCAGGACTTCCTCAAGCAAAAGGAGGAGGCGGCCAAGAGGGGCCGTTTGTTGGGTATCGGGATCTCCACCATGACCGAGCCGTTGGGCGCGGGCAACAGCAGGGAGTACGACATCCTGGGCATCAAGATGTTCGACTCTGCTGAGTTGAAGGTCCACATGACGGGCAAGGCACTCCTCCGCACCGGAGCCAAGAGCCAGGGCCAGGGTCATGAGACCACCTGGGCCCAGATCGTGGCCCACGAGCTCGGCATCCCCGCCGAAGACATCTTCGTCGAGGAGGGCGACACCGACACCGCACCGTTCGGTATGGGCACCTATGCGTCCCGAAGCACCCCGGTGGCAGGAGCCGCAGTCGCCATGGTTTCCCGGAAGATCCGGGCCAAGGCCCGCAAGATCGCCGCCCATCTGCTCGAGATCTCTGAGGAGGACGTCGAGTGGGAGCTGGGGCGCTTCTACGTGCGCAGCCAGCCCGACCGGGGGGTGACCATCCAGGAGTGCGCGGTGGCTGCCTACTCCAATATGCCTGACGGCATGGAGCCCGGTCTCGACAACACGGCCTATTACGACCCGCCCAACCTCACCTGGCCTTTCGCCTGTTACATCGCCACCGTCGAGGTCGACCCCGAGACCGGAGTCTGGGACGTTCTACGGGTGGTCGCGGTGGACGACTGCGGGGTTCGGATCAACCCGATGATCGTCGAAGGCCAGATCATGGGCGGCCTCACCGAGGCCTATGCCATGGCCAACATGCAGTTCATCACCTTCGACGCCGAAGGCAACTGCATCGGGTCCAACTTCACCGACTACCTGCTGCCGACTGCGTGGGAGACGCCTGGATTCGAGCTCCATGAGGTCGTCACCCCCTGCCCCCACCACCCGATCGGGGCCAAGGGCATCGGTGAATGCGCCGCCGTCGGCGGGCCGGCCGCCTTCGTCAACGCGGTGATCGACGCCCTGAAGGGCACCGGGGTGCGCAACATCGACATGCCGGTGTTCCCCGACCGGGTCTACGAGGCGTTGCAGACCGGCAAGGACATCAGCGGGGCGCCCCCCGTCAGGACAGACGACGAATGAACGCGCAACCTGCCGACGGCTGGCGGATGGTCGAGAAAGCCAGCGAGCTGTCCCGACAGGGCGTCGAGTTCGCCCTGGCCACCGTGGTGTGGCGCCAGGCGCCGTCTTCAGGTCACCAAGGGGCGCGGGCCATCATCACCGCAGACGGCGAGATGCACGGCTGGATCGGAGGCGCCTGCGCCGAGCCGGTGGTGATCCGGGAGGCGCAGCGGGTCATCGCAGACCGCCAGCCTCGCCTCATCCTCCTCGGCACACCGGATCAGTTTGGCGAGCTCCCCGATGGGATGATGTTCGTCCAGATGGCATGCCAGTCCGAGGGTGCACTGGAGCTCTACATTGAGCCCGTGATCCCCAGCCCTCATCTGGTGGTGGTGGGTCGGTCTCCGATGGCAACCACCCTGGTCGATCTGGCAACCGCACTCGGATGGCGCGCAGACCTGGTCGACGCCGCCAAATTCACGGCCACCGATGTAGAGGCGAGTTCGGTGTTGGTGATCGCCACTCAAGGCCACGGCGACGAGGAAGCAGTCGAGCAGGCGCTCGCGGGCGAGCCCGCGTTCATAGGGCTCGTTGCATCACGCAAGCGCGGGGAAGCCGTTCTCGGATATCTGGCCGACCGAGGTGTCTCCCGAGAGCTGCTCGATCGGGTTCGGGTGCCGGTAGGTCTCGACCTAGGCCACACCTCCCATCCCGAGATCGCCGTCGCCGTGCTCGCCGAGCTGGTGGAGCTGCGAGCAAAAGGATGGCTCAATCCGCGGCCAGTGGAGACCGCTGTATCGGAGACGGTGCCGGTAGCCATGTCGACCGGCCCGTCCCATGGCGACGGCGAGGCGCACAGCCATGCGCCGGACCAGTCTCATCACGCCGAGATGGCCCCTGGCACCGCCATCGACCTGGTGTGCGGGATGACAGTGCCCGCCGACGGCACCAGCCGCCTGTTCGAGTACGAGGGCGAGACCTACTACTTCTGCTGCCCTGGCTGCCGGGTCGCCTTCGAGAAGGACCCGGCCCGCTACATCACCCAGGAGGCGACATGCTGATCAAGCACGACTTCGATGTCCCCCTCTCGATCGACAAGGTCTGGGAGTTCTGCCAGGACATCCCCCAGGTGGCTTCTTGCCTGCCGGGCGCGTCGCTCACCGACGAGGTCAGCCCCGATCACTACACAGGAAATGTCGCGATTCGCTTGGGACCGGTGCAAATGCAGTTTGCCGGTCGGGCCAACGTCATGACCCGAGACGACGCCACCAAGACGATCGTCGTCGACGCCTCCGGCGCCGACCACAAGGGCCGTGGCCAGGCCGCCCTCGGGCTCACCGCACGCCTGGTTCCCACGGCCACCGGCACCAGAGTCGAGGTCGAGCAGGACCTACAGCTTTCCGGGGCGGCAGCGCAGTACGGCCGGGGCATGATCTCGGACGTCAGCGCGGTCATGTTGCGCGACTTCGCCTCCAACATGCAGGTCCGGATCGACGCCTTCGACCGGGGCCTGTCGCCCGATCAGATCAAGATGCAGAGGAATGCCGGCGGTTTCAGCATCGCCCTCCAGGCCGCCTGGATGGCGCTCAAACGAGTCGGCCGGCGATTCTTCCTGCCCTACCGGCCCAACCAGGCCTGAGGAGGCAAGCATGCTGTGGTGGATAGGAAATGCAGTTCTTCTCCTGGTGGTGGTGCCGGTTCTCATCGCCCTGCTCAACCGGGTGTTGTCGGCGTTGGAACGGATCCGAGGCGCCTCCGACGACATCCTGGCGGGAGGCGTCGGCCTGATCGGCGAGGTCAACAACGTGCCCGAGCTGCTGGCTGTCACGGATCAGACCATCGAAGACGTCGCTTTGGGCGCCGTTCGCTACGCCGGCTCGGTCGGCAAGTTGCTTGGTTGACGACAAGGAAGGACCAATGCCTGCAGAAGCAATCGTGACCCTCGTGATCGCCACTCTGATCATCGCCGCCGCGGCTCTCGGGTTGATCCGGGTGATCGGCCATCTGATGGCAACGTTGAAAACGCTCCGTGCCCTGACCGGGGGCGTCGGTGTCGTCGCCGACAAGACGAGCACGGTGCCGGCGGTGGTGGGATCGGTGAATGCCAGCCTCAAACCGGTCAGCGACTTCGCCGAGTCGATTTAGGAGAATGCGATGAACGAGCTCTTCGAAGGCAATACCGGCTGGCTGGTGGGGTACATCATCGGGATCGTCGTCGTCCTGGTGGTGGTGGCCCTGGTAGTCCCGATCCTGGTCTTGGCCCGCAAGATCGGCAATGAGGCCAAGCTCATCGACGACAGCCTGAAGCAGTCGGTGGTCAACACCGCGGCGCTCGCCGATCTGGCCACCACCAACACGATGGCGATAAATGTGGTCGAGGGGTTGAAGCGGGGCCGGCAGAGGCTGGGAGGTTGAAAATGGCCTTTGCCCTCACCGAATCACAGGAGACTCTCTGGCAGATCGCCAACTGGGCGGGACTCGCCGTGGTGGTGGCGGTCGCCGCCCTGCTCACAATCCTCGTTCTCTTGGTCCGCACCATCGACCGCCGGGTGGTGGAGATCAAGGCGACTCTCACCCAAGCCGAGGCCAACACTGCTGACGCCGCTCATCTCAACACAACGGCAGCGGGGGTCGACTTCGTGCTCGCAGAGGGCCTGGAGCATCACCTGTTCCTGGGTCGGGTTCTGGGGAAGGTGCGCTCATGAACTCGCTTGTGGTCTTCAGCGTCGTCGACATCGTGCTTCTGATTGCGGGTCTGGCCCTCTATCTGTGGATCGTCGGCACCCAACTCACCCGGGTCGCCACCAACCTCGAGGAGTGCAACGAGTTGGTCCAGGCGATCAAGGGCAACGCCGAGTCCATCGAGGGAAACCTCGAGCACATCAACCGCACCGGAGGGGTGGTCGCCGGCGCATTGCCTCTGCTCTATGGCATGGCTGAGGGCATCGTGGTGGGCGCGACCTACGACGCCGAGAAGGTGCCGGCCCACGGTCTCGCCCTCCCCGCATCGGGGAGCCGCCGGTCACGGTTGCATGACGGGGTCGGCTATTTCCCGGACGGCCCGGGGAAGAGCGCCCACGCTCCGCTGGCCGAACAGGCCGAATCGGCGTAGACCTGACCCTCTAACCCTGGCGACCAGCTGACGGGTCTCGGTTCGTGGTGAGGGGCCCGGTTGTCCCCGGAGTCTGATACTCGCCGATCCACTGGTCCTTCCAGGCCTGGTCGTATTGGTCCGGGTTGCATCCAGGCCGGTACATCGCGATCAGCTCCCGGGTGATCTGCTCACGATGCGCCGCCTTGGCACCCGGTGCCTCGTAGGTGCATATGTAGAGGGCGAACCTCTTCTGGTCGACCCGCTTCAGCCAGCAGGGTGCCACCGGGTGGTTGAAGGGAAATCCGTCCGTGGACAGGTCTTCGGAGTGGCCGACATAGAGCACCCCGTACTCCTCGGGTTTGGCCACCGGCTCGGGTTTGTAGGCGATAGCGAACACCGCTGCCACCGCCGGGGCCGTCCAACCGGCAAGCACGCGAGGGCCCTCGAACGGATAGCCCGCCAACGAGCCGAGTCGGATCACCCCAGGACGCCCGGGCCCGACAGCCCGCCTTCCGGATCGTCCTCGAAGCCGTAGACCAACTCGTCTTCGTCGGCGATGGTCTCCGCCTTTGTGATGGGCCACGGGGGAAGGCCGGCCCTGTCTGCCGCCGCGGTGAACAACGCCATTGCCAGATCCACCGCTTGGTCGCTGCTGTCTGCCTCGACCACGATCTGGGCCCCGTAACCGAGAGTGCCCATCCCGGTCGCGATCCCATCGCTGCCGGCCACGGCGTCTGCCAGCTCCACTACTTCTTCGAGCTCGATCATCCGATCGCCTTCAGCCATTAGGGACACGCTCCATCTCAAGACAGAAAGCTCGCTGTCATCTCAGCTCGGGTAGCCGATCGGCCAACTCCTCGAGACTGGCCAGATCGTGGCCGGAGAGGATGAGGTCGACGAAGGGGGCAGCCACCATCATTCCAAGAGTCGTCGGCTGAAAGTCGGGGTCGTGGCCCTTGTGCGGGTTCATCCACACCACCTTGTGGCTCAACCTGGACAGTCGCTCCATAGCTCCGGCAAGCACGGCGGGGTCGCCCCGGTCGAGCCCATCGGAGCAGATGACCACGATCGCTCCCCGGCTCATGCCCCGGCGGCCCCACTCCCGGACGAAGGTGTCGATGGCATGCCCGATGCGGGTCCCGCCCTCCCAGTCGAACACCGACCTCGCGGCGTCGTCGAGGGCGTCATCGGGACGGCGCTTCTCCAAGGACCTGGTGATCCTGGTGAGGCGGGTGCCGAAGCAGAACACCTCAACCCGGGACGTCGCGTGTCTGGTCGAATAGGCGAACTGGAGCAGGTTGCGGGAGTAGTCGGCCATCGACCCCGACACGTCGAGGATCAGGACCAGCGGCCGCATCTTCAGCCGGCGTTGCCGCCAGAACAGCTCGGACGGCTCGCCGTGGGTCCGCAACGTGGTGCGGACGGTGCGCCGCAGGTCGGGCCGACTTCCCGACGACGTCGGATGGGTGCGCCTGGTGCGCCGGCGGGGCGGGATCACCCGAGTGCGGACCATGATCCGGCGCAAAGCCGCCAACTCATCATCTGTGCAAGCGGCGAAGGATTTGTGACGCCAGATCTCGATGTCGGAGGCCATCAGCCCCAGCTTGGCCTCCTCCTCGTCCTTACCCAGCCGGCCCGGCTCGGTCGCCGGCACCTCGATCACCGACTGGTTCTCGATCGTGGACTGTTTGAGGGCGAGTTTGAGCGGTTCGGGCACGTCCCCACCGCCATCGAGGAAAAAGCTCCGGAACACCCTGTCATAGACCGGGATGTGGTCACGGCGTGTGACCAGCGTGGTCCGGCCCGCCCAGTAGAGGTCGAGCAGATCCCCAGGGTTGAGAGACGCCATGGCTCCGCAGTAGGCCAGCAGGTCGCCCGACCCCACGGGCAACCCTCCTTTGCGAAGCTCCTCACCGAAGTCGACCAGCATCCGGACGAACGGCGCCTCGTCGACAGCTTCCACGAGGTCGATCGCTGAGTCCTGGTCAGCCATCGACGGCGATCTCCTCGAGGTGCTCGAGCACCAGCTCGAGGTCGTCTCGTTCCTTGACGACAGCGCCCAGAGTGTCCTGCACGGTGCGTGGATCGAGGTCCGATCTACCGAGGAGGTTGAGGGTTGCCACCCAATCGAGCGTCTCGGCAACGCCGGGTGGCTTGGCAAGGTCGAGTTGGCGGAGCTTGTTCACTGCTTCGACCACCTTGCGGGCCAGGGTCTCGGTGGCCTCCGGGGCGCGGACCAGGATGATCTCCACCTCGCGCTCGGCGCTGGGGTAACCCACCCAGTGGTACAGGCAGCGCCGCTTGAGGGCATCGTGGAGCTCCCGGGTGCGGTTCGAGGTGAGGATCACCATCGGCGGCGCCTCAGCGACGATGGTCCCGATCTCAGGAATGGTGATCTGGTAATCAGAGAGCAGCTCGAGCAGGAAGGCCTCGAATTCGTCGTCGGCCCGGTCTATCTCGTCGATCAGGAGCACGGCCCGGTCGCCTTCTCGCACCGCGGTGAGCAACGGCCGCTCCAAGAGGAACTTGGGCCCGAAGAGCTTGTCGACCTGCGCCTCGTCGGCGAGGTTGTGCTCGGAGAGCGCCCTGATCTGCAGCATTTGTCGGGCGTAGTCCCATTCGTAGAGGGCCTGGTTGGTGTCGATGCCCTCGTAACACTGAAGTCGGATCAGATGGCGGTCGAACACCGACGCCAGCACCTTGGCCAATTCGGTCTTTCCCACCCCGACCTCGCCTTCGAGTAGGAGGGGACGACCCAGGGCCATTGCCACGTAAACCGACGTCGCCAGACCCCGATCGGCCAGGTACCCGCCCTGGCGGAGCCGGTCAGTTAGCTCGCCGACGCCGGCTGAAGGTGAAAGGGCCTTGTCGTCGCTCACAGCTTGACTGCCTGTTGGTGGGAGTTGGCCGGTTCGGTCAGGGCTACTCGCCCTCACCGAGAATCAGTTCGCGGATCGACCCACCCGACGTGGTCAGCTTGCCTTCGCGGGCCAGCTTGGCCCGCCACGCCGCCCCTATATCGCTTCCCGGCTCGGCATACCCGTCGAAGGTCACGTCTTTCATGTTGCGACACACCTTGCCTGGGCTGCAGTCCTCGTCCAGCTCGTTGTGGTCGTGACTGGTCAGCCAGACCGACTGCAGGACGTCAGCGGTGGTGTCGTCTTGACCGGTCATTTGGTGCTCCTGGACAGCGATATCGCATTGGATGGTTGACCCATGAGTCTAACCGGCACCCGTTGCTCACTCCACAGCCCGGGCACGATCGGCGATGTTGGCGGCGATGGCCTCTGCCAGGATCGAAACTGCGATCTCGGCAGGCGACTCGGCTCCGATATCGAAGCCGGCGGGTCCATGGATGCGCGAAAGATCGGTCACCCCCCGATAGGCGAGCCAATCGGCGCGGGTTTCCTGCATTCGGTGGGCGCCGAGAGACCCGATGTACCCAACTTCACTCTCCAGGGCGGCCATCAGGGCGGCGCCTGCAAGGTCCAGGTCGTGCGCTGTCACCACGACCTTGTCAAGCGGGGAAAGGGTGGCGATGACACCTGTCGCCGACGCGGCGTCGGTGAGGACCCGGGTCTGCCAGCCAACCAGCGTCGCCAGCTCTATCAGGGCATCTGCGACCGGGGTGCTCCCGATGACCACCAGTTGGGGCACCGCACGAAAGACACTCACGACCTCATTTTCGAGGACAATCGACCCGCTGGCACCGGTTGCGAACAGCTGCTCGGCGACCGGGTCCGCCCCGCCGATAGTCTCAGCGGTGTAGAGGCTGATCTCGACCGCCTCGTCGCCTTCCATCCGGCAGACGAGGCACACCGATTGGCGAGATGCCGCCAGATCCCACAGGGCTTCCGGCAGGGCATCGGCCGGCACCAGGAGACATCGCGCAGAACCGGCCGAAGGCAGCCCGGCGATCAGGGCATCGATCTCGTTGACCTCGACGTCGACCAGCCGACCCGCGCTCCATCTGCCGGCGAGATCGGCCAGCTTGCTGTCGAGGGCGCCACCGGCCATGGCGCCGATCCGGCCCCCTCCGGGTGTGAAAACCAGAGCCTCCGACCAGTCGGCAATTGGCAGCCCGTCCGCTTCCACTACCCAGGCGACATCGGCACGGGTGCCTGCGCGCAGACAGGCGGCGACGGTGAGAGTGATCCCGAACACGGGCCGATTCTATGGACGACGACGACGAGGGGCCCTCTTCGTGACTCATCTGAACTTCCGCCCGCTTGGACCTGGTTTGGCCTGCCGTGTCTTCGGGTATGTAATCGCCCCGAACGACTTGGAGGTCGACATGAAGGATGAGCAGGTAAACGAGCTCCTCTACCAGGCACTGGAAACGGAGCTGGGTGGAGTGCAGGTTTACGAAATGGCGATTCGTTGCACCGTCAACGAGGACCTGCGTGAGGAATGGAAGGGTTACCTCGAAGAGACCGAGAACCATGTTCGGATCGTGAAGGAGATCTTCTCCGAGCTCGAAATGGACACCGAGATGGAACCTCCGGGACGGGCCATTGTCCGATTCAAGGGCGAGTCATTGATCACCGCGATGCAGATGGCTCTCGACACCGGCGACATGGCAGCCGCCCAACTGGTGGCGGCCGAGTGTGTGGTCGACGCCGAGATCAAGGATCACGCCAACTGGGAGCTGATCGGAGAGGTCGCTCAGGGGCTCAAAGGCCCTCGCGCCAAGGTGTTGCAGGACGCCTACGAGCAGGTCGAGGAAGAAGAGGACGAGCACCTGTATCACACCCAAGGTTGGGCCAGAGAGCTCTGGTTCGAGTCCCTGGGAATCACTGCAGTGCTGCCTCCCCCCGAGGAGCAGAAGAAGGTCAAGACCGCGATCGGCGCCGCCCGTGCCGAGCAGTCACGCGAAGAGTTCCTCAAGTAACGGAACAACTCTGAACTAGGGAGGTAGCAGGGCAAGCGCAGGCTCAGGCCTGTCCAATGCCAGCCGCCTCCCTAGTCTTATCGTGGTGATCCCGACCACAATCGAAGCTCTGGGTCAGACGCTCGACGATCAGGACTATTTCGCCGACGAAAGCCTGGTTGTCGCCATCCATCTCTCCGTCCAGCTCGGGCGGCCCTTGTTCCTGGAGGGCGAGGCGGGAGTCGGCAAGACCGAGGTGGCCAAGGTCCTGGCGGCGATCAGCGGTGAGAGCCTGATTCGGCTCCAGTGTTACGAGGGCCTCGATGTCGGACAGGCCCTCTACGAGTGGGACTACGCCCGTCAGATGATGGCGATCCGTCTCCTCGAGGCCCGCGGTGAAGGCGCCAGCGCCACCCCGCACGACATCATGAGTCGGGAGTACCTGATCGCCCGACCCTTGCTCAAAGCGATCGAGTCGAGTGTGGACGGGCACCGGCCGGTGCTGCTGATCGACGAGTTGGACCGGGCTGATGAGGAGTTCGAGGCCTTCCTCCTCGAATTGCTCTCCGATTTCCAGGTCACGATCCCCGAGATTGGGACCATCGCCGCCGAGGAGCGGCCGATCGTGATCCTCACCTCCAACCGAACCCGGGAGATTCACGACGCCCTGAAACGACGCTGCATCTATCACTGGATCGACTATCCGAGCCCGGAGCGGGAGGCGGACATCATCAAGCGCAAGGTCCCCGAGCTGGAGACTGGTCTCGCCCACGCCATCACCGAGGCCATGCAGCGGCTGCGCCGGATGGAGCTGTTCAAGCCGCCAGGGGTCGCCGAGACCCTCGACTGGGCCGAGTCGCTTCGTCTGCTCGGGGCCGGCGAGTTGACGGTTCCGACCATCGAGCGCACCCTCGGCGTCGTCCTCAAGTACAAGGACGACATCGACATGGTCACCGAAGCCGGAGTAGACACCCTCGTCGGATGAGACGACCAGGTCTAATCGACCAGCTCTCCGAGTTCTCCGGTGCCCTGCGCAATCGAGGCCTCACCGTCACCTCCGATCAAACCGCAGACATGGCCCGGGCCCTAACCCTGGTCGACTTGTCCCGACGCTCCCAGGCCCAAGCCGCCCTCCGCTCGCTCACAGTGACCGACCCTGGTCAGATCCCGGTCTTCGAAGAGGAATTCGAGATCTTCTTCGACCGGATCATGCCGCCCCGGATCGTCAACCGAAACCCGGACAGCCCACCTTCCCATGGCACTGCTTCCTACCGGCTCGAGGCATCAGGGGGAAGCGCCGAGATCGACGCCGCAGACCAGGGCGGGGCCTCCGCCGTAGAGCGTCTCGCCAGCCGGGACTTCGCCGACCTCGACGAGGAGGAGCTGAGCGAGGCGCGCCGTCTGGTCATGGCCATGATGTGGCACCCCTCCGCCTACCAGACCCGACGCTGGGTTCCCGGCGAAGGGCGACGCCCTGATCTGCGCCGCACCCTGCACGGGGCGGTGGGGCCGACCGGCGACCTGATGCAGATGCAGTGGAAACGACGTCGCAAACGGGAGCGCCCGCTGATCATCATCGCCGACATCTCCGGTTCGATGGACAAATACGCCGACCTGTTCCTGGTGTTCGCCCACGCCGCCCAACGACGTCTGCGCGAGGTGGAGGTCTTCACCTTCTCCACAGAGCTGACCCGGATCACCGAGGATCTGGAGAAACAGGACGCCAGGGCGGCGTTGACCCGGGTTTCGGGCCGGGTCCGCGACTGGTCGGGGGGAACCAAGATCGGAGAGGCTCTAGCCACCTGGAACCGGGTGTGGAGCAGGCGTCTGGCCCGGGGCGGTCCGGTGATCCTCATCCTCTCCGACGGATGGGATTGCGGTGATCCTGCGTTGTTGTCATCCGAGATGGCGCGATTGTCGAGATCGGTGCACCAGGTGGTGTGGCTCAACCCGCTCGCTGCGAGGAAGAGCTATCAACCGCTGACCCGTGGCATGCAGGCGGTCATGCCCCACATCGACGAGTTGCTCCCCGCGGCTAGCGTCAACGACTTCCGGAGTGTGATCCGGGTCCTGGAGTCGATGACGGGAATGCCGAGGTCATGAGACACCAAATCGAAGTACGAAATCGCTGGGTCGACGAGGGCAAGAAGGTGGCTGTGGCGACCGTGATCCGAGTCCATGGCAGCGCCCCCCGGCCCGAGGGCTCCAAGTTCTTGGTCTCCGACAGCGGTGACATGGAGGGATCGGTCAGCGGTGGCTGCGTCGAGAACGACGTGTTCCTCCATGCCCAGGACGTGATCCAGACCGGAAAGCCGAAGACGGTCACCTACGGGATCGCCGACGACGATGCCTTCGAGGTTGGGATGGCGTGCGGTGGCACCATCGACGTCTTCATCGAGCCATGGTGAGCACGCTCGAGGCGATCGAGCAGATCCTGGAGCGCGAGGAGTACGGGTCGGTTCTCACCTTTGTCGACGGCCCAGAGATAGGCGCCAAGGTGGTCCTCAACGCCATTGGCAAGGTGGTCGCCGGGAACCTCCCCTCCGACCTCTCCCCCGATGCCATCTCCGACGCGGTGTTGCTCATGGATCACGAGCAACATCGGAGCCTGGAATACCCACCCCACACTGTGTTCGTCGAGTCCTTGGCCCCGCCACAAGAGCTCATCATCGTCGGAGCGGTCCACATCGGCCAGGCGTTGGCCAGCTTCGCCGCCCAGATGGGCTACCGGGTCACCGTGATCGACTCCCGTGGCGCTTTCGCCACCCCGGAGCGGTTTCCCAACGCACGGATCATCGTCGGCTGGCCCCATGATGTGATCGGCCAGGTTCCTCTCGACCGTCGGACCTGGGTGGTGATCCTCTCCCACTCCCCGGCGCATGAAGACCCGGTCCTGCAAGCAGCGCTGAAGGGCGAGGTCCGCTACATCGGGACCATGGGGAGCCGACGCACTCAGGACCTGCGCGAGGGACGGCTGAGAGAGATGGGGTTCTCCGAGGAGGACATCGCCCGAGTGCGAGGCCCGGTCGGCCTCGATATCGGCGCCGAGAGCCCACAGGAGATGGCGGTCTCGATACTCGCCGAGATGACGCTGGTCCGTTACGGGCACGGGACCGGGCTCTCGCTTCACGGTGTCGATGGACGGGTTCACAAGCAGCGCCCCGAGGACGCCTGATGCCAGCCCCGTTTCGAGCACCGATACCCTGCCGCCGATGACGGCGATCTCCGACGAGCAGCTCCGCGCCGATATCCGTCGGCTGGGCAACCAGCTCGGGGAGGCCCTGGTGCGCCAGCACGGCTTGGAGTTGTTGGACCTCGTCGAGAAGGTGCGGGCCTTGGGGAAGTCGGTGCGCCGTGGAGGAAGTGCCGAAGCCTCCGACGAGCTCGACAGCTTGTTGTCTGCCCTGAGCGTCGGCGATGTGATCGCCCTGGTGCGGGCATTCACCACCTATTTCTATCTGGCCAACGTCGCCGAGCAGGTGCATCGGGTCGACCAGCTCGCGGCCGACGATCGCTATCTGAAATCAACCGTGGACCGGATCCTCGAAGCCGATGTCGACAAGAAAGAGCTGTCCGAGGTTCTCTCCCGTCTCGAGGTGCGCCCGGTCTTCACCGCCCACCCCACCGAAGCCGCCCGGCGCTCGATCCTGAACAAGACCCGCCAACTGGCCGACCTGATCGAACAACGACTCGAGGTCCAGGAGGACGACACCCGCTCGATGATCGACCGCCGCTCGGCGGAGCTGATCGACCAGATATGGCAGACCGACGAGCTGCGTCTCGAAAGGCCGAGCCCGGTGGAGGAGGCTCGCTCCACCCTCTACTACCTGGTGCAGGTGGCCGACGAGGTGATGCCGCGCCTCGCCGATCACGTCGCCTTCCAATTAGAGCGTTTGGGGGCGCGGGTCACCGCTCCGATCAGATTCGGGTCCTGGGTCGGTGGTGACCGGGACGGCAACCCGGAGGTGACCCCGGCCACGACCCTGGAAACCCTGATCCTGCAACACGACCGCGGGCTTCGCCATCTGATCTCACTGGTGGAGGATCTGGCAGATGAGCTCTCGATGTCCCAGCGTCTGTCTCCGATCAGCGAGGAGCTGGAGGGCTCGCTGACCGATGACCGGGAGCACCTGCCCGAGATCTGGCAGCGAGAGCATCGCCGGACCGCCGCCGAGCCCTACCGGCTCAAGTGCTCCTACATCCATGCCCGGCTGATCAATACCAACCTTCGGATTCAGCAAGGGCTCCCCTATCGGCCCGGACACGACTACGCCCACCCCGGTGAGCTGATCGCCGACCTCAACGTCATGGATGCCTCGCTGAGGACGGCCCGGGGCCAGCTGATCGCAGACGGCGCCCTGGCCAGGGTGCGTCGGGCCGCGATGACCTTCGGGTTCCAGATGGCGACGCTCGACATCAGGGAGCACGCCGCCAAGCACCGCTCGGCCCTTACCGAGCTGTACGACCTGGTCGACACCCCTTACGACGGTCTCGACGCCGAAGGACGGCAGAGTCTCCTTGGGTCCGAGTTGGCCGGCTCCCGGCCGCTCACCGGTCCCAACACGGTGATGGGGGAGGAGGCCGGGAACACCCTCGGCACCTTCCATGCCATCGCCGAAGCCAAGGCTCGATATGGCGATCAGGTGATCGAGAGCTACGTCGTCTCCATGACCGAGACCCCCGCCGACGTCCTCGAGGCCGCAGTGCTGGCCCGTGAGGCCGGCCTCATCGACCTGCGACGGGAGGTGGCCTCGATCGGCATCGTCCCGCTGGTGGAGACCATCGACGACCTGGCCAATGCCGGGCCGCTTCTGGAAGGTCTGTTCGCCGACCCTCACTACCGGCGCATCGTCTCCATACGTGGTGATAGCCAGGAGGTGATGCTGGGGTATTCGGACTCCAACAAGGTCGGAGGGATCACCACCAGCCAGTGGGAGATCTACAAGGCACAGAGAGTGATGCGCAACATCGCCGCCGAGCACGGAGTTCATCTCCGGCTGTTCCATGGCCGTGGTGGCACCGTGGGGCGGGGTGGCGGCCCCACCCACGCCGCCATCCTCGCCCAACCCTACGGGACTGTCGACGGTGACCTGAAAGTGACCGAGCAGGGAGAGGTGATCTCGGAGAAGTACGGCCATCCTGACATCGCCGCCCGCAACCTGGAGTTGTTGCTGGCCTCGGTTCTCGAGTCGTCGCTTCTTCACCGGCGATCGCGTCGCCCCAAGGAGAGCCTCGATCGTTGGACCGAGGCGATGAATTTCTTCTCCGCAGAGGCCCACACCGCCTATCGGGAGTTGGTCGAGCACCCGAGCCTCGTCCCGTACTTCCTGACCTCGACTCCGGTCGAGGAGTTGGGACGTCTCAATCTGGGAAGTCGACCCTCGCGCCGGCCCGGTGGGGTCGGGGGTGTCGAGGACCTGCGGGCCATCCCCTGGGTGTTTGGCTGGACCCAGACTCGTCAGATAGTCCCCGGCTGGTACGGGGTGGGTAGTGGCCTCCAGGCGGCCCGCAAGGCCGGGTACGGCGAGGTGATAGAGGAGATGGCCGAGGATTGGAGCTTCTTTCAGACCTTTCTCTCCAATGTGGAGATGACCCTGGCCAAGACCGATCTCGACATCGCCGAGCGTTACGTCGACGCCCTGGTTCCCGTTGAACACCAGGGGCTTTTGGACCGTCTCAAGTCGGAGGCCGAGTTGACAACCGGAGAGATCCTCGGAGTGCGCAAGCACGAAGCACTGATCGAAGACCTACCCGTGTTGCGGAGAACCTTGGCGGTGCGCGACCTCTATCTCGACCCGATCAACTACCTCCAGGTGTCGTTGCTCGCCCGCAGTCGTGCCGGCGAGACCGGGCCCGACTTGACCCGGGCGCTGTTGCTCACGGTGAACGGGATCGCAACCGGGATGCGCAACACGGGCTGACGCCATTTCGCATGTCTCAGACGTAATTGGGAGCCACAGGTCCGCATGTGACCCCTGCGGAACCCAATTACGGAAGACCGCGGTACCCCTCATCCGCTTAACCTTGGCGAACATGCCCCTCACCATCCTCGATCATCCTCTCGCCGCCGATCTGCTTACCGTCCTCCGCCGTGTCGACACCGAGCCCCCCGAATTCCGGCAGACCGCCGAACGGCTCGGCTACCTCCTTGTGGCCGAAGCCCTCTCCGACATGCCTTCCGACGAGGTCGATGTCAGAACCCCGTTGGAGGACATGAAGGGCAACCAACTCCATCGACCCGTGGTGGCGGTGGCCGTGCTCCGGGCCGGTCTCGGGCTTCTCGAGTCGGTGCTCACCCTGGTCCCCGATGCCGCCATCGGATTCGCCGGCGTCCAACGCAACGAGCAGACCGCCGAGCCCATGGAGTACTACACCCGGTTCCCCCCGCTCGACCGAGCCCGTGTGCTGATCCTGGAGCCGATGCTGGCCACCGGTGGGTCGCTGAGCTGGGCGATCGACAAGGTCAAGGAGAACGGGGCTCGCGACATCACCGCGGTTTGCGTGGTCACTGCTCCCCCCGGCGTGGCGCGAATGGAGAACGACCATCCCGAAGTTCGGATTGTCGCTGCCGCCCTCGACCGCGAGCTCGACGCCAACTTCTACATCCGCCCTGGTCTCGGCGACATGGGGGATCGTCTCTTCGGGACGTTGTGAGCGCATTCGAGGAGGCGGTGCTCGAAGTGATCGGCTCCCTTCAGCCGGGAGAGGTGGTCACTTACGGTGACGTGGCAGCCGAAGCGGGGTTCCCTGGGGCGGCCCGGGCCGTGGGCTCCATACTCCGAACTTCTGGCGCCGAGATCCCCTGGTGGCGGGTGGTCGGGGCCGGAGGCCAGCTCCGATCGCCACATCCCACCCGTCAAAAGCGTCTTCTGGAAAGGGAAGGGGTGAGCCTCATGAATGGAAAGGTCCTCTTTGCCCGGAACCACTGACGCCTCGTGGTCCGTCTAAATGAGAGATCCGAATGGAGTACAAATGCGTCGCTCGACATTGACATTGGTTGCAGTATCAGCCCTGGTTCTCGCGGCCTGTCAGGCCACCAGTAGCGAGACACCGGTGGTCAACGTGAACGGGACCGGGGCCGGACCGACCGGGATCACCGTGACCGGCACCGGAGAGGTGACCGGGACACCGGACACCGTCGAGGTCAGCCTCGGGGTTGCGGTGTTTGCCGAGAACGTCCAGGACGCCACCACGACTGCCGCCCAAAAGGCCGACGCACTCATCTCCGCCCTCACCGACGGTGGTGTGGACCGCGAGGACATCACGACCACCGACTACTCGATCTACCCCGAGTACGACTACTCGACCAATACCGAGCGTCTCGTCGGCTATCGGGTCAGCAATACGGTACGGGTCAAGATTCGCAACGTCGACGACACCGGGTCCCTCATCGACGCCGCGACTGCAGCCGGTGGCAACGACGTCCGGGTCAATGGGCTTCAGTTCAGCATCGACGACGATGCCGAGATGGTCAAAGCCGCCCGCACCGCCGCCTGGAACGATGCTCTGGCCAAGGCGACCCAACTCGCCGAGCTGTCCGGGCAGGACCTGGGAGCAGCCATCTCGATCAACGAGACCGTGAGCAGCACCCCGCCACCCGTCTTCTACGAGCGGGCAGCGGCGGACGCCGCAGCGGAGACCCCGATCGAGCCCGGAACCTCGGCGGTCACGATCAGCCTCTCGGTGAACTTCGCCCTCGGGGCCTAGTTTCTCCCCCCAGCGAAGCGGTGGGGGGAGTACCGGCGTAGCCGGGGAGGGGGCGACCATGACGCGGGCAGGGTGCCCTAGCTGATGTTTCGGGCAACCACTCCAGCGGGAACGCAGAACTGGTCGTATTCGACCAGCCTCGGGGGGTGGTCCTCATCGGCACATGCTGGGCAATCCGAGTTGCGCCGGATGTTCAACGTCAGGAACTCCTGACTCAGCCCGTCGTAGGTGAGAAGACGCCCGGCGAGAGTGTCGCCGAGATCGAGCACGAGCTTGATCGCCTCCATCGCCTGCAACGACCCGATGATCCCCGGAAGCACCCCGAGCACCCCGGCCTCGGCACAGGAAGGGGCCAGCTCCGGGGGAGGCGGCTCGGCGAACTGGCAGCGGTAACACGGCCCGTTGTAGGGGTCGTACACCGTGACCTGACCTTCGAACCGGAAGATCGAGCCGTGCACCACCGGCGTGCGCAGGTGAAGCGAGGCGTCGTTGACCAGGTACCGGGTGGGGAAATTGTCACCGCCGTCGACGATCACGTCGTAGCCGCCGAGGATCCGGAGCACGTTGTCGGCCGACAACCGCTCGTTATAGGTGACGATCTTGACGTCGGGGTTGAGTGCACTCAACGTCTCCCGGGCCGATTCGACCTTCGATTGGCCTAGCCGGTCCATGTTGTGCAGGATCTGGCGCTGCAGGTTGGAGACATCCACGACGTCGAAGTCAACGATCCCCAGCGTGCCCACCCCGGCCGCCGCCAGATAGAGCGCAGCCGGCGAGCCGAGGCCGCCGGCACCGATCACCACCACCCGCGAGTCGAGCAGCTTGACCTGACCGGCCTCTCCCACCTCGGGGAGAAGCGTGTGCCGGCTGTAACGCCCACGTTGGTCCGTGGTCAAGCCGTGCGGCGTCCCCCACGGGTAGCCCTCGGACTTCCATCTCCCGAAGCCACCGGCCAGTGAAGAGACCCGGGTGTATCCGAGCTGTTGGAGCGAGAGCGCCGCCAGCGCCGACCTGGCGCCCACGGCGCAATAGAGCACGACCTCACGATCCAGGTCCGAAACGTGGCTCCGGATAGTGCTCTCGAGCACGCCGCGGGCCAGGTGAATCGACCCTTCGATGGAGCCTTGATCGAACTCGTCGGCCTCCCGGACATCGACCACCGTGACCTCGCCCAGCCGCGGCTCCAGCTCCTGAGGTTGTATCTCACGGATCTGGCGCTTGGCCGCTGCCACCAGTTCCTGATAGGTCATGCTCATCCGGTCATCCTCCGGTCAACGCGGGCCCAGGCGCCCTCGTGGATTGACACCGGTCCCGTGCACCCTCTATCTTCGGCCTCAATGTCGCGCCTGACAACCTGTCTGTGCATCTGTGAGAGCTCTCGGGCGGCCCGCCCGAGCGCCGACAGCACACGCAGTCAGCGCTCCTAGCGACGCCACCGCCCGAGAGGGACCTGCTCGTCCCGGCGCCGCACCTACGCATAAGTAGACACCTAACAGGAGCAAACCCGACATGTCGTATTCCAATCCGGACGCGCTGGTATCCACCGAATGGCTGGTGGAAAACCTGGGCAATGCGGACATCAGAATCATCGAGGTCGACGAGGACGTCGCCCTCTACGCCAAGAACCACATCCCCGGGGCTATCGCCTGGAGCTGGTCGGAAGACCTGCACCATCCGATCCGTCGGGACTATCTCGATCAGGACGGGTTCAGCAAATTGCTGTCGGACGCAGGTGTAGATCCTGACACCACCATCATCTTGTATGGGGGGAACAACAACTGGTTCGCCGCCTACGCCTACTGGCTCTTGAAGTACCGGGGCTTCGACAACGTCAAGCTCCTCGACGGGGGCCGCAAGAAATGGGAACAGGAGAACCTGGCCCTTGACGACGCGGTTCCGACCATCACTCCCAGCGACTTCCGGATCCAAGGTCCGGAGCGGCCCGAGGTCAGAGCCTTCCGCGACGATGTCCTCGAGGTGGATGAGACCACGATCATCATCGACGTTCGTTCGCCGGAGGAGTTCCGCGGGGAGAAGCTGGCGCCCGAGCATCTGCCCCAGGAACAGCCTTACGTCGGAGGACATGTGCCCGGCGCCAACAACATTCCGTGGGGCAAGGCGGCCAACGAGGACGGGACATTCCGGTCGGCAGCCGAGCTCCAGGAGATCTATGGCTCCCTAGGGGTGGGTAGTGATCGAGAGACGATCGCCTACTGCCGGATCGGTGAGAGGTCCTCGCACACCTGGTTCGTCCTGACCGAGCTACTCGGTCATGCCAATGCCAAGAACTACGACGGATCGTGGACCGAGTATGGGTCCCTGGTCAACGTGCCGGTCGAGCGGGGTTCCTGAGAAAGAGCCGCAGGGGCATGCCGCCGCGCGTCAGGCTTGCCCCCTCCGCCCCTTCGGGGCGCCTCCCCCAACGTCGCTTCGCTCCTGGGGGAGGAAACCTGCCGCTCATTTCTCCCC
>JBBDQO010000061.1:0-6590 GCA_040905925.1 Acidimicrobiia bacterium | reverse complement strand
CCGACCAGGAACTGATCGACCGCGACGAATAGAACTCTGAAACTGGATTTCAGTTGTGAACAGGCCGACGTGCGCTCAGACGGAGCGTGTCACCTTCTGCGTCGCCTGCTGAAGCCGAAGCCGCCGAAAACGACGAGCAAGACGATGATAAGGATTATCCAACCGGTGGTGCTCACGACTCCTCCTTACGCTCGCATGAGAATCGGAGGCAAAGATACCAAGGGGACGCGGCTATACCAAGGGGACGCGGCGTTCCGGATCGCCGCTGTTCCTGAAAGCAGCGACCACATTGAGAGCTGATAGGGGATCGGATGGTCGAGCGCCATCCGCGCCCGCACAGCAGGTGGCGGCCTGTATTAACTCGTCCCAACGAACGTAAATCAATAGTGGAGCAGGTGGCGGGGATGAGTTGTAGGGTTACCTAGGAGGTTTTGAGGACCAGAGCCCGGACGACGCCACTGATGCCAATCGCTGCTAGAAACGTGGCTAGAGAGGTCGGCGACAGCACCTCGCTGGACCTGCTCGCCCGTGCCGGGTTGACCGCCTACGGGGCCATCCACATCTTGGTCGGGTGGTTGGCGCTGCTTATGGCGTGGGGTGCGGCCGGGGAGAGCTCCGACCTTTCCGGGGCGCTCGGAACCGTGGCTAAACAGCCACTCGGCAAGGTCGTTCTGTGGTTAGTGGCGACAGGACTGCTAGCACTGACGCTGTGGCAGGTCAGTGAGTCCATATGGGGTTATCGCACGGAAGAGGGTGCCAGGCACAAACAAGTCGCCAGCTGGACCAAAGCGGTGGTCTACGCCGCGCTGGGAGTCAGCGCGGCCAGGGTCGCACTCGGCTCGGGGACGTCAAGCTCGGAGCAACAGCAGGAGGCCACGTCGGGAGTGCTGAGCCTGCCCGCCGGACGGGTGATGGTTGTCGTCGCGGGGGTGCTCATCATGAGTGTCGGTGTAGCCCATGTGGTCAAGGGCGTGAAGAAATCCTTTCTTAAGGAGATCGTTACCTCATCGATGTCCCCGTTCGCCCGCCAAGGAGTGACAGGCCTGGGCCAGATCGGGTACATCACTAAGGGGGTTGCCGTCAGCGGCGTGGGAGGTTTGCTCACGTACGCGACCGTGACTTTCGACCCACAGAGGCAGGGCCTAAACGGCGCGCTGCAGACGCTCCTGGCACAGCCATCCGGAAGGTTCCTGCTCACTGTGCTGGCTCTCGGATTCGTGGCCTTCGGCCTGTTCGCCATGCTCCAGGCGCGCTACCGCCAGATGTAACCCGGTTACGCAACTAGCGGCTCGCTAGCCACGACGGTTGAGGCGGCCATTGATGAACTCGAACCGCCGGCTTCTGCCTTCGCGGACCAAACGCCTTCATTCCAACAACAATCTGCATCAGTTACGAGCCCGACTGAGACGGCCTGGCTGATTCCGCCTCGGTTCAAAGATTAGGAGCCTCTGCAAAACTCGAGTGGCCCTGTGGGTGACAGGAAGCAGGCTGACCGGGCCCACTAGCCATCAGCTGCGGGCCATGGCACCGGATCCCTCAGTCACCTCGCTCTTGTGGGCCGCAAAGGCAGCCAGAACCTCCTCCTTCTCCCGCTGGGGCACTCCGACGAAGTCAAGGGTGCGCCCAAGCTCAGCCGCCACCTCATCGAATTCTTCGGGAGAGATTTGGAACTGGCGGTGAGCTTCTTCCAAGCCGAGTGGCGTCGTCCCTGGCTTCGTGCCTGCATATTCGAAAGGTCCACCGGCAACGTTGCAGACCCACAGGGTCCGCATGAACTTCAAGCCTGGCAGTCTGCCCAGTTGCTTGGTGTGCCACTCCCGTAGAGCCGGGTTCTTGGAGGCTTGGCCCACGATGGGATTTTTGACAATCGCATCGCTGAAGTGGTCAATCACCGCGGCGATCGCAAAAACGCCACCGAGCTTTTCATAGAGGGTCTTCTCCGCCATGGCTGCTCCTTTCATCGTCACTCAACCACTCCTTTCTAGCACTACGCAGGACCCCTCGACCGGTTCCACAAGGGTTTCCGCAGCAGCGGAGGGGCGATTCCTTCGGGTCGGGGCGAGCACCCGGAGGGGCCTCAGAAAGGCGGTCACCAAGCCGCGAGGCAATTGGTTTTCATGCCCCGGGTCACCCCGCGGAAGAGCCAAGGACGATTCGCCGTCGCTGGCGCCAGAGGAGGTGCACATGGATACGGCCGAGCTGACGGATATACCGTTGTTGGCGGAGCTCTCCAACGAAGAGCGGGTGACCCTGGCCGAGCGCATGCACGAGCTGGAGGTCGCAGCCGGTACGTACGTCGTGCAGCAAGGCGAGCTTTCTTACAAGTTCTATGTGATCCTCGAGGGCACCGCCGCGTTGGATCGACAGTCTCGAAGATATAGGACCGCCGCCCTGGTATTGCCGCTTGGCCGGCGCGGACCTTCGACGCCTCCCATATTGCCGGCACGGCGCGGCTGGTCGCGTTGGTCGCACGGCATTCCCTCGATGAACTGACGGACCACCCGGCCCTGGGCGAACTCCTCCTCGTCGTGCGGATGGTCGGGTTGCGTCTTGGTTGACACGCCAGGAGACAGTAACTGCGGGTAAGGCGCCGGGGAAGAGTGGTCAACGGTCAACCGGTCCAATCGGGACGGCCGGGCCGCCGGTGATCCCGATGATGGGAAACTCGACGGGTTGATCGCGCTGCGACGGCTGCTACTGGCAAACCCTATCTGTGATGGGACCTATGGCCCTGGTAATCGACCTCGTCCTCGGTAGGTGTGAGGCAGAAGAAGAGTTGATGGCTCCCGCGGCTTGCGTCGAGGGGCGGCTGTGGGATGTCACCACGTTGGCGAGAGGAGTTGGGTATGTTCGTGAACATTGTCCGTTATCCCGCGGTCAAACCCGGTAGCGACGCCGCTTTCCGCGAGTGGTTCGTCGAATCAAATGAGGCCTACGCCCGGTTCCCGGGGTTCATCAGACGCCGGCTGCTCATACCGAGGGAGGGTGGCACCTATGCCGCCGTGGTGGAACATGACAGCTTCGACAGCTTCATGGCCATGCACAACAGCGATACCCAAAAGGAGCTGCGGGAGAAGGTGATGCCCCTCTTGGAGGGCAAACCGGAACCGGGGTTCTTCGAGGTGGTGGAGGGGGGCGTCCCGGCGGCCAGCATAGGGAAGAGCGGCGAATGAGTGGGTCGGGCGAGGCAAAGGATACGCGGAGCCTCCAACTCGCCCTGGTGGCCTACGGGGTCATCTTCACGATCAAGCTTGTCGCCTACCTGATGACCGGGGTGCTGGCGATGCTGGCCGAGGCTCTCCACACCGTGAGCGACATGTTCGTCACCGGCTTCTTGCTGGTAGCGGTCATCTACTCCCGGAAGAAGGCTGATGCGGATCACATGTTCGGTCATGGGCGGGCTCAGAACGTGGCCGGCCTGACCGCAGCCGTCCTGTTCATTGCCTTCACCGCCTACAAGCTCTATGAGGAGGCCATCCCTCGACTCTTCCGGGCCGAGGAGACGACATATGAGAACCTGGGTCTGGCGGTCGGGATCCTGGTGGCGTCGATGTTGATCGCCGCCTGGCCGCTGGTGCGTCTGATACAGGAGCGAGACCGGGGAGCTGTCGCAAAGGCACAGATATTCGGCCTAGTGAAAGATGAGATCGGTCTGCTCGCCGCTCTCCTCGCCACGCTGCTCATCGGCTTCGGCTACCCCATCGCCGACCCCATCGCCTCGATCGTGGTGGCCACCATCATCGTTTGGATGGGGGTCAGCCTGTTCCGAGACAACACCTCGATGCTTCTCGGTCGCAGCCCCAGCCATGAGTACCTCGCCGAGCTCGACCGCCTGGCCCGGTCTGTTCCCGGGATTCTCGGGGTCCATGAGATCCGAGCCGAGTATGTGGGACCGGACACCGTGCACGCCGGGATGCACCTGGAGGTGGCTTCGGGGACCGTGGTCGATGAGGTGGATCGTATCGCTCAGGAGGTGCGTCGGAGGGTCCACGATGAGGCCGACACCGGATACTGCGTGATCCAAGTAGAGGCGGCGGGGTCACCCGCCGCTCATGAGACAACCGCGGTCGCGTCCACACGCTGACCCCATGAAGGAGGTGGCTTGTCACATGCCCCCGCATTGTGATGCCAAAGACGGACCGGTTGTGCAGGGTGCCCTGTTGGCCCTGGACACCGAAGACGTGAACGAGGCCCTGCGCTTCGCCCCCGCAGAGGCCGAGACAGAGATCAGGGACGCCTTCGCGAGGGCTCTCGAGGCCCGCAAGGCCGCACCCGAGGCCAGAGATATGGCCGACCTGTACTTCGCCGAGACGGTGGTCAGGCTCCACCGGGCCGGAGAGGGAGCCCCATACACCGGTCTCAAACCCGCCGGGATGGACGTCGGCCCGATCATCCCGGTGGCCGAACGAGCCATCGACACCGGCTCAGTGCACGAGTTGACCGCCCTGCTCTCAGAAACCCTCCACCACGAAGTGAAGCACCGCTTCGATCACGTGATGGAACTCAAAGCCCGGTCGGATCAAGGGCTCACCCAGTCACGGGAATACACCGGAGCCATGCTGGGCCTCCAGGTCTGGGCCCACAAGCTCAACCTGGCCATGAAGAGTGCCGCCCATGAAGGCACCGAGGAGCACCACGGGTAGCCGGGCTCGGAGGGGACCAAAAGCCCCCTAAAGACCCGCATCGTGGTGCCGCAACTACTCCCCCGGGGGACCTCACCGAGATAGCCGTCCGCCGCACGCTGTTCAACGAATCGAACCCGTTCGAGCATGACCTCGGATTCACCGAAATGAAGGACCCAGTGACCCCGCTACGTGATGCCGGGGTGAAGGAGGAATCGCTTCGTCCAATCTTCCGCCTCCTCCTCGGGGATAGCCTCATAGACTCAGGGAGGGGCTTCGATCAAGCGGAGAGCCTACTCGGGCAGTCGACCTAAGCTCGGTCTGATGGAACAGCGCCCCTTAGGAGCATCCGACCTGTCGGTGAGTGTCTTTGGGCTGGGGACAATGACCTTTGGGGCCGAGGCCGACGAGGCGACGTCTCACGCCCTCCTCGATCGTTACGTGGAGTCTGGTGGCTCGTTCCTGGACACGGCGAATGTCTATAGCCGTGGCCGCTCCGAGGAGATCATCGGCCGATGGCTGGCGCGACGCGGCGGCGCCGACGATCTGGTCATCGCCACGAAGGCACGTTTCTCGATGAGTGATGACCCCGCCGACCGGGGCGCAGGCCGGGCTCATCTGGAACAGGCGGTCGAGGCGAGTCTGCGCCGGCTCGGCCTCGATGTCATCGATCTCTATCAGATCCACGCCTGGGACCCTGCAACCCCCATAGAGGAGACCCTCGAGACGCTCAACGGCTTCGTGACATCGGGCAAGGTGAACGCGATCGGAGTCTCCAACTTCATGGGCTGGCAGCTCGAACGGGCGATCCTCACCGCACGGCATCATGGCTGGGCACCGGTGGTCTCCCTCCAGCCGCAGTACAACCTGCTCACCCGTGACATCGAGCTCGAGGTCGTCCCCGCGTGTCTCGAGGAGAACATCGGCCTACTGCCCTGGTCGCCATTGGGTGGTGGATGGTTGACCGGCAAGTACTCGGCCCTCGTTCGCCCGGCCGGGGCGACGAGGCTGGGGGTGGACCCGAACCGCGGCGTCGAGGCATACGATCTGCGCAACAACGATCACACCTGGCGGGTGGTGGAGGTGGTCCGCACCGTCGCCGCCGAGCGTGGGGTCACGATGAGCCAGGTCGCTCTCAATTGGGTGCGTCAACGCCCTGGAGTCAGCTCGGTGCTCCTCGGCTGTCGCAACATCGGCCAGCTGGACGACAATCTCGGCTCCCTCGAATGGGAGTTGTCGGCCGAGGAAATGGACCGGCTCAACGAGATCAGTGCCCCCGGCATCCCCATCTACCCCCATGGCTTCCTCGAGGTCGAAGCCGATTTCGACGTGTGGGAGCGATTGGCCACCCGGACCCAGCGACCCTATTGACCGGGCCGAATCAGAGCTCGAGTGCCATCGAGTCCAGGATCACCTCGCGTAGAAGAACGGCGTCCCCGGTCAGCCCCAGTAGTAGCAGAAGACCCAGGCGGTGCCTGGGTTTTCCGGCAGTAGCGGGGCGGGATTTGAACCCGCGACCTTCGGGTTATGAGCCCGATTGTGGGGGACCCCCTGACCTGGGGAAATACGCGAAACGCCTGCTCAGACAGGGTCTTCTCCTCTCAACGGTTCCCGTTGTTTCCCCTTCCATCCCACCCTCTCGCGGTATGGACGCGGTATGGAGGAGCAGGATCTCAGCGCTATCGCCTCTCACCATCCTCACCACGAACTTCGACGGCAACGAGCGCCAGGGCAAGCCAGTCAGACAAAGCCAATAGCAGCGACGTGGGGGTTCAAGTCCCCCGCCGACACTGTGGTCGGGACCATGTCGCGAGTACCACCTTTGACTTTTCGCACCCCTCCAATTTCAGTGTCAACCACCCTGTCAGTCCGGTGACCGAGGGCCTCAGCCAGAGGGACCGGGAGCGCAGAATGCCGGTTGTGCGTGGGTTATCCGTCCGAATCTGCGGTTGGCGGTCGCGCGTTATG
>JBBDQO010000060.1:0-6667 GCA_040905925.1 Acidimicrobiia bacterium | reverse complement strand
CGGCGGGCAGACTCGAACTGCCGACCTCTCGATTATGAGTCGAGCGCTCTCACCTACTGAGCTACGCCGCCTCAAGCGGGCTTCGCCCGCCTTGGCCAGCAGCTCTGCCGCTCGCCAGAGCCCCCTTCCGGATTTGAACCGAAGACCTCTTCCTTACCATGGAAGCGCTCTACCGACTGAGCTAAGGGGGCGAGTTGTCAGACGCCCGGGCGCCCGGTGCCGGGAGAAGGATTCGAACCTCCGTAGGCGTCAGCCGGCAGATTTACAGTCTGCTCCCTTTGGCCGCTCGGGCATCCCGGCAAGCCGAAACCGCACGCTGAAACCACGCATGGTCCGGGATGTTGGATGTTAGAGATCGGGAGCTGGTAGTACCAACCCCTACCTGATCCCTTGGGCCGTCCTCCTAATGCCGGCCGACTTCCGCCGCGCAGCAGGGCTACCTAATCCCTTGGGCCATCCGCGTCAGCCGATCGATCCGCTCTTCGGTCGGTGGATGGGTGCTGAGTAGTCGCATCATCCCACCGCCGCCACGCAGCGCCTTCATCGGGTTGTCGATGAAGAGCTGAGCGGTGGCAGGGTTGACGTTCATCGGGATCCGGGCTGTCCCCAGGGAGATCTTCTCCAGAGCGCTGGCCAGGACCATGGGGCGTCCGGTGGTCTCGGCACCGGTCTCGTCTGCGTGAAACTCCCTGGTTCTGGAGATGGCGAGCCGAATCAGCATCGCCGCAATCGGGGCGACGATCAGAGAGAGCAAGGCGCCGATGGCACCCAATGGGTTTTCCCGGTTGTCGCCACCGCCGAACCAGAACGCCATCCGGGCGAGCATGGTCAGGGCGGCTGCGATCATCGCCGCGATCGAGCTGATGAGGATGTCCCGGTTCTGGACGTGGGCCAACTCGTGAGCGAGCACCCCTTCGAGCTCGTCGAAACTGAGAAGCTGGAGGATTCCGGCAGTCACCGCGACCGCCGCCTTCTTGGGAGACCTCCCGGTGGCAAAGGCATTGGGTTGGGGTGAGTCGATCATATAGATGCGTGGCATCGGCATCCGGGTCTGCTCGGCCAGCCGGCGCACGATGGCGTAGACCTGTGGTTGCTCCTCCTCGGTGATCGGGCGCGCTCGGCTGGCAGCCAAGGCCAACTTGTCCGAGAAGAAGTAGGCGACGAGGTTGAACCCGACGGCGATCACCAGCCCGATCACGAACCCGTTGCCGCCGCCGCCGAACAGGGTGGCCCCCACCAGCCACAACAGGGTGGTCATGAAGGCCAGGAGGCCCACCGTCTTCAGGTTGTTCATAGCCTCAAGAGTATCGGGGGCCGCCATCTACTTAGATAGCTCCAAGCGCGACTTCCACTCGAAACGCCCCCCGCTGTCGGTGGTGTATGGTGCCCGCCGTAACGGGAGGACCGCCTACTGAGGCCGTCCGTCTGGGGCCTGACAACCCAAGGAGGAGTCAGTGAGAAGGAAGCTTCTCGTGGTCGTAGCTGCCCTGGCCACGGTCCTCACCACATCAATCCCGGCCGGTGCCGGGCCGACGGCCTTCACCGCCGCAATCAGCGCCAACGAGGCTCCCTACATCGTGGTCATGGAGTCTGCGCCGGTCCTGGGCAAAGCCTGCCCGGCAATGACACGTACACCTTGTACGTGAACGGCTGGCAGACCACATTCGCACCAGGGGCTGGCGAAGTCGCCTACTCCATTTCCGTGTGGGATGTGCCGACGGCAGCCCCGACCCTGTCGATCAATCCGGCGACACCGACAACCGCCACCTTGGGCACCATCGGCACCGTGGTGGTGGATTGGACAGGGGCTATTTCTCCTGGCAGCTACCTCGGAGCCGTGTCCCATTCGGACGGGACGACCACCTTCGGCCTCACCCTGGTGGAGGTCGACTCCTAGAGACAGACGGCTCGGACTGACGGAGAGGGGGCGCTTTTGGCGCCCCCTCTCTAGTCGTTGTAACCGGGCGGGGGGATCAACTCCAACTCACCGGAGTCGTCCTTGGAGACCACGTAGGAGCCGTCTGCCGGCTCTGCGCACAGGAAGAGGCCATCGCCACTCTGGTGGTAGGCGTAGGTGGTGTCATCGTGCAACAAAGTCACCCGTGCCCCCTCGACCAAGACCTGGGTGTAGGACATTCCTGGCTGGGGGCAACCGATCGAACCGTCGTTCCAGGTCACCGCGGCCGCCCCGGTGATGGCTATCTCCTCTTCGGGCACAGCGATTCTTGCGGCCAGATCAGATCGGGCTTCTCGCGCGAGAGCCAGAAGGTCGGTTTCGGATCGGGGCACAGGGTGCAGTATGAGCTCCTCCAAAGTCGTGGTGGTCCCAGCGTCGGCGGTCGTAGTGGTCGTCGTGGAAGCCGGGACTGCCAGCGGTTCCTCAGCGGATCCACAGGCCGCAGCCAACAGCGCAAGAACGCCCAGCGCTACCAGTTTTCTCATCACACGCCTCCAAAGATAGGACGCTCGGAGTCGTAGGACGGTTCCCGGTCATCGGGAGGCGATCAGCACCCTGAAGTCACCAAGGCCTCGGGGATGAAGCAGGGTCTCCGCCTCGATCTTGAGGGATCTGGCTTGCAGACGCGCCAACTCATCACCAGCTCGGGCCGCTGCCAGCTCGGTGTGCCTCGATTCCGAGAGCCGATCCCGAAGCCCCAGGTCGGAGAGGAATTCCTCCTGACGGAGCAGGCGGACGTCAGCCCCGGCCCTCTTCGCGGTGGCCATCAACGCGGTGAAGTTCACATCGGCGGTGATGTCGGTCTCACCGGGCTCGTCGAGGGGGTGTGGTCCGAGATGATGGGCGCGATAGGTGCGAAGGGTCCCGTCCTGACGCCGCGGGAGCAAGTTCTCCGAGGTATCCCCGTAATCGATCAGCACCACTGAGCCCTGCTCCAACCTGGCCAGCGCATCGGCCAGCCAGGCGGTCGCCGCCAATTGCACCTCCACCCAACCCCCGTCGCCAACCGGACCGGCGTATGCCTCCAGCCAGGCCTCGACCTCCGGTCTCGGGTTGGCGTCAACGAAGATCAGCCCGCGGTCATCGCGTCCGACCCAACGCTCCCTCCAGGCGTTCCCCACCCGCTGGCCGAGGGCCATCGGGAGATTGTCGATCAGCTCATTGGCGAGGATCACGCCCCGAATCCGCTCAGGCAACCCGGCTCGAATCGAGGCGTCGGGAAGCACACCACGCAATGCCGCCCGGGCGGCCGGAGAGGCCTCGACAGCCATCGCATCGACGTCGACGTTCGCGAGGAGTGGCCTGAGTAGCGATCCCGACCCGGCGCCAACCTCGACCAGCTGAAACGGCTCGCCGACTCGCTCGCGCTCCCGGATGACATAGATGGCGAGCGTCTCCCCGAACAACCCACTCACCTCGGGGGAGGTCAGAAAGTCACCGGCTTTCTCCGAGCGAAGCTGATCGGAGGCGAAGAAGCCCAGATTGGGGTGATAGAGAGCCATCTCCATGAAGACCTCGAAGGGAACCGGGCCCGCAGAGGAGATGCGATTCTGAATCAGATCCTTCAGCAACACCGGTACGGTCAGGTCCATGGAATTCGGAGTCTTCATGTTCGCCACCGATACGGCAATTCGCCCCGACGATCTGGCCCGGGAGGTCGAGGCCCGCGGGTTCGACTCGCTCTGGTTCCCCGAGCATTCTCACATCCCGGTGTCCCGTCGAACACCCTGGGGTGGCCAGGAAGGAGCACTACCTCTCCCCGACCACTACTGGCACACGCTCGACCAGTTCACTGCCCTCGCCTATGCGGCGGCAGCCACCGAGAAGCTGAAGCTGGGCACGGGAATCACCTTGGTCGCGCAACGAGATCCGATCTGGACCGCCAAGGAGGTGGCCACCCTCGATCACCTGTCAGGGGGCAGGGTCCTGTTTGGGATTGGGTATGGGTGGAACCAGGAGGAGATGGCGCAACACGGCACGCCGTACTCGAAACGGAGAGCGCTCCTCAGAGAGAAGATCAAGATCATGAAAGCGCTCTGGACCGAGGAGGGCTCGGCGTTTCAGGGGGAGCTCCTCTCGCTCGAGCCCTCGTGGGCATGGCCCAAGCCGATTCAGAGGCCCCATCCTCCAATCATCATGGGTGCCGACGCCGGGCCTCGCACCGTCGAAGACATAGTGGAGTTCTGTGACGGGTGGATGCCGTTGGCCACCCGAATGAATGTCGTGGATCGAGCGGTCCTGGTGCGTCAGGCGCTGGAAGATGCAGGTCGGGATCCGTCCTCGTTCGAGATCACCGCCTATGCCGCCCAGGTGGAATCCCTCGACCTCCTGGCCGAGGCCGGGGTTGACCGGGCGGTCTTCTCCCTTCCGCCTGCCGGCGCAGACGTCATCATCCCCAATTTGGACGAGCTCGCGGCCGCGGTTGGGCTTACCTGAGGTACCTGGCGCCATATGTGGCGGTGGGTCAGCAAGGAAGCTAAGGCCTTCCATCCTGAACTGTCTGACGGCATGTTCGGGACATGAGCGCAACGACAAGAGGCGTGATCGCCCATGCCATCGCGAACGACGGCGTCATCACCAGACGTGAAGCTCTGGCCCTTGGCATGCCGGGGCGCACGTTGGACCGGCGGATAGAAGAGGGCGTCCTTATCAGGATCGCACCAGGGGTATACGCCCTTCCCGGGGTGTTCGAGGCCGAGGCATCTACCCTCGCCGCGGCCACACGAGGGTTGGGTGCAGTGGTTTCACACCAGGCGGCCGCACGGCTCCACGGTGTGCCGGTCGCCGGCCCCAGGTTGGTTGTATCGGTGCCGCATCGACGAACCCACCTCTTTCCCGACGTCGTGGTCCATCAGCTCACGGATATCCGCGAACACGATTTGACCATGGTCGGCTCACTGCCGACAACGGCCCCGAGCCGCACAGCAATCGACCTCGCCGCGGTCCTGTCCTTAACGCAGCTCGGGCGGGCAGTTGATCGGTTTGCCGCGAGAGGTCTGGCCAGCTTTGAGCAGATGAGTCAAGTCCTTGATGAGTTGGGAAGGAAGGGAAAGCCCGGAGTCGTCCGTTTGCGTCGGGCTCTGGAGCCGCGGCTCGGGTCATCAGGCAGTCCCGAGAGCGACTTGGAGTCCCGGCTACTCGAGGTGATACGTCTTAGCGGTCTCCCTGAGCCGAACGTGCAACATCGCCCACCTTGGCTCAAGCATGTGAATGGCCGGGTGGATCTCGCCTACCCAGATTCGAAAGTGGTGATCGAAGGGGACAGCCGAGAGTGGCATGGGGACGAGTACACATTTCAGGCGGATCGTGAGCGGGACAATCTTGCCCAGTTGGCAGGCTGGAGGATCCTCAGATTCACGTGGAAGGACATCACCCGCAGACCTGAGTACGTGGTTGTTTCGATTCGCCGTATTCTCGAGGCTTCTTTGTCGGTCTAGCGCCATATGCGGCGCCGCGTACCTCAGGTAAGAGGAACGGGGGCCCTGATAGGCCCCCGTTCCCTACGGATTGGTCTCTCCTAGAAGTCCATCCCGCCACCGTCGTGGCCGTGGCCGCCACCCGGCATTGCCGGTGACGGCTCCTTCTCCTCCGCCACCAGAGCCTCGGTGGTGAGGAGCAGGGCTGCGATCGAGGCCGCGTTCTGCAGGGTGGACCGGGTCACCTTCGCCGGGTCGATGACGCCGGCCTTGACCAGGTCCTCGTACACGCCGGTGGCGGCGTTGAAGCCAGTGTTGCCTTCGGCACTCCGCACGTGCTCGACGACGACGCCGCCTTCGAAGCCGGCGTTGACCGCGATCTGGCGGAGCGGTTCCTCGATGGCCTTGCGCACTATCGAGCGCCCGGTCTTCTCGTCTCCACCTCCGCCACGAATCTTGTCGATGGCAGTCTGAGCCCGAAGCAGAGCCACACCGCCGCCTGCGACAATGCCCTCTTCGACGGCGGCACGGGTCGCCGAGACGGCGTCCTCGATGCGGTGCTTCTTCTCCTTCAGCTCGACCTCGGTGGCGGCTCCGACCTTGATCACCACGACGCCGCCGGAGAGCTTGGCGAGACGCTCCTGGAGCTTCTCACGATCCCAATCGGAGTCGGTGTTCTCGATCTCACGCTCGATCTGCTTAATGCGGGCCTTGACGTCCGCCTCTGACCCGGCACCATCGATGACGGTGGTGTTGTCCTTGGTCGTCACGATCTTGCGGGCCCGGCCCAGCATGTCGAGGGTCACGTTCTCCAGCTTGAGACCGACCTCCTCGGAGATGACCGTTCCACCAGTGAGGGTGGCGATGTCCTGGAGCATGGCCTTGCGGCGCTCTCCAAAACCGGGAGCCTTGACCGCAACCGAAGAGAACGTGCCGCGGATCTTGTTGACCACCAGAGTGGCCAGGGCCTCGCCCTCGACGTCCTCGGCGATGACCAGCACGCCCTTGCCGGACTGCATGACCTTCTCCAGGACCGGGACCAGATCGTTGACCGAGCTGATCTTCTGGTTGGCGATCAGGATGTAAGGATCCTCGAGCACCGCTTCTTGACGATCGGGATCGGTCACGAAATAGAAGTTCAGGTAGCCCTTGTCGAACTGCATGCCCTCGGTGAATTCGAGCTCGAGACCAAAGGTCTGGCCCTCCTCCACGGTGATCACGCCATCCTTGCCGACCTTCTCCATCGCCTCGGCGATGACCTTGCCGATGGTCGGGTCGTTGTTGGCCGAGATCG
>JBBDQO010000059.1:0-6669 GCA_040905925.1 Acidimicrobiia bacterium | reverse complement strand
CTTCTTCGGCAAGTCCTCGATATTCCTCGGTGGTGGCGGCGGCATAGTCCTCGGGGGTGTAGCTCTCGAGGGCGCCGTTGTCACCCGTCATCTCCTCCCAATCAGTGAGATCGACGTCACTGGGGGCGGGGCGTTCGGCCTCGGGCAGTGTGAACACCTCGGCGTCGCCTTCGGAATCCTCCGATTCCCAGGGCCGCCGGAAACCTTTGTCTCGTTCGCTGTCGGTGCGATCGCTCATACCTCGAGCAGCTCTTCTTCCTTGTTGGCGAGCAGATGATCGATTCTCACCACGAACCGATCGGTGAGCCTTTGCAGCTCATCCTCTCCCCGGTGGATGTCGTCGTCTGAGATCTCTCCATGAAACGCCTCCATCTCAGTCTTCAAGTGACGACGGATGTTACGGACCGCGACCCGTCCTTCCTCGGCCATGTGCTTGACGACCTTGATGAGGTCCTTGCGACGATCCTCGGTGAGTGGGGGGAAGGCGATCCTGATGACCGACCCGTCGTTGGAGGGGTTGAGCCCGAGATCCGACTGCTGGATGGCCTTCTCGATGTCGGACACCGTTGACCTGTCGAAGGGGTTCACGACCAAGAGACGTGGCTCAGGGACCGCAATCGAGGCCAGCTGTTGGAGAGGGGTCGGAGACCCGTAGTAGTCGACGTGGATCCGTTGCAGGAGTTGGGGGTTGGCCCTACCGGTCCTCACCGTCGAGAACTCGGTTGCGACGTGATCGGTTGCCATCTCCATCTTGTGCTCGGCCTCGGTCAAGAGATCGCTGATCATCGCCCTCACCTCCTTACTGGATCACCGTGCCGATTCGCTCGCCGTTGACCGCTTTCAGGATGTTGCCCGGGGCGAACATGTCGAACACGACAATCGGCACTCCGTGCTCCTTGCACATCGTAACGGCGGTGGTGTCCATGACCCTGAGTTCGCGGGAGATGAAATCCATGTACGAAAGATCCGCAATGCGGTTGGCGTCGGAGTCGATGGCCGGGTCGGCGTCATAGATCCCATCGACCTTGCTCGCCTTGAGCAGGACGTCGGCCCCGATCTCCACTGCTCGCAGAGCGGCCGTGGTGTCGGTGGTGAAGAATGGGTTCCCGGTGCCGGCAGCGAAGATCACGGCGCGCCCTTTCTCCAGGTGACGGATGGCCCGCAATCGAATGTAGGGCTCGGCCAGCTCCTGCATGGTGATCGCGCTCTGGACACGGGTCGGCACTCCCTGCTTCTCCAGGGCGTCTCTCAGGGCCAGGGCGTTGATCACCGTCGCCAGCATTCCCATGTAGTCGGCGGATGCGGGATCCATCCCTTTGGCGGCCTGGGAGACCCCGCGGAAGATGTTGCCCCCTCCGACGACGACGGCGATCTGGACACCGGTGGCGTGTGCGGCGGCCACCTCGCCGGCAACACGGACCACGGTCGCCGGGTCGATGCCGTAGCCGATGCCCGGATCGGCGAAGGCCTCGCCGGAGAGCTTGAGCACTACCCGTCGCGGCCTGTCCGTCACTTCGCTCTCCTACTCACCGACAGCTACCCGTGCGAACTTGCGCACAGAGATGTTCTCGCCCATCTTCGCCGCGAGCCGGGCGACGAGGTCGCCCACGGTCCCATCGAATTTCTCGGCGTTCACGAATTTCTGGTCGTAGAGCACCTTGTCGGTGTACCAGGCGTTGAGCCTCCCCTCGACGATGCGCTCCACCACCGCCTCCGGCTTGCCCTCGGCGGCCGCCTGACGGGCGAGCAGATCTCGCTCCTTGGCAACCTCTTCGGCGTCGGCCTGTTCCCGTGTGATCCACGATGGATTCCCCCAACTCACATGCATCGCGATGTCGTCGGCGAGCTCTCGGAATTGGTCGCTCTTGGCGACGAAGTCGGTCTCACAGGCGAGCTCCACCATGACGCCCATCACCGGACGCCCGTTCTGAATGTGGATGTAGGTCCCGATCGTGCCTTCGTTCGCCTCGCGGTCGGCCCGCTTGGCCATGCTGGCCTGCCCCCGTTCCCTGAGGAGCTCGAACGCCTTGTCGAAGTCACCAGCGGCATCGGTCAACGCCTGCTTGGCGTCCATCATCCCGACCCCGGCGTCGACCCGGAGTTTCTGTATGTCCGTGGCAGTGAAATCGGCCATGGAGCTCAGGACTCCTCGGCGTCGTCCGCCTTGGCTATCTTGGCCGTGGCCAGCTCGCGGCCTTCGAGGGCGGCATCGGCGAGGGCTCCGGCAATGAGATCGGCGGCCCGGATCGCGTCGTCGTTGCCCGGGATGACGTACTCGACTTGATCGGGATCGCAGTTGCTGTCGACCAGAGCGATCACCGGCAGCCCCAGTCTCGAGGCTTCGGTGACTGCAGTGGTCTCGACGTTGACGTCGATGACGAAGACCGCGTCGGGGACCCGTTGCAGGTCGGCGACGCCGCCGAGGTTCTGCTCCAGCTTGCCCAACTCGCGTCGGAGTTTGAGCCGCTCCTTTTTGGGCAGCGAGTTGATCTCCCCGCTCTCTTCGAGACGGCGCAGCTCACGCATGTAGAAGATCCGCTTCTGGATCGTTGCGAAGTTGGTGAGCATCCCGCCCAGCCATCTGAAGTTGACATACGGCATTCCGGAGCGGTTGGCATGTTCCGCCACGGCGGTCTGGGCCTGCTTCTTGGTTCCAACGAAGAGCACCGTTCCCCCGCCGGCCACCAGGTCTTTGACGTACGCCGTCGCGTCGTTGATCTGCTCCAGGGTCTGACGCAGGTCGATGATGTGTATCCCGTTGCGCTCCCCGTAGATGTATGGGCGCATCTTTGGATTCCAGCGTCGGGTCTGATGCCCGAAATGGACGCCGGCCTCCAAGAGTTGCTTCATGGTGACTGACACCGATGATTCCTTTCTGGTTGAACCTCCGCCCGCCGGTGGGAGACCACCCGACTCTCTCGAGTCACTCTCTTTCGGGACGCGCCCGACCAGTGAGGGTCAGCGAGCGTGCGTGATGGGGCGATTGTAAGTCTTCGACCGGTTGTCCGGTAATCGGTGCCGATGTCAGTCCAACAAGACCGCACCCAGCGAGGCAAAGAGCCCTTCCGAGGCGGTGTTCCCCTCGGTGATGAAGGCGTTGACCTGTCGATTCGAGGTTCGGGCGAGACAGTCCAGCGCCGAAACCAGGACTACCCGGGCCAAGCCCTGGCCCTTCCTCGAGGATCGGGTCATCACGTAGGAAATCTGGGGCGCTCCGTCCCAGAGCGAGACGAGGGTCGCTGCGGCCAGCTCACCACCGATCTCGACGACCCGGGAGCACTCGAGGATGGGCTCCGACGATAAGTACTCCTCAATCTCGGCTCGGGCATCTGTGATGCTCTCACCGTGGTAGTCGATGGTCCCCGCATAGGCGTCCAACATGAGCTGGGCCAGCCCGTCGGCGTCGCCGAGCGACGGGGACCTGATCTCGCCCCGCACCGGATCGGCGCCGGAGATGATCCATCCATCGAGGTCGATCAGATATCGATGTCGGGCCCGATCGGTCACCGGTCCACTAACCCCAGGACGGCTCGCCGAGCCGGTTGCGAAGCGACATCATCGTCTTGGCGTGGATCTGGCACACCCGGGATTCGGTGACTCCGAGGACATCGCCGATCTCAGCGAGGGTCATGCCCTCGTAGTAATAAAGGGTGATCACCAGACGCTCCCGGTTCGGAAGCCGGTTGATGGCGTCGACCAGGCCACGGCGGGTCTCCTCGGACTGGAAGGCGATCTCGGGTGAGATCCCGGTGGGGTCGGCCAACATCTCACCGACAGAGGTCGACGACTCGTTGCCCACGAATTCGTCGAGGGCTGCGATACCGGAACGGCCGATCTCGGCCAGGGCGCTCTGCAAGTCCTCCACTGCCATCTCGAGAAAGTCGGCCAACTCCTGGTCGGTCGGTGCCCTCTGCAGGTTGTGCTCCATCTCGGCAATACCGGCCTCGATCTGGCGGGCCCGGGATCGAACCGACCGGGGCACCCAGTCCAGGGCTCGCAACTCGTCGAGAATCGCCCCTTTGATCCGGTTGATGGCGTAGGTCTCGAACTTGAACCCGCGCTCCAGCTCGAACTTGTCGATGGCATCGATGAGGCCGAACAAGCCGTAACTGGCGAGGTCGTTCTGATCCACCGATCGGGGCAGGCCGGCGCCGACCCGGCCGGCCACGTATTTGACCAGGGGGGAGTAATGGAGGATCAACCGCTCACGGGCATCGGCATCTGCCGAGGCCTTGAAACGCCCCCATAGGGCTTCGAGCTGGTTTGTCTCAGGCCCTGGGGTGGCTTCGGTCATACGTCCCTCTCAGATGCTGACGGGTCACGGCAGTGTAGATCTGGGTTGTCGCCAGATCCGTATGTCCCAAGAGATCCTGCACCACCCTGAGATCGGCGCCCCCTTCGAGCAGATGGGTGGCGAAACTGTGGCGCAGGGCGTGGGGGAAGGTCGCCATGCGGTTCTTCACAACTCTACGGAGCCCTCTGGTGTCGAGACGGCCGCCACGTAACCCGACCCAGAGCCAGCGCCCGGCCTCCGCGGACACCAGCCGGGGACGTCCCTCTTCCACATAACGGCGCAGCGATTCCTGGGCAGGCCGTCCCACCGGGACCCGCCTCGTCTTCCTCCCTTTGCCGACAACCGTGATCATGTCCCCCCCGATGTCGCCGACTGTCAGCGAGGCCAGCTCGGAGATGCGGAGACCGGTCGAATAGAGGGCGTCGAGCACGGCGCGGTCGCGTAGGCCTTCGGGGGTGGAGGTGTCGACGGTCTCGATGGCGTGGATCACCGTTCGGGTGGGAAGGGCATGGGGAAGCGGGCGATCGAGCCGGGGTCGGGCCACACCCTCGAACGGGTTGACGCTGGCTACACCACGGCGGCCGGCGTCGTTGTAGAAGGACCGCACCGCCGAGGCCTTCCGGGTGGCCGAGCGGCGGGAGTAACCCCGGGTGTCGAGAAAGGCCAGATAGCGGCGGGCGTTGAGCCTTTGCACGCCGTCCACCCGATGCACCCCGTTGCGATCGCAGTAGTCGAAGAATTGGGTGAGATCGCGGCGGTAGGCGTCCACCGTGTTCGGTGAGAGGTCTCGCTGCTCGCGGAGACGTGTCAGGTAGTCGCCGACCGGGCCCATGGCCCAAGCCGGCATATCGGGGAGATGCACTCCTCTGATCCTAAAGCGAGATTTCGCGAGAACCAGCTCAGATCGGGATGACCACGTCTCCAGAGCGGCGGATCTCACCCGCGATTTCCATTCGCGCCAGCCGGGCCAGGGCCTGCGCCGGGGTGCAGCCCCAGACCACCGGCAGATCGTCGATAGCGACTCCGGTGGCCGGTATCTCGCCCTTCGCTCTCGCCGGTCGTCGGGGTGGCTTCCCCAGCACCAACTCCAATTCGGCGATCAGATCCTCCACACCGAGGGCGGGGTAAGCCCCGTCGCGAATCAGCAGGTTGCAACCCATCGAGGCGGCGCGGTCGACGTCACCGGGGACGGCAAACACCGGTCGCCCCAGCTCGGCTGCCAGACGCGCCGTGATCAGCGCTCCTCCCTTCTGACCGGCCTCGACCACAACCACCGCCGAGGCGATGGCGGCAATCAGACGGTTTCGGGCGGGGAAGCGCCATCGATCAGGAGGCGTGCCAGGTGGGTACTCCGACATGACAGCACCATGCCCATCCAGAATCCGGTGATAGATCTCCCGGTGCTCTGCTGGATAGATCACATCGATGCCTGACCCGAGAACCGCGACCGCCTCACCATCCCCGCCCAGGGTGCCGCGATGAGCGGCGGCATCGATGCCGCGGGCGAGCCCGCTAACGGTGGTCCACCCCGCCAGGGCCAGGGCGTGGCCAAAGGCTTCGGCGAGGGTCATCCCGTAGCGGGTGCTTCTCCTGGTACCGACCACGGCGACTGCGGGTGCGGTGGTGGTCTCCCCCAGCACAAACAGAGTCGGCGGAGTCTCCAGGTCGAGCAGCCCGGCCGGATAGCCCGCGTCGCCGGGGCCCACTACCCGATGCTCAGTCATCCCGCCATTCGCCACGCAAGCCGATGGCCTCAGCCATGTGCTCCTCTTCGACCTTGTCCACACCCGCCAGATCGGCGATGGTCCGGGCCACCCGGCGAACCCGGTCTGCCCCCCGAGCTGTGAGCAAGGCGTTGGCGACTGCCGCGGCGACGAGCGCCTTCGCTGCCGGGGACTCGACCAGATCCGTTGCAGGTCCCAAATGACGGTTGACCTGTCCCCGCGCCATCTGGGTGTCGCGGGCGGCCTGAACCCGTTTCGCAACTTCCGTGCTCGCCTCCCCCGCCCGACCCGCGTACTCACCGGCCTCGACCCGACCGACTCGAACGATCAGATCGAAACGATCGAGCAGCGGCCCGGAGATCCGGGACCGGTATCTCCAGCGCAGGGCGGGCCGACAATCGCAAGGTCGTCGCCCGTCGCCGTGGAAACCACAAGGGCAGGGATTGGTGGCAGCCAGGAGTTGAAAGGTGGCAGGGAAGTCGACCGACATGCCCCGCCTGGCGACGGACACGACCCCTTCCTCCAGCGGTTGACGCAACGTGTCCAGATGACCTCGGGGAAACTCCGCCAGCTCGTCGAGGAACAACACGCCGCGATGAGCCAGGGAGACCTCACCGGGCACCGGGTTGCCGCTGCCCCCGCCCACGAGAG
>JBBDQO010000058.1:0-37337 GCA_040905925.1 Acidimicrobiia bacterium | reverse complement strand
GGGTTCGGGCTGGGGTTCGGGTTGCGGCTCAGGCTCAGGTTCGGGTTCGGGCTGGGGTTCGGGCATAGGATCCGGTTCCGAGACCGCCGGTCCCGCTGTGGCCAGGACGTCTTCTCTGGTGATCCTCCCCCCCGGCCCCGAACCGGCGACCCGGGTCAGATCCACCCCCATCTCTCGCGCCATCTTGCGCACAATCGGAAGCGCCTTGACCTGCTCGGCATCCGGGGCCTCCAGTGGCGGCGCGCTGAGATCCTCCGCCTCCTCACTGATGGTCCCCACGATCGGAGCGGCTGAGACAACTGGCGGCTGCTCGATGGGAGCCAGTGGTTCCGCCGGCACACCGCCCTCTTCCGGCTCACCGATCACGACCAAGACCGAGCCCACGACAAGCGTCTCCCCCTCAGCACCACCGTGATGGAGGACGATTCCCGCATAAGGCGAAGGGATCTCCACCACCGCCTTGTCGGTCTCGACTTCGACCACCGGCTGGTCGGCTTCCACTCGCTCCCCTTCGGCCACCAACCAGCGGACGATCTCCGCCTCGGTGAGCCCCTCCCCTATGTCGGGAAGCCTGAATTCCTTCGCCACTAATCCTCCAAGGTTTGTTCGGCCGCCTGCAAGATCCGCTCCACGTTCGGAAGGTAGTGACCCTCCGAGCGCTTCAAGGGAAACACCGTGTCCCACCCGGTGACCCTGCGCACCGGGCCCAGCAGCGAATAGAGCGCCTGTTCTTGAATCACCGCGGCGATCTCTCCACCGAGCCCGCCGGTGCGTGGCGCCTCGTGGACCACAACCACCCGGCCCGTCTTCTCCGCCGAGGACACGATGCTGGTGTTATCGAGTGGTGAGAGGGTGCGAAGATCGAGCACCTCCACCGACACTCCCTGTTCTTCGAGAGCGGTAGCCGCAGCCCGGGTCTCTTTCATCATCGCTCCCCAGGAGATGAGTGTGATGTCCTCGCCCTTGCGCTCGACACGGGCCGGGCCGATCTCCTCGGTGTAATAGATGTCCGGTATGTCCTCCTTGACCGCCCGATAGAGGCGGATCGGCTCCAGGAAGATCACCGGGTCGGGGTCTTCGATGGCCGCCAAGAGCAGGCCTTTGGCGTCGTGAGGCGTCGACGGGACCACCACCTTGAGCCCGGGGATGTGGGTGTAGATGGCCTCGGTCGACTCCGAATGATGTTCGGCGGCCCCGATGCCGCCTCCGTAGGGAATCCGTATCACCATCGGTGCCGTGAAGCGGTGGGCCGAACGGTTCCGGATCCGAGCCACATGATTGATCACCTGGTCGTAAGCCGGGTACGAGAACCCGAGGAACTGGATCTCGGCAACGGGGCGCAACCCCGCGATCGCCATCCCGAAGGCCGCCCCCACGATTCCCGACTCGGCCACCGGGGTGTCGAACACCCGGTCTTCCCCGTATTTCTCGAGCAGTCCGTCGGTGATGCGAAACACGCCTCCGGTTCGCCCGATGTCCTCTCCGAGCAGGATCACCCGGTCATCGGCGTCGAGCGCGGTGTCGAGGGCGCCGTTGAGGGCCTGGGCGAGATTCATGACAGTCATGTGCCGGCCTCTTCGCGTTGGCGGCGTAGCGGAGGAGTTGGCTCGGCGAACATCCGCTCGAACATCTCGTCGACGGTGGGGAGGGGCAATTCCTCCGCCGTCGCCACCGCCGCCTCGATGGACGCAGACGCCCGATTCTCCAGCTCTTGCTGCCACTCTGGCGTCCAGCCGCCGGCCTTTTCGAGCAGGATGCGAATCCTGATCAGGGGATCCCGCTCTCGCCACTCTTTGGCCTCGGTCTCGTCCCGATAACGATCCGGGTCATCAGAAGTTGTGTGAGGCCCCAGGCGGTAGGTCACCGCCTCGATCAGGGCCGGCCCATCGCCGTTGCGGGCGGACTCGGCCGCCTCACGAACCGCAACCAGCACCGCTGCCACATCGTTGCCGTCGACCTCCACACCGGGCATGCCGTAGCCGTCGGCCTTTTCTGCGATCGAGGTGGCCAGAGTCTGCTCCGACCTCGGGTAGGAAATCGCAAACTGGTTGTTCTGGCAGAGGAAGACGGTCGGTGTCTTGAACACCGCGGCGAAGTTCATCGCCTCGTGAAAGTCGCCTTCGGAGGTGGCGCCGTCACCGAAGGAGGTCAGAGCGACCCGATCGGACCCTTGGAGACGCTCTGCCCAGGCCAGACCCACGGCGTGGATCATGTGACCACCCACCGTGATCGATGGTGGCAGGACGTTGACACCTTCCGGGGCCTTGCCCCCCCGTTCGTCACCGGTGCGGCCGGCGATGAGCAGGTCCCATGGATACCCGGCCCGCCACATGAGTGCGGCATCGCGATAGGTCCCGGCTACCCAATCGTCGGAGCGGAGGGCGGCGGCGGCACCGATCTGTGCCGCCTCCTGGCCCTCGAACGGCGCATACGTCGCCAACCGCCCCTGACGCTGCATCGCCATGCACTTCTGGTCATAGGTGCGCGCCTCGACCATGTCGGAGTAAAGGGCGCGCATCTCCTCCAGGGTCACCGGAAGCCGATCACGAACCGTCCCGTCCGGGTTGATGAGGCTGAACATTCGGCGGCGAGCCTAGATGGGGATCAGGGAACCTGAAGAGGGGAGGGTCGCTTCGGTCAGACCGGGTTGGGAGTCTGCTCCGGCACCATGGGCCGGACCCTGCCACGTCGAAGCATGAAGACGCCCACCGCCATCATCAGGGCGAGCGCCACATTGCCAGCTGCGGTTCCCCATGCTTCGCCAATGGCCAGCGTGGCCACCGCTGCCTGAATGGCGAACATCACGGCCCGAGACTGCGGCTCGAACCTGGTGAGACCCCGGTGCAGCGCATGCAGCCTTTCGAGTGTGGTGGCCCTCACTCCGAGAAATATGGCCAATCCGCGCACCCCACCGAACACGAGGCCGATCGTGAGCGCCTGGATGGGAGAACCGGTCAGAATCGCGATCAGCACCGTCAGATAGACCGCAGTGGTCACGATGTAGGTGGCCAGCCCCACTCCGATTTGCCAACCGAACCCGGTGCCATACACCCAGGATCGATAATGATCGAGCCAGAGACGATCCACCTGGCGACGGTGGCGAGGAAGCCGGAATCCCTTCACCCCGAGGTCGGAGAAGGTGCTCACCACTCCAAACAGGCCGATGATCCCAAGAACCGTCGTGGCGGGGAGTTGGGCAGCTCCTATCGGGATCGCGGCCAGGGCGGCGACACCACCGAGAGTGGCGCCGCCGGCGGTGGCACCGAGGAGATACCAGGGAACGGTGGCGGCATAACGACGGCCCCGTCCCTGCTCGGTGATCGGAGTGATAGTGGAGAGCATCGAGAGACCGCATGGGGACCAGGTGGATCGGGCGGCCGCGGCCAGGGCGACGGCCAAGCCGAGTGCGAAAACCAGGTTCATGGGCCCTTCCAACTGTCGCTCGTCATCGAACCGGGGCCAAACCTACCACAGGCAGTTGGCTCTGCCCCTCATGGGACAACAGGCGCTCAGACCTCGACTGCCCGGCGGGCCAGGAGGGCTTCGAGCTCTTCGACGGTCATCAGGACTTCTCGCGCCTTGCTTCCTTGCGAAGGGCCGACGACGCCTCTTCGCTCGAGGATGTCCATCACCCTCCCCGCCCGGGCGAACCCGATTCGGAGCTTGCGCTGCAACATGGACGTCGACCCCAGCTGGCTGCGGACCACCATCTCCATTGCCTCCCGAGCCAGGACCGCGTCCTCGTCGTCGTACTCCTCGGCCTGTGCGGCTGCCGCCGCAGCCACCACTTCCAGGACCTCCTGATCCTGATAGACGGCCTCTTGCTGTTTCCTAACCCAGTCCACGACAGCCTGGATCTCGCTCTCCCGAACCCAGGCACCCTGGATCCTCTGGGCACGCGGCTCCTTGGCGGTGACCACCAGCATGTCGCCCATCCCCACCAGCTTCTCCGCCCCCGAGCCGTCGAGGATCACCCGGCTGTCGGTCTGGGAGGCGACGCTGAAGGCGAGACGGCTCGGAACGTTGGCCTTGATCACCCCGGTGATCACGTCCACCGACGGCCGCTGGGTGGCGATGACGAGATGGATCCCGACCGCGCGCGCCATCTGGGCGATGCGCACGATCGATTCCTCGACCTCCCGGCCGGCGACCATCATCAGGTCGTTGAGCTCGTCGATGAGGATGACGATGTAGGGGAAACGGTCGAACCCTCCGGGGTCGAGACCACCCGCCTCCCATTTCTCCCGGTATCCCTCGATGTCGCGCACCTTGGCGTCGGCAAGCAGGTCGTAGCGACGATCCATCTCCGCCACCGCCCATTTCAGGGCGTCATTGGCCTTTTTCGGGTTGGTGATGACTCTGGTCAAGAGGTGGGGCACCCCGTTGTACTGACCGAGCTCGACCCGTTTCGGGTCGACCATGATCAAACGCACGTCGTCGGGGTGGGTTCGCATCAGCAGCGAGGTGACGATCGAGTTGATGCATGACGACTTTCCGGCTCCGGTGGCCCCGGCGATCAACACGTGGGGCAACTCGGAGAGATTGAGCATCTTGGAGTCACCGGAGATGTCCATCCCGAGACCGACGGTCAGCGGATGGGCCGGGATGGCGGCCTCGGGGCTGGAGAGGATGTCACCCAGCGAAACGAGACGGCGCTTGTTGTTGGGGACCTCGACACCGATCGCCGATTTGCCGGGGATCGGCACCAGGATCCGCACGTCCGGTGTGGCCAGGGCGTAGGCGATGTCATGGGAGAGGCTGGAGACCCGATTCACCTTGACCCCGGGGGCCAATTCGATCTCGAACCGGGTGACCGTCGGCCCGGGGACGATCTTGGTCAGGGTGGCATCCACACCGTGCTGGATGAGCGTTTCCTCCAGTTGGTGTGCGGTGTCCTCGAGCGAGCGCCGGTTCACCTCGCCACCGGTGCCCTCATCGAGGAGGCGCAACGGCGGCAGCTTGTACCCCGTAGAGGTCAAGTCGACCACAGCGAGTGCGGTCGTCTTTGGCGCCGGCGCCGACCTCTCGACCGGTTTCTCCGGCTTGGTACGATTCCGCTTGGGTCGCTCGTGCTTGCCCCGGGGGGGAGTTGCCGCGGCGACCGGGACTGCTGAGACATGGGCGAGACGTGAGGTTTGGCCACCTACGGCGGTGGTGGCGGCCAGGCGGCGGGCGGACCTGATCGTCTCGGCGACGCCCAAGAACAGCTCGCGGACACTGGTGTGGGTGGCGACCAGGACCCCCATGGCGATGACCGCTGCCAACACGACGAAAGCGCCCCAGTGCCCGAGAACCCGACGCAATGGGAACGCCAGCAAGGCGCCGACGGCGCCGCCTCGCTGTTTCACCAACTCGATGTTGGGCATGAGGGCGATAGCGCCGGTCAATAGGTGGAAGAGAGCAAGGGAGCCGATGAAGGTGGCAATGCTCCCGGCCACGAGACGACGGGCACCTTCACGGGGCTTTCCGATGATTAGCGCGACCCCCACCCCGGCCAGGGCAAAGGGCACCGCATAGCGCCAGACTCCGAACAGGAACAGGCTCCCCGACTCGATTCCCTCGCCAACCGGCCCGGCCCTGTCGAGGAAGGCGAGGACCACGAGGATGGCTAGGACGATGAGGGCCAGACCCCAGACGTCGTCGGCCTGACGACCCAGAGTGTTCCGCACGTAATCACGTGACGTCGTCAGCTTCTGACGAAACGTGGCGTTCTGCGGCTTCTTCTTCTTCGGCTGGGGCACCCGTCTCCGCCCGGTGGAGCCCTTTCGGGTGGGTGTCCGACCTGGCATGTGTATCGAAACACTACATGCCGATTGGATTTGTTCGTGGATTGCGGAGCCACCTTCCGTTCTGGCGCGGAGATGTGGACCTATAGGTCCACATGTCCGCGCCAGAACGAGTGGTCGGCGGCTGTTGCCGCTCGGATCACAGCTCAAACACGACGGGCACGATGACCGGCTTACGCGCCGTCTCGGCCTTGATCACCCGACCCGCAGCCGAGCGAACCGTCTTCTGCAGCTCACCGATGTCGCTCCGTCCCGAGGCATGCTCCTTGATGGCCTCCCTGACCGCGTCGGCTGCCTTCTCCAAAACCGCGGTTGGGTCGTCCATCACCCCATGACTGTCCAGATCCGGCCCGTAGAGGATCTCCCCGGTGTCGTGGTCGATGCCGACGGTGACCACCACCACACCCTCGTCGGCGAGATGGGACCGATCCCTGAGAACCGCCGACTGGACGTCACCGACCGAGAACCCGTCGAGATAGACATACCCGGCGGGCACCGCCCTCCGCTCGACGAGTGTCCTTTTTCCGCTGATGATCACCTTGTCACCGTCTTCGAGCACGTCGACCGAGTGGACCCCCATCCGCCGCGCCAACTCGGCGTGAGCGTGGAGGTGGCGATACTCGCCGTGCACTGGAACGAAGGCACGGGGGCGGAGCAGATTGAGAAAGGTCAGCAGCTCCTCGCGGTTGGCGTGGCCGGACACATGGACGTTGGCGTTCTGACCGTGGACCACGGTGGCGCCGCGCCGGATCAGGTTGGAGATCACCTTGGAGACTGCGGTCTCGTTGCCCGGGATCGGCTTGGCCGAGATCAGAACGGTGTCATTCTCTCCCAACTCGACAAACCGATGCCGACCTTGTGACATCAAGGACAGAGCGGCGAAGGGCTCGCCCTGGCTGCCGGTGGTGATCAGCAGCTGACGATCGGGCGGAAGCTGGCCCAGCTCACTGATGTCGACCAATGATTTCTCGGGCACACTGAGAATCCCCAGATCGGTCGCCAGCGTGGTATTGCGATGCATCGTCCGCCCGAAGAAGGCGACCTTGCGGCCGGCTGCCACCCCGGCGTCGGCGATCTGTTGCACCCGGTGGATATGGGAGGAGAAGCAGGCCGCGATCACCCGCCCCGGTGCATCGCGGACGATGTCCGCAATCGGCCGGCCCACCGAGCTCTCCGAGGGCTCGAAACCCGGTTTCTCTGCATTGGTGGAGTCACCCAGCAAGAGCCTCACCCCACGGCGACCCAAAGCGGCGAACGCCGGCAGATCCGTCGGCACCTGGTCGATCGGTGTCGGATCGAGCTTGAAGTCACCGGAATGGACGATGATCCCCTCGGGAGTGTCGAGAGCCACGGCTGCGCCCTCGGGCACCGAATGGCTCACTGGGATCAGCTGGAACTTGAACGGCCCATGGTCGATCCATTTCTTCACCTCCGCCACTCTCAGATCGGCCTCGACCCCGAGCTCGTCGATCCGGCCCCGCGCCAGTTCCATGCTGAGACGGGTTCCGTAGACAGGAACATTGATCTCCCTCAGGAAGTAGGCGAGAGCTCCGACATGGTCCTCGTGCCCATGGGTGACGATGACACACTCCACGTCGGCGATGCGCGCCACCAACCAAGACCAATCGGGGAAGACGAGGTCGACACCCAGCATGTCCTCTTCGGGGAACATCAGGCCGCAGTCGATCAACGCGATCTTGCCGTCTATCTCGACGGCGGCGCAATTGCGCCCGATCTCCCCCAGGCCCCCTAAGAAGGTAACGGAGACACTCATAGGCCTTGGATAGCCCCCACCGCCTTCTCAACTGCGATCAGCGTTTCTTCAGAGGCTGCCACCAAGGGAAGGCGGACATCGCCGACCGGCTCCCAGAGCCGGTTCATTGCCCCCTTGACCGGGGTCGGGTTGGTCTCGAGGAAGCAAGCTTCACAGAGAGGAAGCAGTTCATGGTGCAACCGGCGCGCCTCAGACATGTTGCCGGCGAGTGCCGCCTCCACCATGGCGGCGACCATGCGGCCGGCGAGATGCGAGATCACCGACACCACCCCGATGGCGCCGACGGCCATCATCGGCCAGGTGTGCGAGTCCTGACCCGAGTAGACGGGCAGACCCGGGACCCGGTTCACCGTCTGGCTCGTGAACTCGACGTTCTCGACCGCGTCCTTGACCGCAACAATGCTGTCGTGCTCGCTGAGACGGGCCAGGGTGTCCACTTCGATCAACCGGCCGGTTCGGCTCGGGATGTTGTACAGCATCACGGGCACTCCGACGTCCGCAATGGCGGTGAAGTGGGCGATCAGCCCGGACTGTCCCGGCTTGTTGTAATACGGGGTCACCGCCAGAACCCCGTCGCAACCAAGTTCGCCGGCCTTCTCGGACAAGTCGATCGACTCCGCGGTGTTGTAGTTGCCGGTCCCGGCGATGACGAAGGTGTCCTTCTCTTTCACCGCATCGACCACGGTCTTGTAGAGGGCGAGCTTCTCCACGGCGCTGAGTGTCGGTGACTCCCCCGTGGTGCCGGTGACGACAAGAGCCTGCGAGCCATGGTCGGAGAGGTGTCGCGCCAGCCGCCACGCCCTCTCGTGGTCGACGGCACCCGAATCGGTGAACGGAGTGATCATGGCGGTGGCGACGTGCCCGAACGGGGCAGCTGGCGAGAGGCTCACATCGCCAGGTTACCGATCGACCGACTAGAACGATCCCATGGAGCTCCGCCTCCCCGCCCCGAGCCTCTTCGTGCTGGTCGGACCGTCGGGTTCCGGCAAGACGACATGGGCACAGGACCATTTCCGGCCCGCGGAAATCGTCTCCTCGGACCGGCTCCGCGCCCAGGTCGGCACCGGTGAGAACGACCAACGCGCCAGTTCGGCCGCTTTCGAGATCCTGGAGCGAATAGTCGCCGAGCGCATCGGGCGGCGACTGACGACCGTGGTCGACACCCTCGGGTTCGACGCGCAACGTCGCGCCGGATGGGTGCGCCAGGCCCACAAGGCCGGGATCCCGGTCCACGCCATTGTCTTTGATACCCCTGGTGAGGAATGCGAGCGAAGGAATGACCTTCGACCCAAGCCGATCCCCAGGACCGTCCTTCGCAAGCAGATGACCCGGTTTCGCTCCGTGGTCGCAGAGATCGACAGCGAGGGCTTCGACGGGATCCACAAGGAACAGCCGGTGGCGGTGGTCCCGCCAGCCATCGTCTCTGCAGTCCCGACTCACAGCGCCGATCGCTCTCCTGACACCCACACCTTCGGGCTCTCGGTATCCCGTTTCGCCTGGGACGACAGTCCCGAGTCGATGGCTGCCAACCTTGCCGACATTGCCGGACGGGCGGAACAAGCCGGATTCCGCGACCTCTGGCTGATGGACCACTTCCGACAGATCCCACACATCGGCCGACCCTGGGAGAACATCCCCGAGGCCTACACCACCCTCGGATACCTGGCAGGGGTAACGGCCAAGATTCGCCTCGGAGCCCTGGTCACAGGTATCAGCTACCGCAATCCGGCCCTTCTCGGGAAGATGATCGCGACGCTGGACGTGCTCTCCGGCGGCCGGGCGAACCGTGGCCTCGGCATCGGTTGGAACGCCGACGAGCACCTCGGGTACGGATGGGATTTCCCAGCGGCGTCTCAACGTTACGCGTTGCTCGAGGACACCCTCGAGATGCTCCCCCTGCTCTGGGGCAAGGGCTCGCCCTCCTTCCAGGGACGTGTCTTCTCCGCCTCGGAGCTCATGTGTTACCCGCGACCGGTTCAGGAGCGGATCCCGATAACCGTCGGAGGATCCGGGGAACGCAAGACCCTTTCGCTGGTCGCCCGCCATGCAGATGCCTGCAATCTCTTCGGGAAGCCCGAGACGGTGTCCCACAAGCTGAAGATCCTGCGCCGGCATTGTTCGGACGTGGAGCGCGATCCCTCCGAGATCGAAGTCACCCACCTGCTCACAGTGATGGTGGGCCGTGATCGCCATGACCTGGCCCGGCGGGTCGATAGGGCCCGTGGCCGCGATCAATCGGCGGAGGTCTTCTCGGAGCGCAACCACGCGGGCACCGTGCAAGACCTGGTGGGCCTGTTCGAGTCCTATCACCTCACCGGGGCCACTCACTCCATCGTCACTCTCCCCGACGTCAGGGACATCGGGAGTCTGGAGACGTTCGCCGATGTGATCGCACGTTTCACCCGGCCGTAGACTTTGGGAACCCGATTTCAGCGGAAGGACCCAAAACCGTGGCTGCCACTTCAACAATGCTCGCCCTGGGCACCGAGGCCCCAGACTTCTCACTTCCCGACACCGTCTCCGGAAAGGTGGTCTCCCTGGGCGACTTCGCGGACGCCCCCGCCCTGCTGGTGATGTTCATCTGCAACCACTGCCCCTATGTCAAGCATGTCCGGGACGAATTGGCGCGCTTCGGGCGTGACCACCTCGACAGCGGATTGGCGATCGTCGCCATCTCGTCCAACGACCCCGATCAGTACCCCGACGACTCCCCCGAGGCAATGAAGGTCGAGGCGGAGAGCCACGGCTACACCTTTCCCTATCTCTTCGACGGCGAGCAGACGGCGGCGGCGGCCTACACCGCGATGTGCACCCCCGACTTCTTCCTCTTCGACCATGACCGCCGGCTGGTCTACCGGGGGCAGTTCGACGGAGCACGTCCTGGCAACGACACACCCGTCACCGGCGGCGACTTGGGAGCCGCGGCCCGGGCGGTCCTGGCCGGGGAGCCGGTGAGCGATATCCAACGTCCATCGATGGGATGTTCCATCAAATGGAGGAGCGGCAACACTCCGGCCTACTTCGTCGGCTGACGCACTCCGTCCCCATCCAGCATCAGAAAGCAGACACCATGGCCAACCAGTACCCGAGCCCGCCCGTCCTCGTCATCGACCTCGACAGGAATTACAGCGCGACTCTCGAGACGAATCACGGGGTGATCGACATCGAGTTCGACGTCGTGCGCTCGCCATTGGCCGTGAACAACTTCGTGTTCTTGAGCCGCGAGGGCTACTACGACGGGATCATCTTCCATCGGGTCATCGAGGACTTCATGATCCAGGGCGGCGATCCAACCGGAACCGGGACCGGTGGGCCCGGGTACAAGTTCCGCGACGAGTTGGAGGGCGACGGCGGCTATTCCCGGGGGACGGTGGCGATGGCCAACGCCGGGCCCAACACCAACGGGTCACAATTCTTCATCTGTCACCAGGACGTCGGCCTGCCTCATTCCTATACGATCTTCGGGAAGGTGACCTCAGGGCTCGACGTTGTCGACTCCATCGCAGGCACCAAGACCGACCGACGCGACCGGCCGACAGAGGAGGCGATTATCGACAGAGTTACCGTCACAGAAATCTGACAGCTCTGTTATCCTCCCGGCCCTGTTGCTGCCTCGGCGGCGACTCGTTCTGATCTCCCTGTTCTGAATGACTGGGCTGAGGACAAGGGTCGTAGCGGACAATGCGAAATAAAGCCCACAAGGGCCAGCTAGACAAGGACCAGTCAGCATGAACATCTACGTGGGAAACCTGCCGTTCAACGCAACGGCACAGGACCTGGAGACTCTCTTCGGCGAGTACGGAACCGTCGAATCAGCAGCAATCATCAACGACCGGGAGACCGGGCGCTCCCGCGGCTTCGGTTTCGTCGAGATGCCGAACGAAGAAGGCTCCAAAGCGATCTCGGAGCTCGATGGCTACGACTACAACGGCCGCGCCCTGAAGGTCAACGAGGCTCGACCCCGCGAAGAGCGCCCTCGCCGCGGACGCTAAGTCGATCGATCCCGATGAACATGCCGGCCGGGCACCGGCCGGTGTGCCGGGTCGTCGATGAAGAGTTGCTGATCCTCGAGGTGGAGCAGCTTCGGCCCATAGGCCTCGGTTAAGTTCTCCACGGTCAACACCTCATCCGGAGGGCCCCAGGCCACCACCCGGCGCGAGAGCAACAACACGTGGTTGGCCACATGTGCCTCGGCCAGGTCATGGGTGGTCATGATGATGGTGCAGCCCCTTTTGTTCTCGTCGTGGATCACCTCGTCGATCGCCCGGGCCGAGGTGAGATCCAGCCCGGTGAGGGGCTCGTCGAGCAGCAGGATGTCGTGGTCCTGAGCCAGCCCTTGAGCCACGAAAACCCGCTGTCGCTGACCTCCAGAAAGGTCGCCGAGACGGCTGTCTTCCAGGTCGCTTATGCCCATCCGCCGGATGGCCTCATCGACGGCAGCCACATCCGCGGCATCGAGATGCCGATGACCACCGGCAGTCGAATAACGGCCCATGGTCACCACCTCCCGGACCGTTATCGGCAAAGCCTCGTTGACCTTCGTTGTCTGGAGCACGTAGGCGATCGATCGGGCGCCGTCACCGCTGGTCACCACTTCGATGGTTCCCGAGACAGGGTCGATCAAGCCCGCGATGGCGTTCAAAAGAGTCGACTTCCCCGAGCCGTTGGGGCCAATCAATGCGGTGATGCCCCCGATCGGGATCTCGAAACGAGACCTGTCCAGGGCGATCTTGGCCCCGTAGGCGAGGACCAGCTCGTCAGCCTTGATAGCCGTGGGGCTCAATCACACCTCGTGCAAAGTCCATCAACCTCGAGGGAATGCCCTGTCGACGTGAACGCCGACATTCTGGAGACCTGGCCCACCAGTCGCTCCAACTCGCTCTCGAGGTCCTTGGGAAGCTCTATGTCCTCGACCGCCCCGCAATCGACGCAGACAAGGTGATGATGGTGGCCGGCCAGCCACTCGGCGATCTCATAACGGGTTATTCCCTTGACGCTGTGATGAGGCGCCACCACGCCTGCCTCTTCGAGGACTGAGAGCGTCCGATAGACGGAAGAGATTGGGACCTTGCCTGACAACTCGGCGTGCAACTCGGCGGCCGACCTCGGCCCGTCTGCACTCTCAAGCGCGGCGACTACCTGACGTCTGCCGCCCGTGTACCGGACACCCGACTCGTGAAGCCGATCCTCCACCTGTCTTTCCTTGATTGACACGTCTCAACCTCCTCTCCTAGAGTTGATGATAATGATTCTCATTATATGATGGATCTGAGATACAAAGAAACCTCAAATGGCGTCACGCTCAGCAAAGCACCGAACTCGAATCTTCGCATGGTTGCTCACCCTTGCCCTGGTCCTCGCATCCTGCGCCACCGAAGGCGAGCCCGGTGAGGACGGGATCGTGGTGGTCGCCACCACGTCGATCCTCGGCGACATCGCATCCACAGTCATCGGCGACCAAGGGCACGTCGAGGTCCTGATCCCGATCGACGCCGACTCTCACGAATTCCAACCCTCATCTCAACAGGCGAGTCGGATCGCGGGGGCCGACCTGGTCGTGGCCAATGGCCTGGGCCTGGAACCGGGTCTCCAAGACATCCTCGGCTCCGCAATGGCCGATGGACTCCTGGTGATCGAGCTGGCTCCACTCGTCGACCCGATCCCCTTCTCCGAACCAGGTGACCACGATGAGGAAGCCGGACTCGAGCACGGAAACCAAGACCCCCATTTCTGGATGGACCCGATCCGGGTCGGTGATGCTGCACTTGCCCTGGCGGCTGAGCTGACCGAGCTGTACCCGGACGGCGCCTGGGAGGAAAGGGCCTCGGAATACGTCGGCGAGATGGCAACGACCGACCAGGCCATACGGGGTCTCTTCGATCAGATACCCGATTCTGCGCGCCAGATGGTCACCAATCACGAGGCATTTGGCTATTTCGCGGCTCGCTATGGGTTCGAGGTCATAGGTGTGGTGATCCCTGGAGGTTCCACCCTCGCCGAGCCCTCCTCGGCAGAGCTCGCAGCACTCGTCGAGATCATGGAGAGCGAGGGTGTCCGAGTGATATTTGCCGAGACCAGCCAACCGACTGCCCTCGCTGAAGCGGTGGCGGCCGAGGTCGGAGGGGATGTCGACGTGGTCGAGTTGTTCACGGAATCGCTGGGACCGCCCGGATCCGGAGCGGAGACGCTGTCGAAGATGCTGTTGACCAACGCCGAGCGGATATCGGCAGCACTCGGCTGATCCGGTCTACCGTCCTCACCCATGGATTGGCTGACTGAGCCTTTCGCCCTCGCCTTCCAGCAGAGAGCGCTGGTCGGCGGTGCACTTGCTGCCTTGGCGCTGGCGGTGGTGGGCACCTGGGTCGTGATCCGGGGGATGACTTTCCTGGGCGACGCCCTGGTCCACGGCGTGATCCCGGGGATCGCACTGGCGATCCTGCTCGATTTCAACGTGCTCCTCGGAGCTGCCTTGGCGGCCACGGTCATGATTGCCGGAATCAACCTGGTCCACCGACAGACCACCTTCTCTGAAGACACCGGAATCGGCTTATTGTTCGTCGGGATGCTGGGGCTCGGGGTGATCCTGATCTCGCGCAGCGATGCCTACACCGGCAGCCTCACCGGAATCCTCTTCGGGGACGCGTTGGGAGTAACCAACGAGGACCTGGTCCTCCTCGGGGTGGTTGCCGGCGTGGTTCTCGTGGTCTCTTCCCTCCTCTACCGCAACTTCTTGGTGCTGTCGTTCAACGAGCAAAAGGCGAAGATGCTCGGTCTCAATCCGCGCCTGGCCCATCTCGCCCTCCTCGGGCTGACGACCGTCTCGATCGTCGGATCGTTCCAGACCGTGGGCACTCTCCTGGTGTTCGGCCTCCTGGTGGGGCCCCCTGCCACGGCAGCGCTCTTGGTGAAGAGGGTGCCGGTGATGATGACGACCGCGGCGGTGATCGGAGTCCTCTCGGTGGCCGTGGGGTTGATGATCAGCTACTACGCAGACACCTCCGGCTCGGCCACCATCTCCGTGGTTCCGATCGTGCTCTTCTTCGTGGTGCTGACCATCCGGTCGCTGAGCCGGGGAGCGCCCGTCGTCGCTCGATAGCCGCCCGGCTAGCTGCGGAGACGGGGATTCTGGGTGTAGGTCCCCATGATCGAGGCCTCGGCCAGCACATGGCCATCGATCGCCTCCCTCACTTGTTGGCCCGTGAACTCACCCACCACCGGCACCTCCTCGATGTCGAGGGCATAGACGGTGAACGTGTAGTGATGGAGGATGGAGTCGTTCCAAGGTGGGGCCGGGCCGTCGTATCCGAAGAACTTCCCGGCCATATCAGGGTCACCGGCGAACAAACCCGTGAAGTCGTTGAGACCCTGACGACAGCCGCGGGGGCCCAGGGGAACATTCTTGCCATGGGGCATCACCCCTTCACAGAATTCACCCTCGGCGATCGACCGGAGCTCTGGCGGCAACTCCACGGTGACCCAGTGGAAGAACTCGACCCGGGGCAGGTCGGCGGGCACCTCCCGGCCCTCCTGGTTGACGTCATCGGCGCGCGATGGGACGTCGGGGTCTTGACAGATGATGACAAACGACCTCGTCCCGTCCGGCACCTCCTCCCAACTCAACCCCGGATTGACGTTCTCGGAGAACGTCACGTGGGTATCGGGATCAGGGATCGCAAACGCAAACCGGTCGGGGATCGGGCCACCGTTGCGAAAACTGGCCGTCGTCAGCTTCATGGCACCTCCAATTGGACCCTAGTCAACCGATCAGCCGAAGCACCTCGCCCATCTCCTCGACGGTGCTCGAGTCGATCGGATCCAGGACCAACTGGACATGACCGATGCCGGCCTCGGAGTACTCCTGCAAGAGGCGTGCCAGCTCCTCGCGGGACCCCGTATGAGCCACGTCAGATTCGATGACGCCGCGGCCTGTGATTCGCCCCGTTCCGCCGGGAAGCTGGATATAGACGGAGACCGTCTTCTCGACCTCCCCCGGGCCTCGCCCCGCGGCTGCACATGCGGCATCGATCTGCTCCAGGAGCGGGCGAAGGCCGGCAACCTGGTTGCCGAACGAGGAGTGCCAGGAATTCCACTGCGCCACATAGGGGAGGGTCATCGCCAGCATCCGGGGGCCATTGGACCCGATCAGCAAGGGGAGGCCGGGTCTCGCCCGGGGCGCCAGCTCACCTCCCCGCACGGTGTAATAGGTGCCTTCGAAATCGATGTACCCATCACCGAGGAGGGTGCGGATGATGGTGAAGGCCTCCTCGAACCGGTCGATTCGATGGTCGAAGGGGAAGCCGAATCCTTCGTACTCCACGCGGTTCCACCCCGCCCCGAGACCGAGGATCAGCCGCCCCCCCGATATCTCATCGACGGTGGCAGCCTTCTTGGCGAGCATCGCCGGGGCATGGAAGGAAGTCGAGGCCACCAGGGGCCCGAGGCTCACCCTCTCAGTCGCCTCCCCAAGAGCCGCCAATACCGACCAGGTCTCCCACGGCCCGCGTACGCCGTGCACCTCGTCGCGGTACAGGAGGTGGTCGCCGAGCCAGATCGAGTCGAATCCGACCTCCTCCGCGGTTCGGGCCACCTGGCGTATCTCGGACCAGCCGACCTCTCTCTCCACCTCCGGGAGCTGCACCCCCACTTTGAGCTTGTCTGGCATCGGCGGCATCGTACGGCGTGCCATCGCCCACTTCGCTAGCCGGTCGACCCGGCTAGACCTTGGGTGGTGGTGAGTCACTCGGAGCCAAACTCCAAGCTCAACGCCGGGCAGCGGTCGCTCGACTTGGGGCGCATGGGCAGCGAGACCTTCGACATCGTGGTGATCGGGGGAGGGGTCACCGGATGTGGTATTGCCCTCGATGCCGCCACCCGCGGCCTGTCGGTGGCTCTCATCGAGCAGAGGGATTACGCCTCCGGCACATCGAGTCGCTCCAGCAAGTTGTTTCACGGTGGGCTCCGCTATCTGGAGCATCGCGATTTCACTTTGGTCAGAGAGGCGCTGGCCGAGCGCAACCTGATGCTCAACACGCTCTGCCCCCATCTCTGCACCCCGGTCTCCTTCCTCTACCCGCTGCAACATCGGATCTGGGAACGGCTCTACGTAGGTACCGGTGTCTTTCTCTACGACGTCCTTGCCTCGAGGGCGAACAACCCGCTCCCCCGACACCGCCACCTGAGTCACAAGAGCGCGACCGGAATGGCGCCGGCTCTAGCGGAGGGCTCGCTCACGGGCGGAGTGCTCTATTGGGACGTCCTTGTCGACGATGCCAGGCACACGATGACCCTGGCCCGGACCGCGAAGGCGCAGGGGGCCGCACTTGCTCCTAGTACCCGCGCCACCGGGCTCCTGCTCGACGAAGGAAAGGTGGTCGGGGCCCGGGCGCGCGACCTGGAGAGCGGTGAGGAGCTGGATGTCCGGGGCCGCAAGGTGATCGCCGCTGGAGGGGTGTGGAGTGACGACATCCAGGCCATGGCCGGTGATCAGGGTCAGGATGTGCGCGCCTCCAAAGGAGTTCATCTCGTCGTCCCCCGAGATCGCATCCACTCCCAAACCGGGATGATCCTGCGCACCGAGCACAGCGTCCTCTTTGTCATCCCCTGGGGCAGGCATTGGCTTATCGGGACCACGGACACCCCGTGGTCTTTGCAACGGGCCCATCCCGCGGCCTGCCGCGACGACATCGAGTATCTCCTGCGATGGGTGAACACGGTGTTGGCCTCACCGATCGGTCCCGACGATGTGGTCGGGGTCTACGCCGGGCTTCGACCCCTGCTGGTCGGGGAGTCCGACGAGACCAGCAAGCTGAGCCGGGAGCATGTGGTGATCGAGTCGCGCACCGGGCTCATCACCGTTGCCGGCGGCAAGTACACCACCTATCGGGTGATGGCCCGGGACGCGGTCGACGCCGCTACCAGGGGCGGCCAACACGAAGCCTCACGGACCGAGACCGTCCCGCTGTTGGGAGCGACCGGCTATCAGGAGCTATGGGAGCGGCGTGCCGGGCTCGGGGTAGACCCCGCTGTCGCCGAACATCTGCTGGGGCGTTACGGCTCGACCACGTTCGACCTGCTGGCGATCATCGAAGCCGACCCGGGTCTGGGACAACCCCTGATCGAGGATGCTCCCTACCTTCGGGCGGAGATCGTGCATGCGGTGACGGACGAGGGGGCGTTGCACCTCGACGACGTGCTCACCCGTCGCACCAGGATCTCGATCGAGACCCGCGACCGGGGCACGCTCGCTGCGCCGCTGGCTGCCGAGATCATGGCGCGCCCGCTGGAATGGGACCGGGCCACCCTGACGAAGGAGATCGAGCATTATCTGGCGCGGGTCGAGGCCGAGCTCGACTCACAACGACAACCCGATGACCGCACAGCCGACGCCGCCCGCATGGGAGCTCCCGATGTGAGGACCGGGAGGGCGGAATAGCGGTCAGACGGTGAGCCTGAGCACCATCACCGTGATCGTCGCCAGGACCAGCAAGGTGTCGACGACCCCGAAGGTGGTCAGCCGCCTGGTGGCAGCCTTGGCGCCTGTGTCGTCCCCGGCATCGATGGCATCCGCGGCCCGCTTCGAGACCGGGCCGAAGACGAACGCTCCGAGCAGCGCGCCAGCCACCACCGTGAAGAACCCGATGGTCACGAACAGGCTGCCGAAGTCATAGACGTCGCTTTGAAGCACCAAGAACACCCCGGTCAGCAGGATGAGGATTGCTGCCGGCATGTAGAGAACGGTCGAGAGACGCCCCGCGATCCGATACCACCCCGAAGCGGTGGCACCCGCCTGCTTGAACGCCATCGAGGGCACCACCGCCTGCACGATGTTGGCTCCGAACCACGTGCCGGCTCCCGCAATGTGCAGCACCAAGAGAATGTCGCGCAGTTCCAAATGAGACCTCCGTTGTCGCCTCGACCAAGCTATCGAATTGGCAACGGCCTGTAGGGGCATACCATCGCCGCCCTCGTGCCCAGAGCCAATGAACCGCCCGGTTGTCGGGACACTGCGATAGCCACCGGCTTCCTGCTTGGTTTCGGGATCGTCCTGTTCGCCATCGGGTTGACGCTGATCAACCGTGACGCATGCGACGGCGCCTGCGAGACCGTTGGCCTGAGCCTGCTCTATGCAGGGGGCCCGATCTCGGCACTCATCGGCTTCTTCACCGACACGGTGGTTGTCGCCTGGCCTCTCGATGTGACGCTTTGGGTGGTGCTCGGTTTCGGGGTGGCCCGCTGGGCCGGAAACCGGGACCGACGCCCGCTCGGACCATCCCTGGTTCTGTTGCTTCTCTCCGTAGCCTACGGACTAGTCCTTTCGCAATTCGTCGAATTGACCGTTTAGAAAACCCCGCGACCACCTACCGTGAAGGGTCGATGCCAAGAGTGCCTGCAGTTCGCACCGCCTCCTTAGCGGTGGCCGCCCTGGCCGCCGCGCTCGCCCTGAGTGCCAGTGCCTTGTTCCAGGCACCGCGTCCAGGGGCCGATCTCGTCCCCTCTGGTGGCTCGGAGAACCTGATCCAGATCCTCCAGGGAAACCAAAACGTGCTGTGGACCTCTCTTTCAGGCAATGTCACCAGCTTTGTCGTCGAGGGTTGGCCCTCGCAGTCCGCCGGTAACGAGCTGGGTGGCGCATTGATGATGGAACGTCCGGCCAACGGTGACGCTGGTGTCATCGATTTCGGTGAGAAGCCGATGACGCTTCGGTTCGAGATCGACGGTCAGGCGACCAGATAGGGCTCGAGGTCGGCTTCATCGAATGGGCCGACGGCGCCGAGGGTTCGCTCTCCTGTGAACAGATCGGTGGCGATCCCCTGGACATCCTCGAGTGTCACCGCCTCGAGCTTGGCGAGTCTCTCATCGACGGATAGATGCGGCATCCCGGAAAGCTCGTCCCGTCCGAGGCGAACCATTCTGCTGTTCGGGTCCTCCAATGACAGGGCCAGGCCCCCCCGCATCGATCCCTTCGCCCGCTCCAACTCCTCAGGTGTGATTCCCTCGGCCACCACCTTCGACAGCTCGTCACGGATCACGTTGAGGGCGGTGTCGGCCTGGCTGGGTGTGGTCCCGACGTAAACCCCCCAGGCCCCGGCGTCGGCATAGGCGAGCCGGAACCCGTAGATGGCATAGGCGAGCCCGCGTTCCTCGCGGACCTCGCGGAAGAGACGAGACGACATGCCCGAGCCCACCACGTGATTCATGACCTCGAAGGCCCAGCGTCTCTCATCGGATCGGTTAAGACCCTTGCCCCCGAGGACGATATGGGCCTGCTCGGTGTCCCTACGGGTGATCGAAACGCTCGAAACCGGGGTGTTCGGCAGATGCTCGTGGTCTACCGAGTCTCCGGACCAGTCGCCGAAGCGCGATGACACCATCTCGACGGCAGCTTCGTGCTCGAGGGAGCCGGCGCCTGCCACCACCATCGAGCCTGCGCCATAGCGTCGCTTCCAGTAACCGAGGATGTCGTCCCTAGACATCCCCCTGATCGACTCTCGAGTCCCCAGCACCGGTGCTTCCAACGGATGGCCGGAAAAGACGGCAATCGTGAAGTTCTCGAAGGCGACGTCGTCGGGGTCGTCCTCGTTCATGTTGATCTCCTCGATGACCACCTGACGCTCGGCATCGATCTCGTTCTGACGGAAGGCCGGCCTTTGGATCATCTCGGAGAGGACGTCGAACCCGGTCCCCAGGTCCTGGTCGAGGAGGCGAGTCCAGAAGCAGGTGTTCTCCTTGGAGGTGAAGGCATTCGACTCGGCGCCAATCGAGTCGAAGATCTCGGAGACCTCGCGGGCGGACAGGGTTTCGGAGCCTTTGAACAGCAGGTGCTCCAGAAAATGTGACGCCCCCTGCTCGTTGGGGAGCTCGTCACGGGTCCCGGTGTCGATCCAGCATCCTAGGGCGATCGACCGCAGCGCCGGCATGGGCTCGGTGATGACACGGATCCCGTTGGGGAGGGTTGTCAGGTCGTAGTGCACGCCGGGAGTGTATTGGGCCACAAGTCATAATCCACAGGCCACAGTCATGGTGTCCAGGCTTGAGACTTGAGACTTGAGACCATCAGACTGGACGAAGTCGATTTTGACACTCATGAGACAATGACCTGCTATGCGCGGACGCGAACAGACCTTTCTCTCTGATCTGATCGGCCCCGAGGAACGGGCGATCGAGGCCGTCGTGAGCCGCTATCAGAGGGTGGCGCCCGCGGTGACCCGATTCGCCCGAACTCTCGCCAAGAATCCCAACCTCAGAGTCAGACTCGGCTCGGAGGCCGCGGCATCGGATGACGAAGTAGTGTGTGACCCCCGTATCTTCCAGGCCGCCTACACCCGCAACGCCCCGGTGACCCCCGACGAGGTTGCGTTGGCCTCGGCCCTCCACGAGGTCATGCATCTGGTGACCACCAACCTGGATGAGACCCGGGAGCTTCCGGAGAGCTGGCCGATCGAGAGTGACAGCCCGCCAAACGGCCCAATCGACCTTCTCACCGCGTTGGAGCGGACCAACCGCCCGGTGGCCGAGATCCTCTTCTTCTCCCTCGAAGACGCCCGTCAGGAGCGCCAGGGGCTGTCGGTTTACCCGGGCGCTCGCTCGGTCCTCGCCGATCTCTACATGTCCTCGCTAGCGCACGCCATATCCCGCTCCGGCGCCTTGAGCCAATTCGTGCTCGGTTGCTTCCTCCTGACCGGCGGTTACGTCGAGCGCGACATCCTGGAACGTCGGTTCGAGGCCAACGCGGCAATGGCTCTCGACGATGGATCCCAACAGTGCGAGCTCGCCGCTCAGGCCGGGGACCCGTGGGAGGTGGCCCAACTCGCCCTCGAGCTGGAGGCGATCGCCCGAGCCAATGGCCTGGTGACCGAGGTGCCGGGATCGGCGACCAATGCCCAGCGTCAGCTCGCCCAGCGTGGTGATGCAGAGAAGGCCGCAGAGGGCGTTGACACCGTGCGCCTGATCTCGCCGATCGTCACCGACGCCGACTCGTACCAGGACACGAGACGCTCGGCCGAGGCCCGTGCCGGGCTGTCGGATCGGAGGGGCGCTTCTGACATCGCAGGCGAGGAATCGACCGACCAGTTGTTGCGGGTCAGCCAAGCCCCCGATGTCTTCCTCCCCACCGGACAGGGCGGCAAGGTGGTGGTGACCCCGATACCGTCGAGCTTCGCCCGCTTCTCCGAAGAGGGCCTGGTCTCGCTGCGAGCAGCCTCGAGACGGTGGGATGTCGCCCAGCGCAGGGTTTCAGGAGAGCTTTTCCCCTTGTTCACGGCCAATCAACGCCGAGGCCTGAGGTCCGGCTACGACCAGGGCGACGTCTCCCCCCACGCCGCTCTTTTCATCGGGGCCGGCCTCTACCAGCGGTTGTACGAACGAAGAGCGGTACGTACCAGGCGTGAATACGCAGTCTCCTTGCTGGTCGATGCCTCGGCCAGCATGCTGAGCCCGAGACGCAACCCGGGGACCCGCTCATCCTGGGCGATGCCGGCTGCCCTCCTGGGGGCCTGGACCATGGCCCATCTCTGCGAGGAGCTCCAGATCGACTTCGAGGTGGCCCTCTTCAACCGGGGTTTCGCCGCCAGGCCCGACGATACCGAGCACAGCTACCGTCACAAGCGGTCGTCCGCGGCGGCAGGGCTCAAACAGACACACGGCACAGCTGCCGACCGTCTCACCTCGACCGTCAACCACTACGTGGTCAAGCCCTTCGAGCGGCGATGGCGGGAGGCGGAACCGGTTCTGGCAGGCCTCTTCTACACGGCTGCCGAGCCGAGGGCGGCCGCCACCCTGGCCCGTCGCGACCCCAAGAGCTCGCCTCCCGTCTCCCTCTTCGAGAAGGCGGCCAACGTCGACGAGTTCAACGTGATCCATGCCGCCGAGCGGATGGCCCGTCTCGGCGCCGAGGTGAGAGTGCTCATGGTGTTGGCCGACGGAATGACCCGGGGCTCGGTCGACGCTCTCGCCAGCTCGGTAGGAGCCGTCGAGAGCGGGGGGACCACCGTGATCGGGATCGGGATCGGCGACCACACCGTCGACCTTGCTTACCGCCGGCATGAGGTGGTGGAACAACCCGAGGGCCTGGCCCAGGCCATGATCGACGGCACCCGCAGCGCGTTGCGTCGCAGTCTCGCCTTGTGGGGCATGGACACTTGGTGGCTGCGCCCTTCTGGCTACCGAACCAAACAGGAGAGATCCATTGCCTGAAACAGCCACCTTCCACGACCCGAGCGGAGAGGGTCCCACCATCGAGCTCGATCGATTCGAGATACCGAAAGGTCTCGACGACCGGGATCTGCGGATACGCAAGATCCCCGAGCCGGACCCGTATTACGTCGATCTGGGCATGCTGTATCGGTTCGCCCAGATCGAACAGGCGAGAAGGTCCGGTGCCCCAGGTCTGGTCCCCCTCCACGTGGCCGTCCGGGGGCACATGGGGACGGGCAAGGACCACGACATCGAGCAGTTCGCCGCGGCGATGGGCCTCCCCTACTTCCGGATCCCCCTCACCGGAGAAGTCCGCGACGTGACCTTGATCGGCTCTACCCGCCTTCATGGTGACGGCAAAGGGGGGACCGAGAGTCGTTGGGAGGATGGGGACATCACCCGGGCGCTGCGTGGGCCCTCGCTGCTCAACCTCTCCGAGCTGAACGCCGCCGGCGCAGAGACTCTGTTCGCCCTGCACGGCCTTCTGGATCGATACGCGGCAATCGACCTCCCCCACGGGGAGACGGTGGCTCTCCGTGAGGATGTCCGCATCTTCGGCACCATGAACCCCACCGACCTTCGCGACTATGCCGGCACCCAAACCCTGAACAAGGCCTTCGCCGACCGCTGGGTGATCTGGGAGAAGAGCTTTCCCGGAAGGGAGCAGGTCGAGGCGATGCTGACCCGCCGCTACCCCGAGCTGAAGCCGGATTACGTCGAAGCGATTGCCCGGCTGGCGGTCGAGGTCAACGCATCCTTCGAAGCCCAGGACAGTGGGGTGCGAGTGGAGACCCCGCTCTCCCTGCGCTCGATCCTCGACCGGATCCCTACCGGTCTCATCGTCTACAAGGATGGCTCCGACCCGTTGCGAAGCACCTGGGAGGAGTACGTGCTCCCTCATGTCGACCAGTTCGACCGGGACCATTACGAGACGGTGTGGAATGCTGTGGTCCGAAAGGGCCCCTCGGTCAGCCCCTTCTGATCGGACGGCGATAAGTTGACGTAATGGCCTACGACCTGGGGAACCCCGAACTCGACGAGAAGGTGCGGGCGCTGGTTGCAGCGGCCTCGAGCCATGACAACGAGGAGCTGATCGCCGAGCTGGTCACGACGGTTCTCAAGTTGCATCGCGACGGAGCGACCCGCGCCGACCTCCGGCTGATGAACACCGCCCTGAAGGAGATGCGCTACTCCAACCTGGTCTTCTCCCGTCACCGCGAGCCCAAGGTCACCATCTACGGTTCAGCCCGTCTCACGGAGGTCGATCCCAACTACCGGCTGGCCGAGGCGTTTGCGGCGCGGATCGTGACCCGGGGATGGGGAGTCATCACCGGCGCCGGCCCCGGGATCATGGAGGCCGGCAATCGCGGCGCCGGGCGGGAGCGCTCATACGGGGTCAACATCCGGCTGCCGTTCGAGGCGGCGGCCAACCGCTACCTCGATGACTCCCGGACCGTCAATTTCAAGTACTTCTTCACCCGCAAGCTGACCTTTGTCAAGGAATCACTTGCCTTCGCCATCCTGCCCGGCGGATGGGGGACCTTGGACGAGGCATTCGAGCTCCTCACCCTCATTCAGACCGGGAAGAGTGACATGCACCCCATCGTCCTCCTGGAGGCCCCGGACACCAACTACTGGGAGCCGATGATCGACTTCATCAAGGAAGACCAGTTGCGACGGGGGCTGATCTCCGCCCCGGACCTGGCCCTGTTCCTCCACACCACCGACCCGAACGAGGCCTGCGAGCACATCTGGCGCTTCTACGCCAACTACCACTCACAACGTTATGCCGGGGGCCGGCTGATCCTCCGCCTCGTGCGTGGCCCCGACGACGCTCAACTGGAGGAGTTGAACCGGGAGTTCGCCGACATCGTGGTCGAGGGCAGGATCGAGCGGGCCGTGCCGGCACCACCAGAGATCAGCGACGCCGACGCCCTGGACACCGATCGCATCGCATTCGTGTTCGATCGCCGCCAATTCGGCCGTCTCCGCCAGATGATCGACCATCTCAACGACCTGGTCGTGACACCGGAGACTTTCGAATTGCCCGAGCCGATGACCGAGGAGCAGGCGGAAAGACCCTGGTGAGAGGGTAGTTTCGCCTGGGAATAGCTTGGAGAGGGCTACTACCATTGCAACGTGCGCGACATCCTCTCCGACCTGGTAGCCGAGCAGCAGTTCCTCGATCAGTCCCTACAGAGGATCCCGATCAAGATCTGGGACATGGTCACTCCCTCCAAGCCCTGGACCGTGCGCGACACCATCGCCCACCTCGCTGACTTCGAGGAGCTGGCTGCGGACACCATCGCCGGCGGCAACATGATCAAACGCTGGCGGAACGCTTCGGACCTCGATTCCCTGCGCAAGGAGGCGATCAAGAAGGGGCGGGGCATGCGTCCCCAGGACGTCATCGAATGGTGGCGCGGTGGTCGGGCCAAGGTCGTCGAGCCCCTCTCCCACATGGGCGCAGAGTCGAGGATCGAATGGATCGACGGAGACATGAGCGCACGCACGTTTGCGACGTTCCGTCTCATGGAGACATGGGCCCACGGTCTCGATATCTATGCCACGCTCGGGCTCGAGGTCGAGGACACCTCACGCATTCGTCACGTCTGCTGGCTGGGGTGGAAGACCCTGCCCCATGCCTTCAAGGAGGCCGGTGAGGACTACGAGCCGGTGCGAGTCGAGGTGATCGGCCCCGGCTATGCCAAATGGGTCTATGGCCCTTCCGACACCAACCAGGTGGTCAAGGGCTCGGCTTCGGACTGGGCTCGGGTGGCGGTCAGAAGGGTCAAGCCCGAGACCACCCGTCTCAAGTACGAAGGCGAACACGCCAGAAAAGCCCTCCAGGTCGCCAAGGCCTATCTGTGAGTGATCTTCCCCACCTGGTGGGGATGATCCATCTGCTCCCACTTCCTGGTGCGCCTCGGTTCGCAGGCTCGATGGGCGAGGTGCTGGAGATGGCAGTCTCCGATGCCAGGATCCTGCAAAGCGTCGGCTTTCCCGCGCTTCTGGTCGAGAATTTCGGTGACGCCCCATTCCATGCCGATCGAGTCGAGCCGGAGACGGTGGCGGGGATGACCATGGCGATCGAGGCGGTCATGTCGACGACCGGCCTTCCCGTCGGCGTCAACGTGCTTCGCAACGATGCCTTGTCTGCTCTGGGTATCGCTGCCGCGACCGGGGCCAGGTTCATCAGGGTCAATGTCCTGACTGGAGTCATGTACACCGACCAAGGGCCGATCGTCGGCAGGGCTCCCCAGCTTCTGCGCCATCGTGGCACCTTGGCTCCCGACGTCGAGATTTGGGCCGATGTCATGGTCAAACATGCCACCCCTCTCCCGGGCCTCGACCCCCGCCAGGCGGCTCTGGACACTGTGGAACGGGGCCTCGCGGACGCGGTGATCGTCTCTGGCTCCGGAACCGGCGAAGAGCCCGATCTCGACGTCGTCATGGCTGTTCGCTCCGCCTTGCCAAAGGGGATCCGGGTCGTGGTCGGGTCAGGGGCCAATGTGGGCAATCTCGCCCGGCTGATCGACCTCGCTGATTCGGTGATCGTCGGCTCGGGGGTCAAGGTCGACAATGACGCCAACAATCGGGTCGATCAGCTGAAGGCGGCCGCGTTTGTCGATGCGGCCGCCGACCACGGCCTTCTCTAGACCCCGGATAGGTCCAGCGCACTACACAAAAGGATTAGTCCCGTCGACCCATATGGGTTTGGCCGAATGAGGGCAGACTTCGCACGTGGTGTACGAACGACGCGGGACTGGTGAATGATGCTCAGGGATCTGCCCAACGACATCTTGATCAAAGTCATGGAGGACGTCATTGAGGACCTCCACGGCCACGTGCACCGGGTGTCCGACCTGGCAGTAGACCTGGGAAGCGGGTTGGGGCTCGGAGAGGACGACCTCGACCGTCTCGCTCTGGCCGGCATCCTGCACGATGTGGGCAAGATCCACCTCGATCCGGGGATCCTCGGCAAGCCCGGACCTCTCGACGAGAACGAGAGAGAATTGATGCAGCGTCATCCGGAGCTCGGATTCGCGATGACCCGTAACCGCCTCGATCCCAAAGTCGCCGAGGCGATCCTCTACCACCACGAGCGTTTCGACGGCCACGGCTACCCGTTTGGCCTGCTCGGGATGGAGATCCCGATCCTCTCCAGAATCGTGCTCGTGGCCGACGCCTTCGACGCCATGACCTCTGCCCGGGCTTATCAGCCGGCCCTCCCCGTCTCCTTTGCAGTCAACGAGATCCGCAAGCACACCGGGACCCAGTTCGATCCGGCCGTGGTCGAGATCTTCCTGGAGCTGGCAGCCGTGGAACGCCTGCCGCTCGTGCTCAGCGCCTGACAGTCTGAATACCGGCCTTGGGTCGGTCAGCCTCCACTCGCAATTGGGATCCAGAGGGGTCATATACGGACCTGAGCAACCCAATTTTGGGGCCGAACTTGTCCCCACGCCCTGATACCTTCCAGGTGTGGACCCACTGGCCCTTTTCAACCCGGCAACCCGCACCTGGTTCGAGGCCTCATTCCCCGAGCCGACTCCTGCCCAGCAATTGGGTTGGCCGGCGATAGCCGACGGCGCTCACACTCTGATCCATGCCCCAACCGGTTCGGGAAAGACACTCGCGGCTTTCCTCTGGACCCTCGACCGCCTGCTGTCCGAGCCCCAGCCGGAACGCAACGCCCGGTGCCGGGTCCTCTATGTGTCCCCGCTCAAGGCGTTGGCCCATGATGTCGAGCGGAATCTGCGGGCCCCCCTGGCCGGCATCCGACACGCCTCGCAACGACTCCGATCGGGGCCACTCCCGGCTCTCGAGACGTTCCTCCGCACCGGGGACACTCCACCTGAGGACCGGCGGCGGATGCAACGCCAGCCACCGGACATCCTGATCACCACCCCCGAATCCCTCTATCTCATCCTCACCTCCGCCGCCCGGGCCATCCTCGAACCGGTTCGCTGGGTGATCGTCGACGAGGTCCATGCCATTGCCGGCAGCAAAAGGGGCGCCCACCTCGCCCTCTCCCTGGAGCGGCTCGAAGAGGTCACGGCGCAGCCTCCGCAACGGATCGGCCTCTCCGCCACCCAGAGGCCGCTGGAGACGATCGCACGGTTTCTCGGTGGGGGAACCGGCGACGGCGAGACCTGGATCCCCCGCCCCGTCACCGTCATCGACGTCCCCCACGAGCGAGAGCTCGACATCGAGATCGTGGTGCCGGTGGCGGACATGACCGAGCCCGCGGCACCGGACCCCCTCGATCCCGAGCGGGCCACCCGGTCGATATGGCCCGCCGTCTATCCAAAACTGCTCGAAGCGATCCAGGGCCACAACAGCACCATCGTCTTCGCCAATTCACGTCGACTGGCGGAGCGGATCTGTGCCGAGGTCAACAACCTCGCCGGTGAGGAGATAGCAAGGGCCCATCACGGGTCGGTGGCGAGAGAGCACCGCCTCCAGATCGAAGATGCACTCAAACGCGGCGAGTTGAAGGCCGTGGTGGCGACCTCGTCCCTCGAGCTGGGCATCGATATGGGCGCGGTGGATTTGGTGATCCAGGTGGAAGCTCCGACCTCGGTGGCATCGGGCCTGCAACGTGTCGGCAGGTCCGGTCATCAGGTGGGTGGGGTCTCCAAGGCACGGGTGTTTCCCAAGTACCGGGGAGACCTCCTGGTGGCCACGGTCCTGACCGAGGAGATGACCAGGCGCAATGTTGAGACGACACGGATCCCGGCCAATCCCATCGATGTCCTCGCCCAGCAGATCGTGGCCGAGGTGGTCAGCGGTGACACCACGGCCGATCGGCTCTTTGATCTGACCCGGCGCGCCGCCCCTTACTCCGAGCTGAGCCGGTCGGTGTTCGACGCCACACTCGACATGCTGGCCGGCCGTTATCCCTCCGACCTCTTTGCCGAGCTCCGGCCCCGCATCAATTGGGACCGTGTCACCGGCGAGATCACGCCCCGGCCCGGATCGAGACAGCTCGCAGTCACCAACCCGGGGACTATTCCTGACCGCGGCCTGTACCGGGTCGTCCTCCCCGACGGGAGCCGGGTAGGAGAGCTCGACGAGGAGATGGTGTATGAGTCGAGGGAAGGTGACACCTTCCTCCTCGGGTCCAGCTCATGGCGAATCACCGAGATCACCCACGACCGGGTCCAGGTGGTGCCGGCGCCCGCCGACAATGCGGCCCGGATGCCTTTCTGGCATGGGGACATGCTGGGCAGGTCGTTGGAGACCGGGAGGGCGGTGGGGCGGTTCATCCGTGAGACAGCAATGCTCGCCCCCGAAGAGGCGGAGACGTTGTTGGCCATAACCCATCATCTCGACGGCCACGCTGCTGCCAATCTCGTCGCCTATATCAACGAGGAGAGGGAGGCCACCGGCCTCCTCCCGACCGATCAGACCATCGTCCTGGAGCGATTCCGCGACGAGATTGGCGATTGGCGCTTGGTGATGCTATCCCCGCTGGGAGCCCGGGTGCATGCCCCGTGGGCCATGGCCCTGCGTCACCGCTTTCGGGCCCGATATGGAACCGATGTCGACGTCATCTGGTCCGATGACGGCATCGCCTTCCGTTTCCCGGACTCCGACCAACCGCCCGATGCTTCCGCCCTCATCCTCGATCCCGATGAGGTCGAGCCGATACTCATCGAGCACCTCGGCGACACGGCGCTCTTCGCGGCGCGCTTTCGGGAGGCTGCCGGGCGGTCGCTGCTCCTCCCCCGCCGCCGGCCCAACCAGCGCACCCCTCTATGGCTGCAACGGCGGCGCTCGGCCGACCTTCTTGGTGTCGCCCGCCAGTTCGGCTCTTTTCCCATGATCCTCGAGGTCTACCGGGAGATCCTCCAGGATGATTTCGACCTTCCTGCGCTCCACTCGGTCTTGACCGACATCCGGTCGAGGCGAATCCGTGTCGCAGAGGTGGAGACCGATGGGCCCAGCCCCTTTGCCTCTTCGCTTCTCTTCGCCTTCGTTGCCGCCTACCTCTACGAAGCCGATGCTCCGCTGGCCGAAAGGCGGGCGGCCGCTCTCACCCTCGACCGCGAGCTATTGCGAGAACTGCTCGGCGAGGGCGAGTTGAGGGATCTGATCGATCCCGAGGTGGTAGCCGCCGTGGAGCTCGAGCTGCAGCACCTCACCGAGGGACGGCGGGCCGCCCATCCCGATGCGGTCCATGACCTGCTGCGTGACCTCGGCCCCCTGGGCACCGAGGACATCGACATTCGGAGCAGCGGTCTCGACGTCGTCGCTGCCCTCGAGATCCTCGAGACCGCCGGGCGTGTAGTCAGGGCGGTCATCAAAGGTGAGCCGCGGTGGGCGGCGGCTGAAGACGTTTCCCGGCTTCGAGACGGGCTCGGGGTTCCTCCGCCACAGGGTGTCGCCCATGTCTACCTCGAAGCGGTCGCCGACCCTCTTGGTGACCTCGTCGGACGCTACGGGCGGACCCACGGCCCGTTCACGACCGGTGAGGTCGCTACCTATCTCGGCCTGCCCGACGCGGTCGCCGAGGCGGTCCTTCGCCAGCTTCAGGAGGCGGGCAGGGTGGATGCAGGTGCCTTCCAGCCAGGGGGCGCCGGCCGGGAGTGGGTCGATCGGGATGTGCTCCGTCGCTTGAAGCGCCGCTCCCTGGCGGTTCTCCGCAGCGAGATCGAGCCGGTGGAGCCGGCGGCTCTGGCCAGATTCGCAGTCGCCTGGCAGGGGGTTTCAGTCGACCCATCCCGGGGGCACCATGCCTTGAACGAGGCGTTGAGCCGGCTCGCGGCGACCCCGATCCCGGCTTCGATCCTGGAGCGTGACGTGCTCGCGGCGAGGGTCGAAGGTGCACCGGCCGGTGTGGACCGTCTCCTGCTCGACGGCAGCCTGGTTTGGATCGGTAAGGGCGGGTCAGGACCGGGGGATGGCAAGCTGGCGCTGTTTCCCAGGGAAACCCTCGGCGTCCTCTGGGGTGGGCCGGACCAACCTCCCGAGCTCCCCGAGCACACCGGCATCCTCGAGTTCCTCGAGTCGAGGGGGGCCAGTTTCTTCCGTGACATCTATGAGGGGGTAGGCGGCGGTGACCCCGAGCTCGTGCTCGACCGGCTGTGGGACCTGGTGTGGGCGGGGCATGTGACCAACGACACCTTGGAGCCGGTGAGGGCCTTCGTCCGCAGACGGCGGGGCCGGTCCTCGGGACGACCCTCGATCTCGTCACGCTTCCCGGCCCACGCCGGCGGGCGTTGGTCTTCGACCAGGCATCTCCCGGCCGGAGCGCCGTCCGATACTGAACGGAGGACCGCCTGGGCCCAATTGATCCTCGACCGGCACGGAGTGGTCACCCGGACCACCGTGCTCTCGGAGGGCTTTCCCGGTGGTTTCAGCGCCCTCTACCCGATCTACAACCATCTCGAAGAGACCGGCCGCATCCGACGTGGCTACTTCGTAGAAGGTCTCGGTGGATCTCAGTTCGCCCTCCCCGGGGCGGTCGACCGCCTGCGCCAGGACGTCAGACCGGAGTTGGTCGTCCTGGCCGCCGCCGACCCGGCAAATCCGTACGGGGCAACCCTCGGATGGCCCGAAACCGAGGGCATCCGCCTCGCCCGTGACGCCGGGGCCTACGTGCTTCTCTTCGGCGGCGAGCTGATCGGGTTCCTGGAGCGGGGCCGCAAGAGCCTCACCCTTCTCTCATCCGAGCCCTCACACTATGCCGAGGTGGGGCAGGCGCTAGCCCGGGTCGCCGCACGCTATCGGCGCACCACCCTGAGCACGGTCAACGGCGGCCCGGCGCAGACCTCTCCTCTCGCCGCGGCTCTCGCCGAATGGGGGTTCGCCACCGCGGTGAGAGGTCTCACCTACCGCGGCTAGACCCGGTCCAAGATCTCGTAGACGGTCGATCGCAGCGCCGGGGTGCGCCCGGCAGCTTCGATCACTTCGCGGAACTGTTGGGGTGTCACCTCCTGGCCGTGTGCCGCCCCCGCCGACCTGGTGATGATCTCACCCATCAGAGTGCCGCCCAGGTCGTTGCAGCCGGCGTCGAGGAGACGCCTCCCTCCGTCCAAGCCGAGTTTCACCCAAGACGCCTGGATATTGGGAACCAGGCCGTCGAGAGCGATCCTGGCAACGGCGTGGATCAGCACCACCTCGTCCCAGGTCGGCCCGGGTCGGGCCCGTCCCCGGAGGAAGATGGGAGAGCCCATGTGGACGAAGGGCAGGGGGACCATCTCGGTGAAACCGCCCGTGCGCTGCTGGATGCGGGTTATCACTTCGAGATGGTTGGCCCAGGATCGAGGGTGGTCGATGTGACCGAACATGATCGTTGAGGTCGCTCTCAGCCCGAGCTCGTGGGCGGTGATCATCACCTCGGCCCATTGCGAGGTCCGGATCTTGTCCGGGCAGAGATGGGCCCTCACCTCATCATCCAGGATCTCGGCCGCCGTGCCGGGAAGGGTGCCCAGCCCCGCCTCCTGCAGCTCCTCGAGGAATCGGCGAACCGGGATGCCAAGGGTGTGGGCGCCCTGCCAAACCTCGAGGGGGGTGAACCCGTGGATGTGCATGTCGGGCAGTTCCGCCTTGATCGCTCGCACCACGTCGACATAGAAATTGCCCGTGAAATCCGGATGGATGCCACCCTGAAGGGTGACCTCGGTGGCGCCGCGGGCCCAGGCCTCCCGAGCGTTGCCCACGATCTCCTCGATGCCCATCAGATACGGCTCCCCACGGAGATTGAGGCTCTTCGGCCCCTTGGAGAAGGCACAGAACCCGCACTTGAAATAACAGAGATTGGTGTAGTTGATGTTGCGATTGACGACGTAGGTGACGGTGTCCCCCACTGCCCGTTCCCGCAATTGGTCGGCCACGAAGGCGATCGCATCGACTTGATCGCCCCGAGCTCGAAACAGCGACTCGACCTCGGGGGTGGTCGGCCGGTGACCCTCGAGCGACCGTTCCAGGATTGGCGCCAGCTCCCCGGCCCCGGAGATCCCGTCCGGTGGGTCGCCGGTGACCCAGGCGCGGTCCATCCACTCCGCGGAGAACCGTCGCTCGGGCACCGGAAGCTCCAGATCCTTGCCTGGGGCCCAGGCGTAACGGGGTCGGGCTGCCCCGGAGGCGTCGACCTGGCTCAACCATGTGGTGAAGATCTCAGGCGGGAGCTGCGCTCGCGCCTCGTCGACCTCAACCCCAGGCGGGAAGGCGGTCCGCTCGATCAGCATGCAACCGCCGAGCGCCTCACGCAATTGCCCGATCCTCTCCAGGTCCCAGTCACGCAGCAGAAGGTCACCAGCGCCAAGGTCGACCATTCTCACGGCCTGAACCACGTCGTCGACGAAGACCGACACCGAGGCCTCGATGCCGGGAAGCGCCGCCAGTTGGGCCATCTCCTCGACCGATGACCGGTTCACCCTGAGATACGCCGCCCGCGACCGGGCCAGGCCGTTGAGAACCGCCTCCCGATCCACGTCTCCGGTGACACTGATCCGCCAGCCGGGGATACCTTTCTCGGCAAGACTCAATGCGTCGTCCGGCGAAACCACCCAGGCGGCGGGCTCGACCTCCCCGACCGTGGCCGCGGTTAACAGGATCCCTCCGACACCGGCACTGGCCAGATCCTCAGGACCGGGGTTGATCAGCTCCACGGTCGTCGTCCCCTCGCGGCGGCGACTCTCCGCCGCAGGCTCGGCCAATGTCTCGGATGGTCTCACTCTCAGGAAGGTGATGGTCATGTCGCTCCGACGTGCTCGGGGATATGGGCTAGGCCGTCGTCATCGGACGAGGCAACAACGTGGTCATACAAGCCGGGATCTATCCAATCCGGTGTAATGAACTCCGGATAGACAGGGAGTCTCGGACGCAGCAAGAACCCGGAGCCCTCGGTTCGCCCCCTCAGATGGTCGAGATGCGGCCACGGGGCCTCGGGGTTCACCCAGTCGATGGTGAGCGGGGATACCCCGCCCCAGTCGTTGATCCCGGCGTCGAGATAGATCTCGAAGCGCTCGGTGAGATTCGGAGGGACCTGGATATTCGCTTCGGGCCCCATGATCCATCTCGCCAGTGCGACGACCCTGGCAAACCACCTGGGCACCGGCTCTGCCGACCGTCGCATCGGGGTGTCGGCCTTGGCCCTGAAGTTCTGGATGATGACTTCCTGAATCGCTCTGGTCCGGTCGGACAGTTCTCTGAGGGCGAATAGAGAATCGACGATCTCTCGAGGAGTCTCACCGATCCCGATCAGGATCCCGGTGGTGAACGGAACCCGGCTTCTCCCTGCGGCCTCAATGGTCGCGACCCGGAGGGCCGGCTCTTTGTCGGGGCAGTTGTGATGCGGCATCCCCGGCTCCATCAATCGCGGCGAGATGTTCTCCAGCATGAGCCCCATCGAAGGGTTGGTTGGCCGAAGCAGCTCCATCTCGGCGTCTCCCATCAAACCCGGGTTGGCGTGGGGAAAGAGAGACGTCTCGGACCTGACCAGGGCCGACATCTCAGCCACATACTCGATCGTGGACCCGACCCCCTTGTCGGCGAGGAACTCGACCGCCTGCGGCCAGCGATCCTCGGGCCGGTCACCGAGGGTGAACAAGGCCTCGGTGCACCCGGCCTCATCCCCGGCTTTGGCCACGGCAAGCACTTCTTCCGGCTCCAGATAGAGGCCGCCGGCACCTGGTGGCTTGGCAAAGGTGCAATAGGTGCATCGGTCGCGGCACAGCGTGGTCAAGGGGATGAAGACCTTCCGGCTGTAGGTGACGGTCCGGCCGTGTGCCTGGTCACGCAGCTGGCGGGCTTCGACAAACAAAGGCCCATCAGAGATCTCGCCGCTGAGATAGCGGAGAGCGAGAGCAGGGTCGGGATTGGGGTGTTTCACGGGTCTCTGCTTCAGGCTATGCCGGACGACGAGGCTTCGGCCATACCCCCGTCAACCGGGAGAATGACCCCTGTCATCCAATCGGCCGCATCCGAGGCGAGAAACACGATGGCGCGGGCCACGTCCTCAGGAGTCCCCAGGCGTCCCAGTGGGTGCATACGGGCGGCAGTCGGCTCGTCGGCCCACAGCATCTCGGAGAGTCTGGTCTTCACCACTCCCGGGGCGACGGCGTTGACCCGGACCTCGGGGGCCAACTCGAAAGCCAGCTGGCGCGTCATATGGACCAGCCCCGCCTTGGAGATGTTGTAAGCGCCGGTGATGGGACCCGGCCGGAGGCCACCGATCGAGGCCACATTCACCACCGACCCACCGCTCTTCGCCATCGACGCACGATAAGCGGCTCGTACCCAGAGCAGGGGCGCCCGCAGATTCACCGCCCACGTCTTGTCCAGAGCGCCGAGGTCGACCTCCATCAGCGGCCCCGCCGAAGGATTGGTCCCCGCGTTGTTGACCAGGATGTCGCAGGAGCCAAAACGCTCGACCGTCTTCGCGACCGCGTCGTCTGCCGACTCCTCGGAGTCCGCCCGCGAAGGCAGGGCCAAGAGACGATCGGGCTCCACGCCGGCAGCGACCAGCTCCGAGGCCGCCGCCTCGACGTTCTCGAGCTTGCGCGAGGTGATGGTCACTCCCTCGGCCCCACTTCTGGCGAGCTCGAGGGCGGTGGCAAGGCCTATCCCTCGGCTCGCCCCGGTGACGATGGCCACCTTGCCTTCTACCGAGATCTGCATCTTCAATGACCGCCCCTCTTCACCCCGCCGTACTTCATCCTGGTGTCCGAGATCGAGGCTGCGGGTCCATCATCGTCGGTCATACCGGCGTCGAGGATCTCGCCGACAAAGAAGGTGTGAGTCCCAAAGTCGATGGCCTGCCGCACCTCGCATTCCATCCAGGCAACCGCTTCCTCGAATACGGGTGCTCCGGCGGTCCCCAGGCGCACCCGGCGACCGTTGAGCGTCTCACCTTCTCGAACCGCCGGTTTGGAGAATCTCACGAAGACTCTGGCGTCCTCGGGTGACCAGAGGTTGACGCTGAACACCCCGGAGGCAGTGATCAATCGGTGGGTGACCGCCTTGTTGTCGACCCCGACCCCGATCAGGACCGGTTCCATGGAGACCTGGGTGATCCACGAGGCTGTCATGCCGTTCCATTCCCCGTCGGCGGCCGATCCGACCAGCGCCAAGGCGTTGGGGATCTTCCATGTCACCTTGTTCAACAGCTCTGGGTCCATGACTCTCGCAACGACACGACCGGACTCGACACCCTAATCTCCGCCCCGTGCGCATCCTGATTGCCACGACCGGGGTCCTTCCTGCAGCACCGGTGGCAGATCTGTGCGACCGTCTCCGGTCGGAGGAAGGACGGGTGACGGTTATGACCGTCGTCAGAGTCCCCCGGTCCTTTCTCGAAGCGCTGGATGACGACGTGCGCCGGTCGTTTCTGGACGACTCCCCCATCGAGTCGTCCGACGCCGAGGCCAAGGCCGCCCGCTATCTGGAAGAACGTGGCTTGCGGGCCGTGGAGCCGATTGTGGCCGCCCTGCAGGCTGCCGGCATGACTGCCGAAGTGCGCTTTGTGGAAGGCGACGATCCCGCCGAGGCAATCATCAACACAGCCGAGGATGTCGGAGCCGAGATGGTGATGATGGGAGCAACCCGCCGGCTGTTCACCGAGGAGGCTTGGCGAAGCGTGTCGGCCCGGGTCATAGAGAACTCCCATCTTCCGGTTCTGCTGGTCCCGGGAACCCGGATCGAGGACACCCAGGAAGTGCCGATCATCGAGCTGTGACCCGGGGCTTCGGCCGGCAATCGAATCTGTCACACCCTCCTCGTAGTTTCTCTCACATGGAGATAGAGCGTTCCGAGCACTGCGAGCACCAGCCGACCTGGATCGGTCGGGTTGCTGTCACGGCCTGTGCCGACTGTGGCCGGGTGGACTGGTTCTCCGACGCCGGGCCCCTCGACCCGGCGGAAGGGATGGCCTATCTGTTCGGGAGCTATGACCTCGTCGGTCATCTCGACGCTTTGGCCGCCCCGGCCCCAACGGTCCTGGTCTATGCGCCACCGTCAACGCGCAAACGACGCAATCTCGATGCGATGCCCAGACATGTGTGGCTCAAGGTGGGACCCAGTCTTTGGCTGTCCCACGACTCCCAGACCCTGCTGCTCGCCACCAATCAGCCGCTTCTCATCGACAATCTCACCCGAGGCGCTTGATTCAGGCCGTGGCCGGCTCGGCGAACTGGGTCCGGTAGAGCGAGGCGTAGAGACCGCCCAGGGCCACCAGGGTGGCGTGATCCCCGCGCTCGACGATCTCGCCTTCGTCGAGGACCAGGATCTGATGGGCGGCGCGGACCGTCGAAAGACGGTGGGCGATCACCAATGACGTCCTCCCCGCCATCGCCACCTCGAGCGCTTCCTGGATCAGGGCCTCGGAGCGGGAATCGAGATGAGAGGTCGCCTCGTCGAGGATCAGGATCCGTGGGTCCTCGAGCAGGACCCGGGCGATCGCAATCCTTTGCTTCTCACCACCCGACAGCCGGTACCCGCGCTCCCCCACGACAGTCTCGTACCCGTCCGGGAGCTTGGCGATCATGTCGTGGATGTTGGCTGCCTTGCAGGCCTCGATCAGCTCGTCGAGGCTGGCATCGGGCTTTGCGTAGCGGAGGTTGGCGCCGATCGTGTCG
>JBBDQO010000057.1:0-6716 GCA_040905925.1 Acidimicrobiia bacterium | reverse complement strand
TGGGGGTGTAAACCTGCCGCTCATTTCTCCCCCCAGCGAACGGAGTGAGCATTTCTCCCCCCAGCGAACGGAGTGAGCGTTGGGGGGAGTACGCCGCAGGCGGGAGGGGGGCATCTCTCAACGCGTCGGTCCTGTTTGGATTTCGCGACTCCGGCTTGTAAACAACGGCAATGAGGCATTTCCTCACCACTGCCGACTGGACCCGGCCCGAGCTTCAAGCACTGATTGACGACGCCCAGGCCCTCAAGGAGACGCCCTTCGGCGACTCTCTTGGCGGCAAGACCATCGCCCTGCTCTTCCTCAACAACTCGCTGCGCACTCGGACCTCGTTCGACGTCGGCATCAACCAACTCGGAGGACATGCGGTCGTCCTCTCCCCTTCCGGGGGGATGTGGCCACTCGAGTTCGAAGACGGCGTGGTCATGGACGGCGACGCCGAGGAGCACGTCAAAGAAGCGGCCAAGGTTCTCTCCCGTTATTGCGACCTGATCGGGATCAGGGCCTTTCCCAAGTTCCAGGATTGGGCGGAGGATCGCCAGGATCGGATCCTCAACTCATTTGCGAAGTACTCCGACGTTCCCGTTATCAACATGGAGACCATCGTCCACCCCTGTCAGGAGTTGGCACATGTCATGGCCCTCCACGAGCACCTAGGGCCACTGGATGGCAAGAAGTACCTTCTCACCTGGAGCTATCACCCCAAGCCGCTGAACACCGCGGTGGCCAACTCGGCGTTGATGATCGCCGCCAAGTTCGGGATGGAGGTGACCCTGCTCTGTCCCACCGAGGAGTTCGTCCTCGACCAGAGTTATCTCGAGCAGGCTCAGGCCGATGCGACGGCCCAGGGGCACAAGGTGACCATCAGCCACGACATCGACGGTGCCTACGAGGGCGCCGACGTCGTGTACGCCAAGAGCTGGGGCGCCTTGCCCTACTTCGGCAACTGGGAAGCCGAGAAGCCGATCCGTGACCGCTACCGGCATTTCATCGTGGACGAGGAGAAGATGGCGAAGACCAACGCCGCCTTGATCAGCCATTGTCTACCGATGCGACGCAATCTGATCATGACCGACGCTGTCTTCGATGGACCCAGCTGCTTCGCATACGAGGAGGCCGAGAATCGCCTCCACGTCCAGAAAGCGATCATGAAGACCCTGGTATCCGACAACAGTTGATGTGACGGAACCGACCATGGCCAACAAACGCGACGTACGACAGACCATCGTTCATCTGCTCAGCAACATGAGCGACGGCAAGGAGATCCGCTCCTATCTGCAGCGGTTCTCCGAGCTGGACCGGTCCCGTTTTGCCGTGATCAAGATCGGTGGCGCCATCCTCCGCGATCATCTCGACGAGACGGCGGCTGCCCTCGCCTTCCTCCACACGGTCGGCCTCACCCCGATCGTCATCCACGGCGGCGGCCCCCAACTCGATGACACCCTGGAGAGTCGTGGGATCCCCACCGAGAGGATCGGTGGTTTGAGAGTGACCGGCCCCGATGTCCTCGATGCGGCGCGGGACACCTTCATCGAGCAGAACATCCTCCTGGTCGAAGCAGTCAGGGATCAAGGAGTCGCTGCCCACGGCCTGACCGAGGGCGCCTTCGATGCCGACTATGTCGATCGGGACAAATACGGGTTGGTGGGGGAGCCCACCGAGGTCCACCTCCCCCTGATCCGCTCGATCGTGGCGTCAGGGGCGATCCCCATCCTCACCTGTCTCGGAGTTGCCCCCGGTGGGCAGTTGGTGAACATGAACGCCGACTCCGCCACCAGGGCCCTGGTTCATGCCGTCCAGCCGATGAAGATCATCTTCCTCGTCGGGGTTGGCGGGCTGTTGGACGCCGAGCAACACCTGATCGAATCGATAAACCTCGCCTCTGACTACGACCATCTGATGAGTCAAGATTGGGTGCACTCGGGGATGAGGCTCAAATTGGCCGAGATCAAGCTTCTGCTCGACGACACCCCACTCTCGACATCGGTTTCGATCACGACACCATCGGGTCTGGTCAAGGAGCTCTTTACCCACAGCGGGTCGGGGACGATGGTCCGGCGCGGTGAGCTGATCGAGAAGGAGCCCGACAAACATGCCCTCGACAGGAGCCAGGTGGAGAAGCTGGTCGAGGAAGCCTTCGGGAGGACTCTCCAGCCGACCTGGTGGGACGGCCTCGACCTCGAGGCCGCCTATCTCTCCCAGAGTTTCCGCGTCGGCGCCTTGATCGCCAGGGTCGGTGACTTCGCTTATCTCGACAAGTTCGCCATCCTCGAGGACGCCCGGGGCGAAGGGCTGGCGAGGACGGTCTGGGCCCACCTCACGGGCGACTACCCGGTCCTCTACTGGCGCTCGCGGACCGAGAACGGGTTCAACGCCTTCTATGCCGAGCAAGCCGACGGTTCGGTCAAACGCGGACCGTGGACCATCTTCTGGAAGGGCGAGCCCGACTTCGCCCGAATCGCGGAACGGGTGGAGGCGATTGCCTCACTCCCCGCCTCTTTCGTCGGCGATCACGGTGAGTGAGCGATTCACCGTCGGTTTGGTCGGGGCCCGTGGTCATACCGGCGCCGAGATCGTTCGCCTCGTCGGCAACCACCCCTCGCTCGGTCTCGTCTACGCCGGCTCGCGTGAGCTGGCCGGTCAAGCGGTGCCCGGGCGCGATGACCTGGAGTTCGAGGCGATCGGGCAGGATCAGGTTTCGAACCGCCAAACCGACGTGGTGATCCTGGCCCTTCCCGACGGAGCGGGTGGCCCCTATATCGACTCGATAGGGGTCGACACCGTGATCGTCGACATCTCGGCCGATCATCGTCTCGACCCGGGCTGGGCCTACGGGCTGCCCGAGCTGCAACGGGACCGACTGCAAGGTGCGACCCGGATCGCCAATCCCGGCTGTTACGCGACGGCGATGCAGATCGCCCTGGCACCGTTGGTTGACGTCACCTCAGGTGTGCCTGCGGTGTTCGGCGTCTCCGGGTATTCCGGGGCGGGGGCCACCCCGGGGCCTCGCAACGACACCGAGCGGCTCCGGGACAACCTGATGCCCTACAAGTTGGTGGGGCACAACCATGAGAGGGAAGCGAGCCGCCATCTCGGGATCCCGGTTCGCTTCATGCCCCATGTTCACCCGGCGTTCCGGGGCCTGATCGTCACCGCCCACATCCCTCTGGCCCAGGCGATCAGCACCGAGGAGGTCGCAGCGCGGTTCGGCAAGTGGTACGGCTCCCAGCCTTTGATCGAGATCCAGGACGAAATCCCGGAGTTGAGAGACGGCATCGGGCGCTTGGGTGTCTTGATCGGTGGCTTCGACACCAGCGACGACGGGCTCAACGCGGTCGTGATCGCTGCCCTGGACAATCTCTTGAAGGGGGCCGCGGTCCAGGCAATTCAGAACGTGAACCTTGCCCTCGGGCTACCGGAGCTGGACGGGATCCTCTAGCGGCCAATGGTGCGGGATATCGTCTCCCGATGGCGTTCACCGCGGTCGAGCTGATCGAGATCAAACGCGACAAGGGCACCCTCAGCCCCGAGGCGATCGATTGGCTGATCCAGTCCTACACCGAGGGGTCGGTTACCGATTACCAGATGTCGGCGATGGCCATGGCCATCTTCCTCAACGGGCTCGACCCCGGCGAGCTGGCGGCCTGGACCTCGGCGATGCTGCACTCGGGCGAGGTCCTGGATTTCTCCGACATTCCATTGCCCAAGGTCGACAAGCACTCCACGGGGGGGGTCGGTGACAAGATCTCGATCCCCCTGGCTCCCCTGATTGCTGCATGCGGTGTCGCCATCCCGATGATGTCGGGCCGTGGGCTGGGCCACACCGGCGGCACCCTCGACAAGCTGGAAACCATCCCCGGCTTCACCACCGCCCTCGACCCGCAACGGTTCCGGGAGGTGCTTGTCGGGCACGGCCTGGTGCTGGCGGGGCAATCGGAGACCCTGGTTCCGGCCGATCGCAAGCTCTATGCCCTGCGCGACGCCACTGCCACCGTGCCCTCGATTCCGCTGATCTCCTCCTCGATCATGTCCAAGAAGCTCGCCGAAGGCCTCGACGGGTTACTTCTCGATGTGAAGACCGGCTCCGGGGCCTTCAAGAGGGACCTCGAGACGGCGAGGGAATTGGCCCGCACCATGGTCGGGATCGGGACGGTGAACGGAGTCCACACGGTGGCGCTGATCACCCGGATGGATCAGCCGTTGGGGCGCGAGGTGGGGAACGCCAACGAGATCCGGGAGTCGATCGAGGTGCTCAACGGAGGCGGGCCGGAGGACGTCGTGGAGCTCACTCTGGCGTTCGGCGAGGTCATGCTCGACCTGGCCGGAGTCGGCGGAGGCCGGGAGCGGCTCCTGGAAACCATCGCCAGCGGTGCGGCCATCCAGAAGCTGGTCGACGTGGTTGTGGCACAGGGCGGGGACCCGTCGGTGATCCACGACCCTTCCCTCCTGGCGACCGCTCCCCACGAGGAAATGATCGAAGCCGGCCGCGACGGTTACGTCGTCCAATGCCACGCCTTCATCATCGGAACCGCCGCCACCCGTCTCGGGGCGGGCCGGGAGCGCAAGGAGGACGTGGTCGATCCCGGTGTCGGCATCACCGTTGCCGCCAAACTCGGTGAGAAGGTGGTCAGAGGCCAGCCTCTCGCGAGGGTTCGGTTCTCCGACCCCTCTCGTTGGGCGGCCCAACGGGAAGGTTTGGGGAAGGCGTGGGTGATCGGAGACACCGCCCCCGAGATCGGAGCCCTGATCGTGGAGCGGGTCGAAGCCCCGTAATTGGGATCTACAGGTGTCACATGGGGACCTCTCGGTCCCAATTAGCGAAGGGTCCCGCCCTCATTACCATCCTCGACCCAATCCACCGAGGAGTTGAATCAATGAAGGTGGTCGTCTGCATCAAGCAGATACCCGATCCCGCCACCCCCTACCGCCTGGAACCAGGGACCAACTGGCTGCTTCGGCCCGACGACCAGATCCTGGACGACACCGACCGGTACGGAGTGGAGATGGGTCTGCAGATTGCCCAGGCCAACGGTGGAACCGTGACCCTGGTGAGCATGGGGCCCGCCGGGAACGGACAGGGGATTCGACAGGCCCTGGCGATGGGCGCCGACCAGGCGATTCTCATCGAAGACGACTCGCTTCGCGGGTCTGACGCCCTGGCCACGGCCCAGGTCCTAGCAGCGGCGATCAAGCGAGAGGGCTTCGACCTGGTGATCGCCGGGAACGAGTCGACGGACGGTTACTCGGGCGTCCTCCCCCAAATGCTCTCCGAGCTCCTCGACGTCCCGGCTCTCACCTATGCCACCAAGGTCGAGGCCGGTGACGGAAAGGTCAAGATCCACCGTCAGACCGCAGCCGGGTATGACGTGGTCGAGGCCAGCCTCCCCGCCGTGGTGGCGGTGACCGCCGGGGTTGTCGAGCCCCGCTACCCCACCTTCAAGGGGATCATGGAGGCCAAGAAGAAGACGGTCGAGACCCTCGGCATCTCTGATCTCGGAGTGGAGCGCGGCCCTGGTCAGACGGTGGCCTCGATCACCGACGCTCCGGAGCGCTCGGGTGGTCGGAAGATCGAGGACGACGGCGAGTCTCATCTCGCCATCGTCGCCCTTCTCGAACAGAGGAAGGTGATCTGAGATGGCCACCATCTGGGTGTTCGTCCAGGAGGAAGCCGGGGACCCGACCACGATCGGCCTCGAGCTCCTCGCCGCGGGTCGCAGGCTTGGTGAGGTCACCGCGCTCTATCTCGGCGCCGGCTCCGAATCCGCCTTCGCCACGCTCGGCGAGCACGGAGCCGGTTCAGTGTTCCATCTCGATGCCGGCAATCACCTCCCCTCCGGGCCGGTGGCAGCGGCACTCGCCGAACGAATCTCCGCAGGGGCACCCGACCTGATCATCTTCGGCCAGGCCTACACCGATCGGGACGTCGCCGGCCGACTGGCCGCCCGCCTCGGGGTGGGGGTTCTCTCCAACGCCATCGCGGTCCGTCTGGCCAACGGGGCGGTCGAGACCGACCACGAGATCCTCGGTGGCGCCCAGGTGGCGACCGCCACCATGAGCCAGGCGCCGTTCATCGTCCTCATCCGACCCAAGTCATATCCGGCCGAAGCGGTGGGTGGCACTGCTCCCTCGGTCGAGAAGTTGGATCTCCCCCAAGTCGGTCGTTCGGAGGCCACCGTGATCGAGTCCCATGTCGAGGAACGTGAAGGCCCCCAACTGGGAGAGGCCAACATCGTGGTCTCGGGAGGCCGGGGTCTCGGCTCACCCGAGGCCTACGAGCTGGTCGAGAAGCTGGGCAAAAAGCTGGGCGCCGCCACCGGGGCCACCCGGGCCATTGTCGACGCCGGCTGGGTTCCCTACGCCAAACAGGTGGGTCAGACGGGGAAGACGGTCAAACCCGACGTCTACATTGCCTGCGGTATCTCCGGCGCCATGCAGCATCTTGTGGGGATGAAGGATGCCAAGACGATCATTGCCATCAACAAAGACCCCGACGCCCCAATCTTCTCCATCGCCGACCTCGGTGTGGTGGGTGACGTGCACAAGGTGCTCCCCAAGCTGATCGAGGCGCTGGAAAGCCGATAGGGCCCTGCTGGGGATGACGCAACCGTTCCCGTCTTCCATGCCCTGATCAGACGAAAGAAAAATGTCAGAATCTGGGGCACAGACATCTTGAATCTGTCGTGGGTCGAACGTATGTTCGTGTCATGGAAGTGGAAGGG
>JBBDQO010000056.1:0-6751 GCA_040905925.1 Acidimicrobiia bacterium | reverse complement strand
GGCCGGTGCCATAGATGCCGACGTTGGAGAGGGTGGACACGGGTAGGAGGCCGCGCACCGTGTCGCAAGCCTTGGCCCGGATGGTGGCGTTCCAGACCATCTTGGAGTCGTCCTCGCTTCGGGAATGCCTCTGCTCGTAGACACCGATCATGTAGGCCACCATGCGGGTGTAGACCTCGAAAGTGCGTTCCATGTGCCCCAGGTAGGCGTTGGCGTGACTGGAGGCTCCGATCTCGTCGGGCACCAGATAGCGATGCCTTCCTCCGAGTGGCGAGTCGTAACGGATGTAACGGGTCGACTGCTCGAGATAGGCGGCGAGACGACCCCACTCCAAGACTTTCGTGAGCAGGTTCGAGGCCTGCTCGCAGGCGAGATGGGCTCCACCCAGTTGCGCGACCGAGTCGTCCCCATAGTCGAAGAAGATCCTCTGGTAGAGCTGTTCGGCGTGCCTGGTGGACCCCATCTCATCAGCGGAGATCACGGTTGTGAGGGTGTCGATGCCAAAGTCGGCGTCGGTGACGAATTCGTCGAGGAAGAGACGTCGCAGCGACTTCGAGGAACGGGAGTATCTGGCGAATAGCGCCCCTTTCACCACCTCGGGGAGGTTGATCAATCCGAAGACAGGGAGCTCGGTATTGGTGAAGAACCTTCCCAGGACGGCCGTCTCCTCGGCCGTGAACGCTTCCTGGTGGTAGACGGGCACTGGCACCGATTGTATGCCGAATTGGGGAGTCATCCGGTTACCGTTTCGGGCAACGTGGCCCTGTTCTTCATTCGTCTCGGGACCTTTGTGCTGTCAGCCCTTGCCATCGGGATCGCCATAGTGCCGATCCTGGTGATGATCGACCTCCTCGATGGGGGGAGCGGCTGGGGGCTTTGTCCGGCGGGTCTTCAGGCGTGCGCCAATCCCTACACCACGGCTGCTGAGTTCGCGGTGATGCTGACGTTGGGTTTCCTGGCGACGGTGATCGGGATCAGGCTCTTGATGCGACTCGCACGCCACATCCGATCCGGGGAGTACCAGGTCACTCAGTGAGTCGGGGTGACAGCTTCGGCCTCGATCGAGGCCGGGTCGGTCTGTTTTGTGATGACGACGTAGATCGCAACCAGGATCAGCAATGCGCCTGCCCACCCGGCGAGCGTCAACCTCTCTCCCAGGACCACCCACGCGGTGGCCACTCCGAAGGCAGGCTCGGCGGCGAGGACCACCGCCGTGGTGTTGGCACCGACGATGGTCTGGGCCCAGACCTGGAGGATATAGGCCCCGGCGCTGACCCCGAGTGCGGTCAGTGCCAACGCACCCCAGACCGTTGAGGGTGGAAGGCCTGGGCTCTCGAAGGCGTACGAGAGGGGAAAGGCGAGGGCCGCTGTGACCGCAAGCTGAACAGTGGTGAAGGGGACCACAGGGTGATGGCGGGCGAACCGGGAGAGAACCAGGATGTAGAGCGCGAAAGCGAAGGAGCACCCCAGTGTGAGTAGGTCTCCACGCTGGAAGGTCAGGTCATTGGTCCCGGTGAGCAGCACCAGGCCGGCCAAGGAGAGTGCGGCGGCCCCCATGATCCACCAACTCGGCGGTCTCTTCGCGAACACTGCTGAGAGAAACGGCGTGATCACCACGTAGAGCCCAGTGATGAGTGCCGAGTTGGCGGCGCCGGTGAAAGCCAGCCCCGAGGTCTGTAACGCGTACCCGGTGAAGAGAGCCAAGCCGGCGATCGATCCATGGAGCCAGATCTGCTTCCCCCGCGGGAATGCGAACAAGGAAAGGGCCAGCGCGCCGAGGAGGAATCGCCAGGCGACGAAGGCGACCGGTGGGTAATCCTCGAGCGCGGTCTTGATCACTACGAAGGTGGCCCCGAAAACGAACGCCGCCGCCAGGAGGGCGAGCACCGCTCGGCTTCTGTCGGAACTGAGCACGGGGGCGGCAGCCTAGAACCCAGCCCGTACGATGCCGACCATGCCGGGCGCCAGAGCCAACGGGACCACTCCCACCTCCAGGGAACGGGGAAAGGCGCGCGCGGTGCTCAACCGGCTTCTCGAGCGGTACCCGACCATACGAACTGCCCTCGATTACGACAACGCGTTCCGCCTGCTGGTGGTGACCGTGCTCTCGGCGCAGACCACCGACAACAACGTGAACAAGGTTGCGCCGGTCCTCTTCGAGCGGTATCCGACGCCCGCCGACCTGGCGGAAGCCAATCCTGAAGACGTCGAGCGCATCATCTACTCGACAGGGTTCTTCCGTCAGAAGACCAAATCGATCATCCGTCTCGCCCAGGGCGTGGAGGAGTTGTTTGGCGGCGAGGTCCCGGCGAATCTCGACGAGTTGGTGAGGCTGCCGGGGGTCGGTCGCAAGACGGCGAGTGTGGTCCTCGCCGAGCTTTGGGACCTGCCTGCGATCGCGGTGGACACACATGTCAGGCGGGTCACCAGGCGGCTCGGGCTCACCGAGGAGTCCGATCCGGTGAAGATCGAGAAGGATCTCAAGGCCCTGTTCCCGGCAGAGACGTGGTCCGGCCTGTCGATGCGGATCATCCAATTCGGGCGCGAGGTGTGCGACGCTCGGAGGCCGCGATGTGGGGACTGTGATCTCTTCTCGCTCTGCGAGTGGCCCGATCGGATCGCGGTGGCCGCCAGGCCTCGCCGGTGACCGCGCGGGGGCTCAACCGATCGATTCTCAAGCTGGCGATCCCGGCGTTGGGAGCCCTAGCCATCGACCCCCTGCTCACTCTTGTGGACACCGCATTCGTGGCCCGCCTCGGCGTACCGGAGCTTGCTGCTTTAGGAGTAGACACTGCGATTCTCGGCTTCGCCTTCTTCGGCTTCAACTTCCTCGCCTATGCGACGACCCCACTGGTCGCCCAAGCTCTGGGGAGGGGCGACACCATCATGGCGAGACGGTGGGTGGGAGACGCCCTGCTTCTGGCTGTGGTGCTGGGTGTCGTCGCCATCGTGGTCATCGAGTTGCTGGCGCCATGGATCGTCGGGGTGATGGGGGCGACCGACGAGGTAGTTGGCCCGGCGCTGGCCTACCTGCGGATAAGGGTTGTCGCCGCGCCTGCGGTGTTGATCGTGATCGCGGGCCATGGCGCCTTCCGGGGCCATCAGGACACCCGGACCCCCCTGATCGTTGCGGCGGGGGTCAATGGCATCAACCTCGTCCTGGCTCCGATCCTCATCTTCGCCGTGGATCTCGGGGTCGAAGGAGCCGCGATCGCGACCCTCATCGCCCAGGTGGTGGGGGCCGTCTGGTTCCTGCGTTTGATCCGACAGCGCCGGCTTGCCGACCGCCCTCGTGGTTTCCGGGAGTCGGTGCCAACCATCGCCGCCCTCGGCAGGAGCGGTGTCATGATCACTCTCCGGACCGGTGTCCTGCTGCTCGCCTTCATGGTTGCGGCCGCCGCCGCCACCCGCATTGGCTCGGAGTCGATCGCCGCCCATCAGGTGGTGCTCCAAGTCTGGTTGGTGGCAGCGATGATCGCCGACTCCTTTGCAATAGCCGGTCAGGCCATGGTGGGCGCCGGAGCCGGTTCCGGCAACCGGGAACGGGTGGACGAGGTCAGTCGGCGGCTTCTGATTTGGGGCCTGGGAGTAGGTGTGCTCATGGCGGTACTGCTGGCGATCGGTGCCCCGGTGTTGACGAACCTGGTCGGCTCCGCCACGGTGGCAGCCCTGGTCGTTGCGACGATTCCGGTGGTGGCTTGGATGATGCCGGTTGCCTCGCCCCTCTTTGTGGCCGATGGGATCTTCTTCGGGCTCCTCGCGCTTGGCCCGATCGTTGCCTCCACCTCCACCGGGGCGGTGCTGGCTATCGGCCTGATCCTGCTGACCCCGCTGGGGGAGAGCCTGGGCGGGATCTGGTGGGCAATAGCGGCGATGCTGGTGGCCCGCTCTGTGGTGTTCTTGTTCGCCTATCGCAGGGCGGTGTCGGTGGTCACGGTCAAGTCTTGACCTCTGGTCTCGGGGAGGGCGAGGGTGAGCAGCGCCGCCACCGCCACCCCGATGCCGAGGACCGTCACGGTTTCCGAGACGCCGAACCGGTCGATGGTGAACACTCCGAGGATCAGCCCCAGGGCCGATCCGGCCAATCCGAAGTCGGCCGAGGCGGTGGTGGCGCTGGCCCTCAACCCGGTGGGGAACAACTCGGCGCGATGGCTGCCACCGGCCGGGACGAAGGCGAAAGTCCCGAACGAGGAGACCATGACTGCGAGCACGATGAGGGGTGGCGAGACCGTCCAATAGAGGAGGAGGCCGCCGCCAAGGGCCATCAGGAGGCTGAGGACCGTGGTGGTCCGCCGCCCCCAGGCGTCGGCGAGATGCCCACCCACGAAGAAGCCGAGACCGCCCAGGGTGCCTCCGAGCAGCAAGATGAGGACGGTGTCCCCGGTGCTGAGACCGACTTGCTCGATCATCCGTTCGGTGGAGAAGGCGATTCCGACCGCAGAGAACGCCGATGCCAGGAACCCCACCATCGCCACCACCCAGAATCGCCGGGCCCACGGTCCAGTGGCCAGGTCGCGCCAATGTCCCCCGGTTTCGTGCGCCTCGGTGAAGACCCGGCTCTCGGGCACGTTCCGAATCAGGAAGGGAATGACGAGGGCGCCTGCCCCGATCATCAGGTGGGGGATTCGCCAGTTTTGACCGCCGCCGTCGGCGAGGGGAAGGGTGAGCAGGGCCAGTCCGCTACCGAACGACACCGCAGCCCCATAAAAGGCGATGGAGTAGGCCCGGATGGAGACGCTCACCTGTTCGGCGAGCAACACCACCGCGAGGCCGGACATGGCCGCAGTTCCGGTGCGGAGGACGGCCTGGGCTATCCCGAACTGCCAGGCATCGAAGACGAGACCGGCAGCAGTCCCTCCAATGATGATCAGGGTCATCGACAGGAGGAGTGGTCGTCTCCGGCCGCGATGATCACCGAGCCAGCCGAGGGGGAGGGCGGCGAAGGCGGCGAGCCGCGCGATTCCGAGGAGGAGGCTCATCTCTCCCTCGCTCAGACCGAGCCCGGCTCTGGTGAAGGGCAGGGTGTTGGCTGCCTGAGCCTGGGCGAAACCCTGGACCACACCGGCCGTCCACATGATGAGAACGATGCGACGGTCGGCCCGGTTGAAGCGGTCGACGGGGAGCAGGGGGTCGAGGAGGCGGCGTGTCCACGCAGGCACGGTCCGAGCGTAGGGAGCGAGCGCGTGGGAATATCACGTGAGTGTTCGAAAACGTCGAGTCCGCAGCCTTCGCAGTCCAAGCCCTGGTCGCCTTCGGGGCCGGAGTCATCTCATTTGTTTCTCCCTGTGTGCTCCCCTTGCTCCCCGGGTACCTCTCGATGATGTCCGGGTACTCGGCCGCTCAGATCGAGGCCGGCGAAGTGTCTAGCCGACGCCTCAGCGGGGTGATTCTCCTGTTCATCGGCGGGTTCACCCTGGTGTTTGCCGCCTTGGGCGCTGCTGCCAGTGGCTTCGGCCAGTTCCTGGTCCGCAACATGAGCGCGTTCACTCGCGTCGCCGGTGTGCTGATCATCGGGTTCGGGATTCTCATGGTGGTGATGGCGGTTTCGAATCGGGGCTTTATGGACGCGCTGGAGCGGGATCATCGACCGGAGGTTCGGCCGTCCCGACTGGGAAAGTGGGCGCCACCGGTGATGGGAGCGGCGTTTGCCTTCGGATGGACACCGTGCATCGGCCCGGTGCTTTCCGTGATCCTGGCCACCGCGGCTATCCAGGACACCCTGGCCCGTGGGATCATCCTGCTGGTGGCCTACTCACTCGGATTGGGGATACCGTTCCTTCTGGCCGGTCTCGGGCTGTTCAAGTTCTTTGGGCGTCTCAAGCCGCATCTGCGCACGATCAATATCGCATCGGGGGTGCTGCTGGCGGGGTTCGGGGTGATCATGGTCACCGGCAGCTTGACCACCATCTCGCGCTGGTTGGTGGACGTGTTCCTTTCGGTGCCGTTTCTCCGTGACCTGGCGACTGTTTGATGATGCTGCCCGAGTCCCTCCTCGCCGATGCTGCTCCGGATCTGGTGTGGTTCCGGGGACCTGATGTCGTCAGGTTCCTCAACGACCTCCTATCACAGGAGATTGCGGTGATGGCTCCGGGGGAGGTGCGGCGGTCGATGCTGCTCAACCCGCAGGGTCGGATCGATCATCTGCTCTGGGTGCTGCGTGGGGAAGGCGAGGTGGGCCTGGTGACCGACACCGGTCGTGGGGCCGACCTCGCCGCCACCCTAGGTCGCTACCGGATCCGGGTCGCGGTCGAGATCGAGCAGTCGACGGACCCGAGATGGTTGGTGATCGGGCCCTTCTCCGAGTCAACTGGTGGCTGGTTGCGAACTGACAGTGGTTTGGTCGCTGATGTCTCCTGGACAACGGTGCCTCGGTTCCTGGTGGTGGGGGATCGACCCGACCTCCCGGGGATCGAGGCGGAGGCTGTGGAGAGGCTTCGGATCGGCTCCGGTGAGCCGGTGGTCGGGCTCGACACCGGACCGTCCACCATTCCCCAAGAGACGGGACTGGTTCCGATCACCGTTGACGTCGACAAGGGATGCTTCTTGGGCCAGGAGTTGGTGGGCCGGATCCATCGCAGAGGTCATGTCAACAAGCAGCTTCGGGTCCTCGAGTTCCCGGGTGAGGCCGGCGAGGTCGGGTCGGAGATCAACAAGGGCGAGCTCACGGTGGGAACTCTCACTTCCGTGTCAGGGTCGGTTGGTTTGGCCACAATTCGGCGCGAGGTCGAACCGGGGGAGATGGTGATGGTGG
>JBBDQO010000055.1:0-37906 GCA_040905925.1 Acidimicrobiia bacterium | reverse complement strand
GATCCGAGCTGTCTCCTCGTCTTCGGTCTGGAAGTTGACGTAGTTGCCCCCAGTCGAGAACGGTCTGATGGCATCCCAGGCTTCACGCACCCACTCCCGATTGGTCGCAACCGCCTCGGGACCGGCCGATGCCGCGGCGATGGCACAGACATACGCCGCGTCTCGGTTGCCAACGGCGCCGTCGTCCTCATCATGCTCACCGAGCGCGCCCTCGAGGTGGAAGATGGTGACCTGGTTGGCGGGGGCAGACATCCCAACGAACTGGGCCCTGACCGTCTCCAGCAGCTGATCGCTCAGGTCGGCGAGGAACTCTGACTTCCAGTAGTAATGCATGCCCTTGGGCTGGGTGGCGTCCAGCATCGACTGCTGCGCGACATAGGGCTTGAGCTGGATCAAGTCTGCCCAGGGGTTGCCGTAGCTCCTGATCGGGGCGAGATCGGCCGCCGCCTGCTCGCTGGTCCCGGTGTGAACTACCACCATGCCGATGATCGGCTGCCCGTGCTTGTCCGCCGGCAGCCACGGTGCGGGCGGGGCGTTGCGCATCAGAACCACCACCGTCATCTCGCGGGACGCGGTCGCGGTGACGGTTCGATAGAGATCGAGGGCGCCCTCCGCTTCCTCAGCCGACCAGGCGATCAACCCGGCGGTCACCTCAGGCCCGATCTGCTGGAGACGGAACACGAATTCGGTCACCACTCCAAAATTGCCGCCGCCGCCCCGTAGAGCCCAGAACAGATCCGGATTCACCTCCCTCGAGGCCCGGCGAACCTGGCCATCCGCGGTGACGATCTCGACCTCAACCAGATTGTCGACCGTCCAGCCGAATTGCCGGGTCAGGTACCCGAATCCCCCACCCAGGGTCAGGCCGGCGACACCGGTCTCGGAAACGAAGCCCAATACCGCGGCGAGGCCATGCTCCTGAGTCGCCTGATCGACGACGCCCAGGGTGCATCCCGACCCCACCCGGGCCGTTGCATTGCCGGTGTCCACTTCGACTCGGTTGAACCGAGACATGTCGAGGGTGATCCCGTTGTCGGACAGGGCAAGACCGGCGATGTTGTGGCCACCACCCTTGATCGACAACTCGAGCTCATGCTCACGCGCAAACTCGATGGTCTTGGCCACATCAGAGGTACTCGACGGCCGCACCACGAGGGCCGGCCGCTTTCTGATCGTCGCATTCCAGATGAGGGTCGAGACCGCGAAATCGGGATGGGTCGGCGTCAGCAGATCACCTTCCAGTCCGGCCGCCAGCGAGTCGACGGCGTCCTCGGGGACAGTTGACATCTCACCATTGAGCGCTCTTACAAGGACATCACTCACACCGGTCTCCAATGTGTCGCATCAGATGAACCTACCGGCTCAGCCGCGTCGTGTGACGGGGTACAACTCGACGAACGCCTCCCGACCCAGAAAAGACGGTTTGTGGGCATCAGGAACATTGATCAATGACCAGCCGGGGGGGATCTGAGTCCGATGGGCGGCGATGGCGGCGATCTTGACATCGACCAGGTCCTCGACATCCATCCAAAAACTGACCCTCTCGTCGGGGAACCCCGAGTTGCGCAGCCTGGCAGCTTCCTCCCCGTCGATCTCGCCCGAGGCCTCGTCGATATCGGCCCAAGCAGCCATCCGGCTTCTGGGCCAAACCGACATCCAGAGACGATCGGGTTGCCAGGGCTCGTCATCGCCCCGCAACGGGAAACGGGTCACATCGCTCGATGCATGGAACGCGGCGAGGCCGATCCGATGGACCTGGATATGGTCGGGATGCCCGTACCCACCAAACGGGTCGTAGATGGTCACGATCCCGGGCCGGTGCTTGCGGATGAGGTTGACGAGGCGGCCGGTGGCCTCCATGAAGTCGGCCTGCCAGAAGCAATCAGGGTGAAGATTCTCCTCCCACCCCATCATTCCCGAGTCCCGATAGCCGAGAAACTCGTGATTACCCACGCCCAGTATCTCAAGCGCGGCCGCCACCTCCGCGGCTCGCACCTGGGCCAGTCGGGGGCGGATCGCCTCAGGATCGTCGTAGTTGTGGATCTCTCCAAGAGCACCGTCGGTGGCGGTGACCACCACGACATGGTCACCACTTGCGGCATAACGGGCCAGGGTTCCCCCGGTCGCGATCGACTCGTCATCGGGGTGAGCATGAAGAGAGAGGATGCCCGGCATGAACGGAGTCTATGAAGCCGGGCCTCTAGTCAAGAGAAGAAGATTCGGCCAATCGCCAGACTGCGTTCACCGTCCGGTCACATCACCCGATTAGAAACTGGAGAGTCACGGTCGTTTCAAAGATCGTCGACTACAACAGATCCCTCCTCCCAGGGCAAACTCGGGGCGACGGCAGCGTCGCCCCGAACTCGTTTTGGGTTCAATCACCCGACCCGGTGGGTGCCCGCCAGTTTGCTCACCTCTTCCGCAGTCGCCAGCAGCCGGGGCAGGAAGTCCTCTCGGAGACGGGTCATGCCGGCTCTGGTGGCATGACAGGACACATTCATGGCCGCCATCACCTCGCCACGACCGTTGTGAATCGGCGCCGCCAGGGAGCGCACCCCCTCCTCGAGCTCCTGGTCGACCAGGGCGTAGCCCTGGTCTCGAGTCTTGAGGAGGATCGCCCGGAACTTGTCTTTGTCAGTGGTGGTGTACCTGGTGAGTGGCTCGAGAGTGGTGCGGGCGATGTACTCATCGATCTCCGAGTCAGGACGGCCGGCGAGGAGCACTCTTCCCATAGATGTGGGATAGGCGGGAAGACGCGACCCGAGAGCGAGAGAGATCGTCATGATCCTGGTCGTGGGGACCCGCGCCACATACACGATTTCGGACCCATCCAGGATCGATAGTGAGGACGACTCCTTGACCTCTTCCACCAGGCGTTCCATCGGCGCTTGAGCCAGCTCCAAGACTTGAAACGAAGAGAGGAAGGAGTAGCCGAGGTCCAGCACCTTGGGGGTCAACGAGAACAACCGCCCGTTTTGATGCACATAGCCCAATTCGGCGAGGGTTAGAAGCACACGTCTGACGGTCGCCCTGGTGAGACCGGTCAACTGCGCCACCTCGCTCAGCGATTGCGCGGGGCGCGCCTTGGAGAAGGAGTTGATGACTACCAAGCCCCGCTCGAGGGATTGGATGAAGTCGCCGGACCGTTCTTCGGACATCGTGAGCATAATAGTCCCCCCTTGTTCGCAGAGCTAACAAGGGGAAACCTCAATTCTGGCTTGATCCGGACTGCTGTTTCTGTGGCCTGGCCGGGCCACCCCAACCCGGGGGTGGGGCCGGGGCCTCGGATCGAGCCGCTCCAGGCTTGAGGACATCCTTGGTGCCGACCGTCGTCGCCGAGAGCTGAGCGATCACGTCATCGATATCCGCGGTGTTGGGCAGCACGCACCGAACCTCGCCGATCCCGAGATGGGCCAGCTCGATCATGATGTCCTGACAGCGCTCCAGGTCACCGTGGATGCCGAGGGCCCTGGTGTCCATCTGAGCCAGCATGTCATCGATCTCGACGCGGACATCAGACTCGGCGTTGGTCCGGCCAACCGAGACCGGGAGCTGGACGGCAAAACCGAGGCTTTCGGGATCGCGGTTGCCCTCGGCTGCTGCCGAACGAGCGGTCTCCACCATCGCCGCGATCTCAGCCGTCGGCCGGGTTGGAAGCAGGATGTTGTCAGCGATTTCGACGGCGATCGCCAGCTGGCGCGGTCCCCGGGCTTCTAAGGTCAAGGTCGGCCCCCCCGGCTGGGGTGAGGGGAGGCCCAGCGCCGGCCCACCGTCGGTCATCGGCTCGCCCCTGGCCAGGGTGGTGACGATCCGAGCGAACCGACCCATCTCCTCGATACGAGCCGCAGCGTCGGGGAACGGGAGCCCCAGTCCGACATGCTCCTTCTCGTACCACCCGGCGGCCACCCCCAGCTCCAGACGACCATCCACCACTGTGTCCATCGAGCCCACCATCGCAGCGGTCGCCTGGGGCGAGCGGAGCCCGGAGCTGAACATGATGCCGGCCCTGATCTTCGAGGTGTACATGGACGCGATCGTCAGCATGGTCCATGCCTCCATCCGGGCCAGGCCGTCGGACGTCATGAAGCGGTCGTTGACCCACAGGGCCTGCAGCCCGGCCCGTTCCGCCATCTGGGCGACACGCATGGTTTGGGTTGGGCCGTTTCTGGGGTCGAGCACCAGCGCCAGACGGACGAGACGACCGGGAGGTGCCACTACTGGTCGAAACTCTCTCATCTCGCGTCGATTACCTGGGTCGAGATTGGCTCGGAGGCCGGGAGCGTACACTGCCCGGCGTGGTCCCTGAGTTGCTGGAGCTGATCCATCACCTGCGAGAGGCGGGGATTCCGGTCTCGATGGTCGAGACCGTGGACGCGGCACAGGCCCTGCAATGGGTCGACATGAGTCGTCGGGACCAGGTCAAGGCCACCCTGGGGAGCACCCTCGTCAAACGGGCCGACCATCGCCCCATCTTCGAGGCCCATTTCGATCTCTACTTCTCCTCAGTGCGCGACCCTGATCACCCCGTGGACCGACTCGCCGTTCCCAGGCCCCGGTCCTCGATCGGGCCGATAGTCATGCGCTCCGAGTACGGCGGCCGCTCCGATCAGGATGACTTCGACTTCATCGAGGTGTTGCTCGATGCCCTGCTTCGGGCAGACGACACTGCTCTCCGCGCCCTTGCGGAAACCGCGGTGACCGAATTCGGCCACATCGACTCGGAGCGATCGGCGTCGATGAAGTACTACCTGCACCGGATCATGAAAGAGCTGGATCTCGGTTGGTTGATGCAACAGGCCCGGGGGCGCATCAGAAGCGGGTCGGTCGATGAGTTCGAAGCCGAGCTCGACATCCGGGCCCTCGAGCAGCGGATCGCGAAATTCAAGGAGAGGATCCAAAACGAGATCAACCGCAAGCTCTCCAAGGATCGGGGCATCGACACCGCCCTTGCGGCCCAACTCGACGCGGTAGAAGAGATCGACTTCTTGGGCGCTTCTCCCGAGCAACTGAAGAGGATGCGGCAGGCGGTGCGCCCCCTGGCACGTCGTCTCGCCGCCAAGCTCGCTCAACGAAGGAAACGGCGCCGCAAAGGGAGGATCGATGTGCGACGCACGGTGCGCAGATCGTTGTCGGCCGGCGGCGTGCCTTTCGACCCCGCGTATCGGGCGAGAAGAGAGTCGAGGCCCGATCTCTATCTGGTGGCCGACGTGTCAGGGTCGGTGGCCAAGTTCGCCGAGTTCACGATGAGCTTTCTCAACGCGATGAGCAACGAGTTCCCCAAGCTGCGCTGCTTCATTTTCGTCGACGGAGTCGAGGAGGTCACTAAGGAGATCGGGGAGGGCATCGGCCTGCGCAATGTGAAGCACCTGATCGCCAGATCGCGCGACATCTCCAACGACGGCCACTCGGATCATGCCAAGGCCTTCGACATGTTCTGGGCCAAGTACGGCAAGTCGATAACCGGCACATCGACAGTGATCTTCACCGGTGACGCCCGCAACAACCACCGGGTCGACGACGCCGGGCTTGCCGTCCTGCGCCGGATCCACGATCGCTCCAAGCAGGTCTACTGGCTCAACCCCGAGCCCCGGGGTGATTGGGGCGATGAGGACTCTCTGATGCTCGAGTTCAAGCGGTTCTGCACCGGCGTGTACGAAGTGCGCAACCTGAGTCAACTCCAACAGTTCGTGCTGGAGATCGCCTAGGTAGCTCGCAAGGAGTCCGGCAGATCCGCCCCCCGGAACGTCAGAAGGGGTCCGCGGCACCGCGGCTATTCTCGATATGTGGAGCGCACGACCGGCTATGCACGACTCGGCCCGGATCGGATCGCCTATGAAGTCGTGAGCTCCAACCCGGATTCATCGATCGATCTGGTCCTGACTGCCGGCAGCTTCGGAGCCTTCGACACCGACTGGGAGGATCCTCAGGCAGAGCTCTTCCTTCGCAGGCTCGCCTCATTCGCCCGCGTCATCCGGTTTGACCGCCGCGGCACCGGCGCCTCTGACCCTCTGCCCCTCGACGCCCTCCCGCCTTGGGAGACGTTCGTTCAGGAGCTCGAGTGCGTCATGGAGGACGCAGGCAGCGCGCGAGCCGCCATCATGACCACGTATGACGCCGGGCCCATGGGCATGCTGTTCGCCGCCACCAAGCCGGAGCGCACCGCGGCTTTGATCCTGGTCAACACCAGCAGCAAGTACGTGGCCTCCGACGACTATCCGATCGGGTTCCCCGCAGACGCCGCCGATGAGCTGAACCGAACCATGGAGGACCGCTGGGGCAGCGACCAGCACGTGCTGCTCCAGGTGCCGAGCCGGGCTGACGACGCGAGGTTCCGAACGTGGTACGCCAAGAAGACGCGCTCGATCGCAGGCCCGGCGGCAGCCGCCGCCTACTTCCGGGCGATGTTCACCGCCGACGCCCGCTCGCTGCTCCCGGCAATCCACGTGCCGACGCTGGTGCTCCATCGGACCGCGTATCGCTTCATGCCGATCGAGCACGGGCGGTATCTGGCGGACAACATCGAAGGCGCCCGGATGGTTCAGCTCCCGGGCTCCGACGGCCCTCTCTATTGGGACCATGCGGACGAGGCGCTCGACGCCATCGAGGAGTTCCTGACCGGGATGACGCCGACCGCGCCGACAGACAGGGTCCTGGCCACGGTCCTCTACACCGACATCGTCGATTCCACCCGTCTCCTTGCGGACATGGGCGACGCGCGGTGGCGCGGCGTCTTGGACACTCACGACGACCTTGCGGGACGGCTCGCGGTCGAGAACCGCGGACGACTTGTCAAGAGCACAGGGGACGGTGTCCTGGCGACCTTCGACGGCCCCGGGCGAGGGATCCGGTTCGCCACCGGATTCCGTCGGCAGCTTCACACGATCGCCCTGACGATCCGCTCCGGGATCCACACTGGGGAGGTGGAGATGCGGGGTGAAGACGTGGGAGGGATGGCCGTCCACCTGGCGGCCCGGATCATGGCCGAGGCTGGCGAGGGCGAGATCCTGGTGTCGCGCACGGTGAAGGACCTGGTTGTGGGTTCGGACCTCGCATTCGAGGACCGCGGGGTCCATCATCTCAAGGGCATCGACGGGGAGTGGCAGTTGCTGGCGGTGAAGGCCTTGGGCTGAGGCCTTAACCGGCTGGCTCCAGCGTGAAGTCGAATTCCACCTCGGTGAACGGGGCGATGACACCCCAGCGCTCGGCGTCTTGTGGGGACTCGTTGACCGCGAACTCGGTCACCAACCCGTCCTTCACGCCGAGCACGGCGTCTGACTCGAGATGTGGATCGCCCTCCACGAAGATGTGGGTGATGAGCCGCTCGTGACCGTCGGCGTCGATCATGAAATGGATATGGGCAGGGCGCATCGGATGTCGCCCCGTTGCTCGCAACATATCGCCCACCGGGCCGTCATCAGGGATGGGGTACGCGGCAGGCTTCACCGTGACGAACCAGAACCGCCCTTGGTCGTCGGTGTGGAACAGGCCTCGCAGGTTCATCTCCGGCTGGGCAGGGTCCTGGACGTCATAGAGACCTTCTGGAGACGCTTGCCATACGTCGACCGAGGATCCCGACAGGGGCAACCCGCCCTTTCCCTTGACAACGCCGTGGACAACCGTGGTCGCTCCCAACGCGGCCTCCGGGCCTCGCGCGATGCGGGCGCCGTTCTCGAGATGAGGAGAGCCCGATACCCAGAAGGGCCCGAACACCGTGCTGTCGGTCGATCCGGCCGACTTCCGATGATTGATGGCATCGACGAGAATGCTGGCCCCCAGCGTGTCGGACAACAAGATGAACTCCTGTCGCTGGTCACCAGAGATCTGGCCGGTGGCGGTGAGAAACCGGATCCCCGCCATCCACTCTTCCTCGGTCAGCTCGACATCGCGGATGAAGGCGTGGAGATGGCGGATCAGGCTTTCCATCACCGCGCCAAGCCGGGGATCCTCCGTGTTGATCAGGGCCACGGTCGCTTCGGTGACAGTGCTCTCGGTGATGTTTCGCATCAGCGGGCTTCCTTCAACGCCTCGCCGATCTTGTCGGTGTCGCCGGAGTACTTGAGCAGGAGGTTCAACGTCACCCTGATGTCATCTCGTGTCAGCTCCTGTCGACCGAGGACGAGGAGGGTTCGGGCCCAGTCGAGGGTCTCGGAGACGGAGGGCGGCTTCTTCAACTCGAAGGAACGGATCCAGGAGACCACCTCCGCGCAGTTGGCCGCCAAGGTCGAGCTGATCCCGGGAATGCGGGCCTCGATGATTGCCTGCTCCCGCTCGATCGTCGGATAGTCGAGGTCCAAGAACACGCAACGGCGTTTCAGAGCCTCGGACAATTCCCGGGTGTTGTTCGAGGTGAGGAAGACGGATGGTCGTGTGGTGGCGACGATCGTCCCCAACTCTGGAACCGAAACCTGGAAGTCGGAGAGAATCTCGAGCAGGAGGGCCTCGGTCTCGACCTCGATTCGATCCACCTCGTCGATGAGGAGGACCACCGGCTCCGCGGACCGGATCGCGGCGAGAAGTGGCCGTTCGAGCAAGAAGTCCTCGTCGAAGATGTCAGACTCGGTTTGCTCCCAATCGGCATCGTCCGGCTCAGCCTGGATCCTGAGAAGCTGTTTCTTGTAGTTCCACTCGTAGAGTGCCTTGGACTCGTCGAGACCCTCGTAACATTGGAGTCGGATGAGACGCCGACCGGTGATCTCGGCCACCGCCTTGGCCAGCTCGGTCTTGCCGACGCCGGCCGGGCCCTCGCAGAGGACCGGCTTTCCCAGAACATCAGCGACGAAGATCGAGGTCGCGATCCGCTCATCTGCCAGATAGGCAACGCCGGCCAGGCGCTCCAGGACCTCATCAGGATCGCGGAACGTGGAACCGGGGCTCAGCGTCGGGTCAACCGTCACGTTTTCTCCAAGCGGGACTGGTGGGACATCATGCCACGCCCGAAACCTCTTTCCGATCTCACGACACTCCAGTCTCCACCGACGGTTTCTCGATTACGAGCCGGCGTTGAACGGGGAACAGGCGAAGCCCGGTGCGCTCCTGGATCAACCCCCACAGCCCTTTGGGTGCCCGCAGCATGACAACGATCAGGAACACCCCCAGGATGATGAACCACCATGCCCCCAGCTCGCTCAGATTCTCGTCGAGGAGGAAATAGACGATGGCACCCAGGATCGGGCCCTCGATGGTGCCCAGGCCCCCCACCACGACCACGATCACCATCTGGGCGGTGAGCCCGACCGCGAAGTAGCTGTCGGGGTCGATCGAGACATTGTTGAGAAGGTAGACACCACCGACCAGTCCAGTAGCTGCGGCGACGATCAGGTAGACGGTGAGCTTGACCCTGTTCACGTCGACACCGCTCGCCGCCGCCGTCTCCTCGTCGTCCCGGATCGCGCTCAGTGCCAGCCCGAGCCGGGATCGGAGGAGGAAGAGGGCCCCGATGATGGCCCCCACCCCTGCCACCAACGCCAACCAGTAGACCGCTTGGAATCGGTTCTCACCGAGGACGGACAGCGCCCGAAGCGGTTGCGGAGTGCCCCTGGGAAAGAGGGTGGCATTGTTCTTGACGATCAGGCGATAGGTCTCGGCGATCACCCAGGTCGCAACGGCGAAGTACCCGCCATGGAGCCGGAACACCAGGAGGGCGGTGAGCACGCCGATCAGGACGGCGACAGCACCGGAGAGGACGAGGGAGAGCCACAGGTTGAGACCGACCAGGTCGGCGAGGGCGAAGGTCGCATAGGCCCCGATCCCGACATAAGCCTGTTGACCGAAGCTGTAGATCCCGGCATAACCGGCGAGAAGATTCCACAGCTCGCCGAGAGCGATGAGGATCATCAACTGGGTGAGGGAGACGAGAAGAGACCGATCGGCCAGGAAGGGGACCAGGGCAAGAACCAAGACGCCGACGATCCCCACCACCGCGAAGCGCCTGCTGGCGCGGGTTCCCAACTCCACTCGGTACTGGACAGTCATTCCGCGCTCCTCCCGAACAAGCCCGAGGGTCGCCATGCCAGGACTATCAGAAACACCAGGTGGCCGGCCAATTCCCGCCATCCTGGCGAGAAATATGCGCCGACATTCTGGGCGACTCCGAGGATCACGCCACCGATCAGAGTCCCCCAGAGAGAGCCGAGACCGCCGATGATCACCGTCTCGAAGGCATAGATGAGCCGGGCCGGCCCCAACGCCGGGTCGAACTGGGTGCGGATCCCGAGGACCACTCCCCCGATGGCCGTCACCAGCAGGGCAATCGCCATCGCCAGACCGAACACATGGCGGGTTCGCACCCCCATGAGGCGAGCCGTTTGCTCGTCGTCGGAGACGGCGCGAAACGAGCGACCCATCTTGGTGTGGCCGATCACGAGTTGGAGGCCCCCGAGCACCGCGACCGAAAGCAGAAAGGTGAGGAACGGGAACCAACCAACCGCGATCCCGAACGGCAGGCTCACGCTGCTCAGCTCGAGGGCTCCGGCGTCCAGGCCCTGGGTATCCGCCGAGAACACCTCCAGCAGCACGTTTTGGATGATGATCGAGATCCCGAAGGTGACCACCAGCGGCGAGAGGATGCCGGACCCGAGTGTGAAGTTGAGGATTCCCCGTTGCAGGGCGTAACCGAAGAGACCCATGACCGCGGCGATCACCACAACCGTCACCATCGGGTTCAACGATGTCAGGTCCACGACCACGAGCGTCAGGTAGGCCGCGAGGATGATGAAGTCGCCGTGGGCCAGGTTCACGATCTTCATCACCCCGAACACGATGGCCAGGCCTGCGGCAAAGAGGGCGTAGAGCCCGCCGAGCAGGATCCCTTGGACGATGGCGTCGGTCATTCTTCCCGCACGCCGAAATAGGCAGCGATCAGCTCCGAATGATCGACCTGACTCGCCGGTGCCTCGAGGGACACCCGGCCTCTGAGCAGGCAGTAGATCCGATCGGCGGTCGCCGTCGCTTGGCGAACATCTTGTTCGACGAGCAGGACTGCCATCCCTTCCTCGCGGAGGGTCGGAATCACTCGGTACAGCTCCTTGACGGCGATCGGGGCCAAGCCCAATGAGAGCTCGTCGAGAAGCAGCACCCGGGGATTGGCCATCAGCCCGCGGCCAATCGCCAGCATCTGTTGCTGGCCGCCCGAGAGCCGGGTGCCTGGCGTCGTTCGGCGCTCTCCGAGCACCGGGAACAGCTCGTAGACACGCTCGAGGTCCCAGGAGCCCGGTCTCCTCACGTAGGCACCCATCATCAGGTTCTCCTCGACCGTGAGACTGGGGAAGATCCTCCTGCCTTCGGGCACCATGACCACGCCGCGCATGGCGATGTTCTCTGCTCGCTGTCCACCGATCGGCTCACCGTCGAACAGGATCTGATCGGGGGCCGATCCCAACCACCCCGCGATCGACCTGAGCAATGTGGACTTCCCCGCCCCGTTGGCTCCGATCACCGCAACGATCTCTTCCTCGGCAACGGTCAGAGACGTGGCGAATAGAGCCTGAAACGACCCGTAGAACGCATCCAGGCCCCTTATCTGGAGGATGTCGGGCATCGCTGACTCACTCCTCGATCCCGAGGTAGACCTCACGCATCTCAGGGCTGTTGATTATCGCCGCCGGGTTGCCTTCGATCAGGTGCTTTCCGAAATGGATGGCCTGGACCCGATCGACCACGGCCACCAAGGCGTGGAGCAGGTGCTCGATCCACACTATGGACATCCCCGAGTGGTGGATAGATCGGATCAGTTCGACCAGCTCTTCGACCTCGGGGTCGGTCAATCCGCTCGCGATCTCGTCGAGCAGGAGCACCGTCGGATCGGTCCCCAGCGCTCGCGCCAGCTCGAGCCGTTTTCGCTCCAGGATGGTCAACGTCCCAGCGAGCGTGTTCGCCTTGGGGAGAAGACCCGTGTGAGACAGGATCTCGACACATCGGTCGTGACTGTCATCCTCCCCTTTCGATGACCCGTAGGACGAGGCCACCAGGACATTCTCAAAGACGGTCATTCCCCCGAAAGGCCGCGGGATTTGATAGGTCCGCCCCAAGCCCCGGCGCACCCGGAGATGGGGCGCTTGGGCCACGATCACCGACTGATCGAACCGGATCGTCCCCCCATCAGGTGGGATCGATCCGGTGATCAGGTTGAACAGCGTGGTCTTGCCCGCCCCGTTGGGGCCCACGATCCCGAGAGCCTCGCCTTCGCCCAGGGTGACGCTCAGGTCATCGATGACCTTGAGAGCCCCGAAAGACTTGCTGACGCCCGTTATCTCGAGAGCGAGCCCCACCTCGGCCGGCGCCCGCTAGCCACCGATTGGCTTGATCTCACCGGTGAGTGCCACCGATGGGGTCTGGGAGTTGTCCACGACCAGGAGGTCGTACTTGAAGTCGCCACTGCCTAACACCCATTGACCACCGACCAGCGGGGTGGTGGTGACATTGGGCACCGGTCCCGCAACGGTCCAGTTGACAGGGCCGACCAGCGTTTCCAAGTTGGTCCCGGTGACTGCGTCGAGAATCGATTGCTTGTCCTCGATGTCCTGGGTGCGCCCCAAGACATCCGCCGCCACCTCGAACAAGGAGTGGACAAACCCGATCGGCTGGGTCCATTGACGACCAGTCGAGCTGGTGTAGGCATCAGCGACCTCTTGAGCGCTCTGCCCGGTGAGCGACGACGAGAACGGATGACCCGGGCTCCACCAGACCTCCGAGGTCAACCCGTCTCCGGAGTCACCGTCGAGCGCCTCCACTGCCGCCGGGAAGAGGATTGCCTTCCCGATCGTGGCCGCCACCGGGGTCAAGCTCTGTTGGGCCGCTTCGGTCCAGAAGGTGGCGAAGTCGGGTGGCAAAGGCACCCCGGTGATGATCTGAGCCTCGGCGAAGGCAGCGATCTGTGTGGAGAAGCTGGCCGACAGGTTCTCGTAGCGACCCGGGTCGATCAGGGTGTAGCCCGCGGCCTCCAACGCCGGCGGGAACCCGAGCTCGGGGTCTCCCCAGGCCTGGCCATCGCCGTCATTGGGGAACAACCCCCCGACGATCTTGTTGGTCTCCAACTTGTCCCACAAGGCGATGAACTGGGGGATCAAACCCTCGAGGCCCCAGAAGTAGTGATAGGTCCAGGAGAAGCCCACCGCCGGATCTCCGCCCCGCCCGAAGAACCAAGGCTGCCACGGTGCCACCGTGGAAACACAAGGGATCCCGTTGATCTCACATTGGTCGGCGACGGGGTTGGTCGTCTCCGGTGTGGACGCCACCACCATGAGGTCGATGGCCTCGTCGAGAATCAGTTCCCCGGCGACCTGGCCGGCGATCACAGGGTCGGACTGGGTGTCCCTGGTCACGATCTCGACCGGGTGCACCGTGCCCGCAACCGTGATCCCATCGGCCCAATGGGCCTGAACCGCCTCGATCACGAATTGGTCGGCCTCCCCGAAGGCAGCGATCGGCCCGGTCTGGGGAGAGACGTACCCGATCTTGATCAGCCGTCCCGCCGGAGCCGCTCCAGTGGTGGTTGTCCCCACGGCCGTCGTGCTGGTGGCGCCGCCGGCTGCTGTCGACGTGCCGCCACCTTCCTCGTCGGCACAGGCCGCCAACAAACCTCCGCCGACCATGGCGACACCGCCCATGCCGGCCATCCTCAGGAAGTCACGACGTGACGTGCCGGACTCACTCTCCTTCTCTGTCATGTTCCCGCCCTCCTTGTCGTGCTCCACGATCCCTCCTCTGGTCCGCGTTGCTTGGTTGCCTTCCCTATTGGGCTGATGGGGGACGGCCCGCAAACGCGTCCTCCAAGAGTTGCCTGATCCATTCCCGCTCGACGGGCCGCGGGTTGTAGCCCTTGCCCTCGACGATCATCTCGGTTGCCTTGTCGAGATCCGGCTCCCGGATCCCGAGGTCGGACAGACTGGTGGGGGCGCCGATGGTCTCGGCGAGCTCGCGGAGCCCGAGCGCTGGGTCCACGACATCCAGGGCGTCGGCCAGGGCGGCCATGATCTCGGGCTCGGCCTCCCGGTTGTAAGCGACCACATGGGGGAGGATCACGGCGTTGGCGTCGCCGTGAGCCAGTCCGAACGTGCCGCCGAGCACATGACAGATCCGATGATGGATGGCCATCCCCACCGCACCCAGAGATGCACCGGCGAGAAAGGCCCCGTAGAGCAGATCGGAGCGACCTTCGACATCTCCGGGGTCGCCGGCGACGATGACCGAGCCCCGCTTCAGCGCTTTGGCCCCCTCCAGAGCCATGATCGACACGATCGGATTTCGCTCTTGGGCGTAAAGGGCCTCGACACAATGGGCGAGGGCATTCATGGTGCTCCCCGCGGTGACTTCTCTCGGTAGGCCAAGCGTGAGATCGACGTCGTATATCACCGTCTTTGGCTTCACCCTTGGGTCCCGACCGGTGCGCTTCACCTCTCCGGCGGTGATCCCGTATACCGGAGTCATCTCCGAGCCCGCATAGGTGGTGGGGATGGCGAGAAAGCCCAACTCCCTCTCGAGCACGACGGCCTTGCCCACACCGGTGGTCGACCCGCCACCGATGGTGACCACGGCGTTGGCATGGCAATCATCCGCTAGACGACGAGCCGCCTCGACCTCCTCGATCGGCACATGGGGCTCGATCTCGTTGATCCTGCCCACGACCCGCTCGCCGAGATCCGATTCGATTCGATCCGCCTCTGACTTCGCCATGTTGTCTGAGATGAGGACCACGCGGCTCGCCTCGAGGGCATCCAGCTCGACGGACAGGCGGGCGATCGTCCCGGAGCCGAACACCACCCGCCCCGGCAGCAACTCGTAGACGAATGGTCTCATCTGGAGTGCGCCTCCTTGGTCCGCGCCACCAGGTCTCGGAGAATTCCGAGCTCCTCCGGGGTAGGGGGCTCGGTGGTCACGACCGGGTCGGCCACCAAGAGGTCCCACCCGGTGTGACTCATCACGTCGCTGACCTCGACGCCGGGGTGGGTCGCCACCAGAGTGAGCTCATGTGTCGTCGGGTCGGGCTCGAGGACCCCGAGATCGGTGATGACCACCGTCGGTCCAGCGCCGACATGCCCGGCCCGTCCTTCGCCCTGGCGCCCGAATCCGACCGACGTCACGAAGTCGACGGAGGGGACAAATGCTCGTTCGGTATGTCTGAGCATGACAATCACCTCGCCGGCCGACGACACGATCTCCGGCGCTCCTCCGGCGCCGGGGAGGCGAACCTTAGGGTCCTCGTAGCAACCGACAACGGTGCTGTTCAGGTTGCCGAATCGGTCGATTTGGGCTGCGGAGAGAAAACCCACATCGATGCGCCCTGCCTGGAGCCAGTAGGCGAACACCTCCGGCACGCTGACGACCAGGTCGGCACGTTCCGCCAGTTCCCCGTCACCAATGGAAAGGGGGAGGATCTCGGGCTTGGTGCCGATGGTGCCCGACTCGTAGATCAACACGACGTTCGGGGCGTGGGAGAGACGAGCGAGGTTGGCCGCCTGGCTGGGCAGGCCGATGCCCACGAAACAGACCTGACCGTCCACGAGCTTGCGCGATGCCGTGACGGTCATCATCTCGTCGGACGTGTAGGTCACGTCATGGTTGAGCAGGTCAACCACCGAGCGCCTCCTTTCCCTGAGGCTGGGCGCTGATGGCTGAGAGATAGGCGGCGTGGTCCTCGGTCCCGATGACGAAGGTCTCGATCCAGCGGGCAAAGAGGTCCCGGTCACGTGAGATCAGGTCCCATTCGGTGTAAAAGGCGTTGTCTCGTGTCGAATAGCCCATGGAATAGGACGGATGAGATCCATGCGGAACACAAGCCACCGCCGCGACCGTCCAAGAAGGCAACACCACGTTGTTCGGCCCGCGGTGCGACAACTCGTCGACTATCTCTTCCACGGTGACGATGGCCTTCCTCGCCCCGAACACCGCCTCACGCTGCACACCGGTGATCCCCCAGATGCCGACATTGCCCTGCCGATCTGCCTGCTGGGCGTGAATCACCGCGACGTCTGGGTTGAGGGCCGGCACCGCGGCGAGTTCCTCCCCGGTGAACGGGCAGTTGATGGATGCGACCTCGGTGTGCTTGACCAGGTCCGAGCCGACGTAGGCGCGCAACACCGCGAACGGGAGACCGGAGGCACCGGCGACGTAACGGGCCGCCATCCCGGCGTGACTGTGCTCCTCCAACTCGAGGGGCGCGGGATAGCCGTGCTCGACGGCGTCACGAAACCTGTGGAGTGAGCCAACACCGGGGTTGCCGCCCCAGGAGAACACCAGTTTTCGGGCCAAGCCCATGCCGATCATCTGGTCAAAGATGACATCGGGAGTCATCCTGACCAGCGTCAAGTCTTTCTTGCCCTGACGGATCATCTCGTGGCCGGCGGCGAAGGGGATGAGATGGGTGAAGCCCTCCATGGCGACGGTGGCGCCGTCCGGCACCAAATCCCGTATCGCATCGTGCAGGCTGGCGAACTCAGCCACGATCAGGATCCCGAGTACCAGATCGGTTGGCCGCCGGAGACATTGATCCAGACCGACTTGGCTTCGGTGTACTCGTGCATCGCCTCAAAGCCCATCTCACGCCCGTAACCGGAGGCGCCGACCCCGCCGAACGGCGATCCAGGATTGACCCGCTTGTAGCAGTTGACCCAGACCATCCCGGTCCGCAAGGCGCCAGCAACCCGATGGGCTCGATTGAGATCCTCGGTCCAGAGCCCACCGCCCAACCCGTACTCGACATCGTTGGCAATCGCGATCGCCTCGTCTTCGGACGCAAACGTGTTGACGGTGACAAACGGGCCGAAGACCTCCTCCCGACAGACACGGTCCTCCGGGTTGGCCCGAACCACCGTTGGCTGCACATAACAGCCGAAGGCGAATTCCGGGCCGTCGGGCACCCCGCCGCCGGTGAGAATCTCCCCTCCTTCGTCAACGGCCACCTTGACGTAGTTGAGAACCCGGTCGCGATGCTCCGGCGAGGTCAACGGTCCCATCTCGGTCGCCCTGTCCATGGGATCACCCAGCCGGATCGATTCGGTCAATGCGACGAACCGGCTGATGAACTCGTCGGCGATCGCCTCATGGAGCAGCAGCCTCGATCCTGCGATACAGGCCTGACCCTGGTTGTGATAGACCGCAAAGGCCGAACCTTGGAGTGCAGCATCGAGGTTGGCATCCTCAAAGACGAGGTTGGCCCCCTTGCCACCGAGCTCGAGGTGGAGACGTTTGAGGTTCCCCGCCGATGCCTCAACCAGCCGCCGACCGGTCACGGTGGACCCGGTGAAGGAGACCTTGGCGATGTCAGGGTGCTCGGCGATGCGGGCCCCGGCAGTGTGCCCATATCCGGGCACCACATTCACCACCCCCGCAGGAAAGCCAACCTCATCGATCAACTCGGCGAGGCGTAGCGAGGACAGTGGTGTCAGCTCCGAAGGTTTGAAGACGACCGTGTTCCCGGCGGCGAGGGCAGGCCCCAGCTTCCAGCTGGTGAACATGAGGGGGAAGTTCCAGGGGACGATCTGGCCCACGACCCCCAACGGCGCCCGGTACACATGGTTGAGGAAGCCGGCCTCCACGGGTGGAATCGAGCCCTGGTACTTGTCGGCCATCCCGCCGAAGTAGCGGAAAGTGGCCGCGGTCCTCGGGACGTCGAGGATCGACGTGTCCCTGATCGGATGACCGGTGTCGAGTGACTCGAGCCGGGCAAGACCCTCGGCATTGGCTTCGATGGCGTCAGCCAGACGGAGCAGCAACCGGCCTCGCTCCATCGCCGCCATCGATGCCCATGATGGGAAGGCCTCGCTCGCAGCCCGGACCGCATGATCCACGTCCTCGGCACGGGCCTCGGCCACATCGGCGAGCCTGGTGCCGTCATGAGGGTTGTAGACCTCGATGACACCACCCCCGGTGGACGGGACGAAACGTCCCCCGATATAGAGGCGATCCTCCAACTCAGTCGCTCCGGTTCGGGTCTAGAACTCAGCCGGATAAGTCGGGGTCTGACCGGTCGCGATCAACTCCGGCAAGGCAAGGTCGGCGTTCTCCCAGACCAAGAGCATCGACCGCTTACGCGAGTAGCCCTGGTGCCTGATGTCGGCAGGCATGGCGGCCACGTCACCTGAGCGCATGACGACCTTGGCCCGAACCGACCCGGTTTCCCGGTCCTCGACATCCCAGCGAATCTCGTCGGACAGCTGCACGAACCACTCGACCCGGTCATTGCCATGGATGATCGGGAGGATGTACTCCTCCGTCGTCGGGCAGAAGAGGCTGTCCTTGCAGACCGACACCACCGATGGGTTCCAGGTCACGTCCGAACGCGAGAGATAGGCATGGAGACTGAAGGCCTTGACCTCGTCCTCGAAACCGGGCTCGGCGATGATCTCCGGCTCCTCCTGGGAGACATCGGCGAAATGCTCGTTGATCATGTGACCGGTCTCGTCGGAGCGAATGGCCTCATCCCCGGTGCAACTCACCATCCGTTTGGCGGCAACACGGTGCCGGGTGATGGCTCGCTTGTTGTCCCCGTTCTTGACGCCGAATGCCGATCCCGTCTCGCGGGGAGCCGCAAAGGGATCGAAGGTCTGGTTCGTCCAGTCGTCGAGCATGTGCTCGAAGGTGGTCTTGATCTGTGGTGTCGGGAAGTTCTCGACATGGTCGAGCTCGGCCTTCCGGTACGAGTCGTTGTAGCGGCCGGCAAAGAGGTCGACGGATCCGTAGTGATTCACGGTCCCGATCACACCATCGAAGTTCACTATCCCGTAGAAGAACTCCCAGGCGACATCGCGCTGGAGCGCGCGGAGGAAGGCATCTGCCGATAGGACGTGTGAGCCGGTGGGCCAGGTGATGTACACGAAGTACTCGTCTCGCCGGAAATGGAACTCACCCAGCGAGAACTCGCGGTATCCCTGCTCGTTCTCCTCGGTGGCGAGAACGGTCGGGGTTTCCTGAAGCATGGTCATTGTCTATCTCCTTTCAGGTCACTCAGACCGTCGTGATGCAGATGTCTGCCCAACGTTCGAGACTCTCGGGGCCCTTCATCGTTTGCAGCAAGATGACCCCGGGTGTCTCGGCGTGAAACTGGTAGGCGCTGTCGGCAGGGAGCAGAGCCATATGGCCGCGCTTCGCCTTGATGACACCCATCGGGGCCCCGACCGGGTCGCCCTCGACGCGAACCGAGCCCTGATCGTCCGGATTGGTGAAGCCACGGGGATCCTCCAACTTCATCAGCCGAACGAGCAACTCGCCGTCCATTACCAAGGCGAACTCGTCGTGAGGCGCGGTTCTCCATTCCGAGGTCCCCTCGGTGCGGATCGCCTCCAGGGTGTACTGCCGGTTCATCCCGACCACGACCTTCTCATAAGGTTGCGACGTGCTGGCCACCTCGAAGACGTTGGAGAAGGCGTAATGCTTCGGGTCGTCATCGACGATCTCGATGCCACCTTTGGTGAAGCTCTCGAGCGAAGCGATCTTGGTCTCGTACAAAGGGTTACCTCCGTGCTTATGACCCTCAGATGTTCAAATACCGCACAAACGTACGGAGTCCGAACATAGCAGCGGGTCGGGCCACATGCAACCAGGCTAACCCAACCGGCGATGTGCGTGGGCTTGACCCCTGGCAAGGGCCACGCAGAACCAGGTCTACAGGCGACAGAAAGAACCCTCTCTGGCCATCGCGTCTCGCCTCATCCGAGTACGCTGATCGTACAGTTGGGCGCTATACGCACAATACCCACCTAGAGGGAGGCAGGATGAATTCGCACGATTTGTTGTCCGACTCGGCGACCCGATGGCGACTGGTAGCTACCAGGAGGCCCCTGGCGATGGCGTTGGTGGCGGGAATCCTGGCCACCCATATCGCCACCATCACCGGCTACTGGTACCACGGGATCGGGCTCCGTGATCTCGACTTCCCGGCATTCAACGGCATGCTGCTGTTTCGCCCCGGGGTCGGCGATGATCTCGTGGCGGCGGCGGGGGTGGCCCTGCCATTGCGTTTGATCCTGGGCTGGATCGCCCATCTCTTCACCGGTGTGGTGTTCGCGATGGTCTATGCGGTCTTGATCCAACCAATGCTCAAGTGGAAGAGCAACATGGCGAAGGCCCTGGCCTGGGGGGCGGTGCTGGCCATCGTCAGCGGTCTGTGGTGGGTTCCGGTGCTATTCGATGAGTTCGACCTCGGGTTCGCAGCCTGGAACTTCGACACTTGGAAGGGCATAGTCGCGATCTTCCTGTGGCACGCCATCTGGGCGGTGAATCTCGCCCTGTTCTACAACCCGCTGTCCGATGACGAGATAGCGGCCATGAACATGGGCTGACCGGTCGACCCCGGAGGTTTTGCCCCGGTTTTGACGGTGAAAGAGGCCCGGTCCTGAGGACCGGGCCTCTGATTTCTGCAGGAAGGATGCAGAAAGACTCAGACCTCCATCCCAACCAGAAGACTCGCCGCGTAGCCAGAGACCGGGTCGCCAGTCGCTGCCGCCAGTTGGTACTGGGTGCCATCGCTGAAGAGGTTGTCGTCGGCGTAGGTGGGAACCGGCGTGTTGGCGCCTTTGGCGGCGTAGGGCTCAACGACGTATACGGCGTCGGTGACCTCCGGGGGGAAGGCGATCTGTGAGGTTGCGGCCAGGCCATTGTCCAAGAAGACCTGGAAATGGATGTGGGTGATCCGTCCCTGGTACCAGCCGGGATAGATGGTCTGGAAAGTGACCTGTCCGTTGCCGTCGGTGACCTGGATGCCCCGACAAAAGGTCTCCCCGGTGGTGTCCGACCCGGGCTGGCTATAACCCGAGTAGACGCCATCGGTGTCACAGTGCCAGAGATCGACACGGGCATTGGCGATGGGAGCACAGTCAGCCGATGCGTTGACCAAGGTAAGAGTCAGGGCCAGGGGCACGCCCGGGCGTCCTTCGGTTATGTCGGTTCGGACAAAGACCTCGTCGCCGGACAGATCGAGAGGGTAGGGGCCGGCCGTCTCCTCCGGGATCAGGACACTTCCGGCTCCGCCAAACGTCGTGATCGTGGTCCCGCCGCCGGCGGTGGTGGCCGTGGCACCGGAGGATGTGGTCGAACCGGCCGCCGCCGCGGTGGTGGTCACCGCCGAGCTGGTCGCACAGGCGGCGATCACGGCAAGACCGGCGCCACCGAGCGATTTGATGGCCGAACGCCGGCTGAGCAGCCGCAGCTCCTCGTTGCTTGGTTCCTCGATGTGATCGTGCTCCGGTGCCATTTGTCGTCTCCGGTTTCTTGACTTGAAGCGAGCCTACGGAGAAGGCCTCAACCAGTCCTGGAAGCCGTCTGAGAGCTAGCTGAGAGTCCCAAGAGCTCCGCATCAGCAATGGTGCTCAGGCGGTGCGCAAGGCCTCGGTCGGAGACATGCGAGAAGCACGGATAGCCGGGTAGAAGCCGGCGAGTGTTCCGATGAGAAGCGCCGCCCCCAGTCCGCCAATGAGCGCGATTGGAGGCACGAGCACCGTCCAACCCTTGTAGGCGGCCCAGGCGGCAGTGACGCCGTAACCGAGTGCCACCCCGCAGATCCCCCCGATCAACGACAGAAGCAAGGCCTCGCCGAGGAACTGGGTGGCGATGTGCCCCTTGGTGGCGCCAAGGGCCCGGCGAAGCCCGATCTCGGGCTTCCGCTCCAGGACGGATATCACCATCACGTTGGCGATTCCCACCCCGCCCACCAGGAGCGCCACCGCCCCCAGGCCGAGAAATAGGGCGGTGAACGCGTCATCGGCCGCATCACGAGCCGCGAGGGCATCGCTGGGCCGGCTCACCTCCACTTCCTCGGGATTCATCGGGTCGGCTGTGGCCGCCAGCACGCTCATCACCTGGTCGGTGGATTCGGGATTCGCCCTGACGTGAATCACCGAAGGAATCCCCGAAGAGCCCAGGAAGTCCTCGGCGGCAATGAATCCGACCAGGGCCGCACGGTCGAGGTCCGGGCTCAGTTCGAACTCATTGAGCACCCCGATCACGGTGAACCACTGATCGCCCAGCCAAACCCGAGTCGGGACGTCCGACACGCCAAGCCGCTCCGCCGCCACGGCACCCAGCACGGTGGTGGGGTAGCTGGCAGAGGCCTCGTCGAACCACAGGCCGGTCTGGAGGGTTCCTGCGAGAGTGTCGAGAAGGGTCAAGTCGGCGGCTTGAACCGACAGCCCGTTGGTGCGATCTGATGGCATCAGGTCGGTCCGGTACACGTTGGCTTCCACCGTCGCGACCGCCGCCGTTTCCTCAACGGGACCGATCCGGGCGATCATCGCCGCAGCAGTCTCGGGAAGCTCACCCGACCCCCGCCCGATTCCCTGTCCGGCCTGGACCGTGAGCAGATTGGTGCCGAGGCGGTCGAGCGTGGCCAACAACTCAGATTTAGAAGAGTCGCTCAGGCCGAGGACGGCCACCATCGAGGCGATTCCGATGGCGATTCCCAGGGCGGAGAGGACAGCCCGGGTCATTCGAGAGCGGAGACCGACCGCCGCGATGCGGCCGAAGTCGGCGACATGGAGCCGGCTCGGGGTGAGAGAAGTAGTCATGTCCGAAGCACCGCCATCCTGCTGTCATTCTCGATTCGGCCGTCTCGCATCTCGATGGTGCGTGAGAGCTGGACGGCGATGTCACGGTCGTGGGTGATGACCACCACCGTGGTTCCCGATGCATTGAGTTCCGCCAGCAACTCCACGATGGAGGCACCGGTCCTGGTGTCGAGGTTGCCAGTGGGCTCATCGGCAAGAAGGATCTCGGGCTCGCCAACCAGCGCCCGAGCGATGGCGACCCGTTGCCGCTCGCCCCCGGAGAGCTTGGATGCGATATGGCCGAGCCGATGGGAGAGCCCCACCCTGTCCAGGGCCGCCGCGGCAGCAGAGCGGCGCTGACGCAGGGGCACGCCGGTGTAGAGCAGACCATCCGCCACATTGTCGAGGGCGGTGTACCCCGAAAGCAGGTGGAACTGCTGAAAGACGAAGCCGATGTGCCGGGAGCGGAGCGAGGAGAGCTTGCGATCGGAGAGCTCGGCCACGTCGAAGCCGACCACTTCCACCCGCCCCGAACTGGCTCGGTCCAGGGTGCCCATGATATGAAGCAGGGTCGACTTGCCGGAACCGGAGGGCCCAACCACTCCCGCGAGCTCGCCAGCCTCCACTTGAAACGACACCCCGTCGAGCGCCGCCACCGGCGGAGTGCCCGGGTAGACCTTCTCCACGGATTCGAGCAGGAGAACGGTTTCACCATGGCTCACGGCACGACCACCCGGTCGCCCGGCGAGACATCTCCGACTATCTCGACCAAACCGTCGGCGTAGAAGCCGGGCTCCACTCCCACGAGACGGGTTGTCGATCCATCCTCGACTTCAACGGCATAGCCGCCTTCAGCCAGGGCAAGCAGCGCGTCCACGGAAACCGCCATGACATCGTCCGCCCGGTCGGTGATCACCGCAACAGTCACTGGCGCCTCATCGATCCCTCCGGCGACCGAAGGGTCGTCGAGCACGGCAGTCGCTTCGAAGAACGCCTCACTGCCGTCATCGGCCCGGGTGGCGACACTGGCAATCTCGGTCACAACTCCGGTGGTCGTGCTCAGGTCGGGAAGGGTGATTTCGACCACGTCGCCGACTGCGACGTTGTCTTGCTCGGAGGTAGGGAGATCGAATGTGATCTCGATGTCATCCGCCGAGGTCGTGAAGATCACCGATCCGGCCGCGATTTGGTCGCCGACCTTCATTTGGAGAGCGTCGACGCGAACCAGGCCCTGAAGGAAGATCACTTCGCCGAGGTCGACCACGCCGTCGTCTTCCGCGCCGACCTCCTCCTGCCAGTCCTCGACAACGCTCTCGGTGGCGGCCGAATAGGTCTCGTCAACGGTCATCGCCGAGTTCGATTCGTTGAAGCCCAGCTCTGTGAGTGCCGTTTCGAGTTGAAGGACATCGGGGCCTTCTGTGTCGTCCGCCATTACCCGCCATACCGGCAATGCGCCGTAGAGCAGGATCACCGGCTGATTGTCAATCCAGGCGATCACCTCACCTTGTTTGAGAGTGGTGCCCTCCTCGGGAAGGGCGGTCACCGTGCCGGCAAGTCGTGTGCTCACCGGATCACCCTCGAGACGGCCCATCGTCCCCTCGTACTCCGAGGTCTCGACGAGGTCCGTGGCGATCACCTCGACAAACGATGGCTCGGTTGTCGCTGCCGCATCTGTGGCTGGCGTCGAGCCGTTCTTCGTCCACAGCCAGAGTGCGACCCCACCTAAGACGACCAGGACGAGAATCACGGTCGGGATCCACCATCTCCTTCGGCGGTCGTCCGGCTCAGGGCTACCCCCCTTCAAGACTTCGAGGTTCCCTGTTTCACTGGTTTCCGGCATGCCGGCCACTGGCTTCACTCCTTTGAATTGGTCTGTCACTGGTCACTGCCTCCAGCCGGACCGGTCGAATCGCCTTCGGGGGCGACGTTGAGCCCAGGCCCGCCGCCTCCGGGACCTCCCCCGAAGTTGGGCATGAATTCCTGGCATTGGTCCATTGCCGCCTGCACTTCTGGGTCCTGGAAATCGATGCCGAACGGCCCGCCCTCCTGGGGGCCCTCCTGGGGGCCTCCGCCCGGTGGGTTGGAGAGATCGGGGTCTGCGACGTCGAGCCCCTGATCACGCAGACACTGCGCCAGAGCCAGCAGCTGGTCCTGGAGCTCGGTCTGATCCTCAGGAGTGAATCCGAAGGCGGTTCCGCCCAGGAGATCGCCGCACTCCTCAAATGCGGCTTGTAGGTCTTCGCCCAGCTGGCCTGGCCCTGCTTGGGCCTGTCCGCCGTCCTCGGGGTCGGGAAGATCGGTAGGCCCCCCGGGCAGCACATTCCCGTCGGCGTCCACGGTCGGGTCTTCCATTTCGACACCGTTCTCACGCATGCACTCGGTGAAGGCGATGGCGGCCGCCTCTGGATCGGCGGTTGCCTCGGCGAGCGTCGTGGCGGTCGAATCGTCGAGGCTGGCCACGCTGTCGTCGGTGCCCGCCGCCGACCCGCTGCAGGCAGCGAACAACACGGCGAGCGCAAACAGTGCTCTAAATCTCATTAGTGGGTCTTCTCCTTTTGATCGCCCCCTGCTCGGCCACTCTGCCCGACAGGGCTGTGACGGCTCTGGGGGCAACCTGTGAGTTTGCTTAGAGTCCGGGCTCGGAATGAGGGGCGACGGGCAGGGTGATGGTGATCTTCGCCCCTCCTCCCTCGACATTTGAGGCCTTGGTGGCGCCCCCATGAGCGGTCACGATCGCGTCCACGATCGCCAGACCCAACCCACTGCCCCCGGAACGGCGGGATCGCGAGGGATCGGCGCGATAGAAACGGTCGAAAACGTGATCGATGCTGGTCGGTGGGAAGCCTGTCCCGTTGTCTGCCACTTCGATGACGGCGTTTCCGTTTGCTTCAGACAATTCGACCTCGACCGTGGTCCAGGGCGGCGTGTGAACACGGACGTTGCTCAAGAGATTGGTCACGACCTGGTGGAGCCGCTCCTCATCGGCCTCGATGAGAAGGCTCTCCGGTCCAGTCACCGTGATCGGTCGCTCCGGGTCGACCACGCTGTGGTCCGCGGCAGCATCGCGGGCGACCTGAACCAGGTCGACCTCAGCGAGCTCCAGCGGCTGGCCCTGGCCGAGTCTGGTGAGCACGAGAAGGTCTTCGACTAGCGAGCCCATGCGGTGGCCCTCGCTCTCGATTCGCAACCAGGCCTTATCTTCTTCCTCGGGTGTGGTGAGGCCGCCTTTTCTCCTCAACTCGGCATAGCCCGAAATAGCAGTGACAGGTGTCCGCAGCTCATGAGACGCATCGGCGATGAACTGGCGAAGCCGCTCATGCGCCTCCTTCTCCGTCTCCACTGCCGCCTCGATATGGGTCAGCATCTCGTTGAGCGACCCACCGAGCCGGCCAAGCTCGGTGCCCGGCTCGAGTTCGGGGACCCGCTTCGATAGGTCACCAGATGCGATGGCCTCGGCGGTGTCGACCATCTGCTCCACCGGGCGCATCGCACGCTTCACGGTCCACCAGGTGGCAACCCCGCCTAACACCAGCACTGCGGCGCCGGCGATCAGCAGGGAGCGGATCAGGCTGTTGGTTGCCTCGTCGACGGAGGTCAGCGGTGCGGCGCGCACCAGGGTGATCTCGAGCGGATCGGTCAATTCCTCCGGGAGCGTGGTGGCGATCGCCCGGTACTCCAAGGAGCCATCTACGGCGGGAATGGTGAACGGCTCTGTGGTGTCCGGAATATCACCGACGTCGGGAAGTGGGTCGGGATCGTCCTGAAAGCCTGACGGGCGGGAGAAGAGCACGCTTCCATCACCGTCTACGACCACCTCGGCAATAGAGACCAGGAAGTCGGCCTCCTCCTCGGAAGGCTGCTGACCAGCGAACCCGAACTCGAAGGGAGGCGCCGGGCCTCTGTTGGCGAACCCGACCAGGGTGCGATCGATCTGCGCCAAGAGGATGCCTTCGAGGGAGCGGGAGGCGACGATGCCCACTGCGGCGATCACCACAAGCAGGAGCACTGTGAAGGAGATGACGAGCCGGGTGCGCAGGCTCAAGTCAGCCTCCGCTGGAGCGAATCACATAGCCGACACCACGCACGGTCTGGATGACCGATCCCCCGGAGTCGCCCAGCTTCTTGCGGAGATAGGAGACATAGGTTTCGACGATGCCGTAGTTACCGTCGAAGTCGTACTCCCACACGTAGTCGACGATCTGGCTCTTCGACATGACACGCCCCCGATTGAGGAGGAGGAAGCGGAGGAGGCGAAACTCGGTGGGTGAGAGCGTGATCTCTCGTTCCCCGTTGAATACCTGATGGGCGTCTTCGTCGACGACGATGTCACCAATGGCGATGCGAGCCGGCTCGGCGGTGCCTCCTGAACGGCGGAGCAGAGCCTCGATACGGAGACCGAGCTCTTCGAGGCTGAAGGGCTTGGTCAGGTAATCGTCGCCTCCCTGGCGAAACCCGGTCCGGAGATCATCGATGTCATCGCGCGCGGTGAGGAAGATGACCGGAGTCTGGACGCCGTCTCGACGGATGCGACGGCACACCTCGAACCCGTCCATCTCCGGCATGTTCACGTCGAGCACGATCAGATCCGGGGCCGCCGTCTTGATGCTGCGGATGGCGTCAAAACCGTTGCTCTCGCTCCTCACTTGATAGCCGGCAAAGCGGAGGGCGCTGGAAACGAGGTCTGTCAGCGACTCCTCGTCGTCGACCACCAGGATGTTGGCATTGCGGTCGAGTGTCTCTGACATCACGCCCAAAGGTAGACCCATTTGCTGTGAGTTTGCTGAGAGCACGGTGTGAAGAAGCCAAAGCTCGCTCGTCCACAGCCAACACTCAGGTTGGTCACAGGTTCGGCAGAGGGAGAAAGGGCATGGTTGGGCCAAACACACCACTTCGAAAGGACCATCGTGATCGACAGCGAAACCCCTGCCAACCCCCCACCGTCCACCGACCGTCGATCGCCATGGAAATGGGTGATCATCGCCGCAGTGGTCGCCGTTGTTGCCGCCACAGCCGGCCTGTTCTGGTTCTTTGGTGGAGACGCACCAGCGGAGGTGGACCTGTCCGCGACCGCGTCGGCGGTCACCGCCTCCACAGTCTCAGGCGAGTCCGCGGTCCCGGTCGGTGCCGGGATCGAAGGGACCTGGGTGGTCGACGCCAGTGTCGGCGAGTTCAGTGTGACCGAGGAGACGTTGGCCACCTTCGCCGGTTTCAGGGTCGAAGAGGTGCTGCAGTCGATCGGATCCAACACGGCGGTCGGGCGAAGCCCTGCGGTTTCCGGATCGATCGCGATCGACGGCACCACATTGACCTCGGCCGAACTCGTGGTCGACCTCACCTCGATGGTCAGCGACGAGCCGCGCCGCGAGGACAAGATCCAGCAGGCCCTCGGCACGGGCTCCAATCCAGATGCCACTTTCGTCTTGACCGAGCCTGTCGATCTCGGCGAAGAAGCGGTCGCTGGCGACCTGGTAAGCGTTTCCGCCGTCGGTGAGTTGACCATCAATGGCGTCACCAACACGGTGGAGATCCCGCTTCAGGCCCAGTTGGTGGAGGGAAAGATCCTGGTCACTGGATCCACCGAGCTCCTGTTCGCAGACTATGGCGTGAGCGCACCTACTGCACCGGTCGTTCTGTCGGTCGAGGATCATGGCATCCTCGAGCTCCAGGTTTGGTTGTCGGCAGGAGGCTAGTTTGCCGCCGTGCCCAGCAGGACTTTCCAACACGCGGCGATTGCCGATGCCCCAATCGTCACGGTGTGGGGGGCGTTGAACGACCCCAAGAGCTGGGAGTCGGTTCCCGGAGTCGACCGGATCCTGGAGTCGGTGATCGATCAGGAAGGTCAGCTGCAGAGGTTCACCTTCGAGAGCCTCGCGGCGGGGAAGAGATTCCTCGGGCGCGCCAACCCGGCAGGACGGGAGCTCGAGAAGATGATGGCCTGGGACATCGAGACGTCCGAGATCCTGGGTCTGGTCATCGTCAGACTCAGAGCGATTGATGACGCAACCCGGGTCGATGTGAGTCTCCGCATGGAGAGCGTCGGCGTGCTCTCATCGGTCTTCTTCCCGGTCATCGCCTCGGCGATCGGGGATGGGTTCCCGAAGACCGTGCAGGACTTTGCGAATGGCTTGAGCCAACCCTGACCTCAGGGCCTCACGAGACCTCTTCGGCAGCCAGCCTCTCGGCCACTTCCCTGCCCTCCTCGCGCCCACCTTCTGCGATCTCGGCGCGATCGGTGATCAGCGTCACCTGGTTGTTGAGCACCTGGAGGAACCCTCCATGGACTCCGATCGTGGTCCGGGTCCCGTCCACCGACTCGATGACCACCGGGCCGGTGACCAACGAGCCCATCAGGGGCTCGTGGTTGGCCATGATCCCCAGCTCACCGTCCGGTGTCTTGGCGATGACGATGGTGGCCTCACCGCTCCACACCGTTGCCTCCGGGGAAACGACGTCGACCTGAAAGCTATTAGCCACGTCTCTCCCGCACGAGTTGCCCCCTCCGGCCCTCCGGGCCACCTCCCCCAACGTCGCTTCGCTCCTGGGGGAGGAGACATTTCTCCCCCCAGTGAACGAAGTGAGTGTTGGGGGGAGTACCGCCGAAGGCGGGGAGGGGGGCAACTCGCCACGCGTCAGACATCAGGCCGCAGCTTCCGCCTCGTATCGCAGCTCCGGACGAAGTCGGCCGCAATAGTGACGCCGCCGTCATTACGCCGCCGCTCCCTTGGAGAGCTCGGCGGCCCGGCTCTCGACGTCCTCCCGGCCCCCGACCATGTAGAACGCCTGCTCCGGGTACTGGTCCATCTCACCGTCGATGACCGCCTTGAAGGAGGCGATGGTCTCCTCGATGGGGGTGTAGATCCCTGCCTGCCCGGTGAACTGCTCGGCGACGAACAGCGGCTGTGCGAAGAACCTCTGGATCCGCCGGGCCCGCGCCACGACGAGCTTGTCCTCCTCCGAGAGCTCGTCGATGCCGAGGATGGCGATGATGTCCTGGAGGTCCTTGTAGCGCTGCAGGATTCGCTGCGACTCGGTGGCCACGAAGTAGTGGTCAGCCCCCAGGATCAAGGGATCGAGGGCGCGACTGCTCGAGTCGAGCGGGTCGACTGCGGGGTAGATCCCGAGGGCGGTCAACGGACGGGAGAGGACCGTGGTCGCGTCGAGGTGGGCGAATGCAGTGTGCGGGGCCGGGTCGGTGATGTCGTCGGCAGGCACGTAGATCGCCTGCAGGGAGGTGATAGACCGGCCCTTCAGCGAGGTGATTCGCTCCTGGAGGAATCCCATCTCGTCGGCGAGGTTGGGCTGATAGCCGACCTCTGACGGCATCCGGCCCAGCAGCGTGGAGACTTCGGAGCCCGCCTGGGTGAAACGGAAGATGTTGTCGATGAAGAGCAGCACGTCCTGGCGTTGCACGTCACGGAAGTACTCCGCCATGGTGAGCGCGGAGAGGGCGACCCGAAGCCGGACTCCGGGCGGCTCGTCCATCTGCCCGAACACCAGGGCCGCCTTCTCGATCACACCGGACTCCTGCATCTCCAGGAAGAGGTCGGTTCCCTCACGGGTGCGCTCCCCCACTCCGGCGAAGACCGAGACACCACCATGCTGGGTGGCGACCCGGTTGATCATCTCCTGTATGAGAACGGTCTTGCCCACCCCGGCGCCGCCAAACAAGCCGATCTTCCCGCCCTGGAGGTAGGGGCAGATCAGGTCGAGGACCTTGATCCCGGTCTCGAAGACCGTCTTCTGCGGCTCGACGTCCTCGAACGCAGGCGGTGTCCGGTGGATGGGCCAGCGGGGCTCGGAGAAGTCCGTATCCGGGGCATCGAGGGAATCACCCCACACGTTGAAGATGTGACCCAAAGTCTGGTCGCCAACCGGGACGGTGATCGGGCCCCCGGTGTTGCGCACCTCGGCGCCACGCGTCATCCCGTCCGTTGGGGCCAGGGCAATCGCACGCACCTTGCCGCCACCCAGATGTTGGGCGACCTCGGCGAGCACGGTGTGCACTTGGCCGCCGATGGTGATGTCGATCTCTACGGCGTAGAGGATCTCGGGCAAGCCGTCCGGCGGGAACTCGGCGTCGACGACCGGGCCGGCCACCTTGACGATTCTGCCGACACTCGTGGTGTCACTCATTGCTCACTCCGTTCGGTTCGTGTCTCAGTGGTTCTCATCAGCCTTCGATAAGAGCCTCGGCCCCGCCGACGATCTCGGTGATCGCGGTAGTGATCTCGGCTTGCCGCGCCCGGTTCGCCTGAACCCTCAGAACGCGGATCAGTTCTTCGGCGTTGTCGGTGGCCGCCTTCATCGCCCGGCGCCGGGCACTGTGCTCCGATGCCGAAGCCTCGAGCAACATGTTGAAGATCGTGGCCTCGACATACCTGGGAAGCAGCCGGCCAAGTATTTCCTCAGGCGACGGCTCGAATTGGTAGGAGACACGCCCCGGTCCCTCATCCTCCGCCGGTTTTGGCGGGGTGATGGGGAGCAGGTCACGGCGAACCGGGACCTGAGTCATCGCCGAACGGAAGCTGGTGAAGAAGGTCTCCAGGGCATCGATGTGATGCTCGGCGTAGGAACCCATGATCCTGGCGGCAACGGCACGAGCGTCGCCGTATCCCGGGGTGTCGGTGACCCCCAGATAGGCCTGCTCGATCCGATAACCGCGATAGCGGAAGTAGCCCTGGGCCTTCTTGCCGACGGTGTAGAGGAGAACGTCTTTGCCCTCCTTCCGCAGCTCGTTGATGCGCTGCTCTGCGAGCCGGATGACGTTGGTTGCGTATGCCCCGGCCAGCCCCCGATCAGAGGTGACGATGAGGAGGCCGACGGTCTGCACATCGCGACGCTCCAACAGCCGATGCGATACCCCGCCTCGTGCCGCACCCACGTTCTCGATGACCTCGATCAGCTTCTCGGTGTATGGCTTGGATCCCTGGACCCTGGCTATCGCCCTGGGAATCCGGCTGGCCGCGATCAGCTCCATGGCGCGCGTGATCTTCTTGGTCGACTCGATACCGCGGATGCGGCGTCTGGTGTCGCGGAGCTGGGCGCCTGCCATCTAACCAGTCATTCCTCGACGTGGGAGCCCTCGAAGGTCTCCTTGTAGGCGACGATGGCGCTATCCATGTCCCCGGCCTCGGGCATCTTGCCGGTGTCGGCGATGGTCCCGAGAAGATGGCTGTGGCGTGCCCTGAAGAACTCGCGCAACCCCAGCTCGAAACGGGCAACATCACGCAGCGCGACGTCATCCATGTGGCCTTCGGTGACGGCGTAGATCGCCAGCACCTGTTCCTCGACCGGCACCGGGGAGAACTGCGGTTGTTTGAGGACTTCCACGACTCGCCGACCACGCTCGAGTTGGGCAAGGGAGACCGAGTCCAGTTCCGAGCCGAACTCGGCGAATGCTGCCAACTCACGGAACTGGGCCAGGTTGAGACGAAGCGGGCCTGCGATCTTCTTCATGGCGCTGATCTGTGCCGCCCCGCCGACCCGGGAAACCGAGATCCCGGCATCGAGAGCGGGGCGAATCCCCTGATAGAAGAGGTCGGACTGGAGATAGCACTGCCCATCGGTGATCGAGATCACGTTGGTGGGGATATAGGCAGAGATGTCATTGGCCTTGGTCTCGATGACAGGAAGCCCGGTGAGGGAGCCGCTACCCAGCTCGTCGGAGAGCTTGGCGCAGCGCTCCAGCAAACGACTATGGAGATAGAACACGTCGCCGGGGTAGGCCTCACGGCCCGGAGGCCGCCGAAGCAGGAGGGAGATCTCACGGTATGCCACCGCCTGCTTGGACAGGTCGTCGTACACGACCAGGGCGTGCTGGCCGTTGTACATCCAGTGCTGGCCGATGGCCGAGCCCGAGTAGGGGGCGTACATCTGAAGAGCCGGAGCGGCCGATGCGGGAGCATGGACCACCACCGTGTATCCCATGGCTCCGGCTTCCTCGAGAGTGGCGACCACCTCGGCCACGGTCGATGCCTTTTGGCCGATGGCGACGTAGATGCACTTGACGGCGTCAGGTGTCCCCTGGTTCACCTTCTGGTTGATGATGGTGTCGACCAGGATCGCGGTCTTGCCGGTCTGACGGTCGCCGATGATCAGCTGGCGCTGGCCGCGCCCAATCGGGGTCATCGAGTCGATGGCCTTGATCCCGGTCTGCAGAGGCTGGTTCACCGGCTGGCGTTGCACCACCGACGGCGCCTGGGTCTCGAGCAGCCGGCGTTCCGTGGTGTGGATCGGGCCCTTTCCGTCGAGTGGGTTCCCGAGCGGATCGATCACCCGCCCCAGCAGGGCGTCGCCGACGGCGACCGAGAGCAGGGTCCCGGTCTGTTTGACCGGGTCTCCTTGCTGGATGTGGCTGGCTTCACCGAGGAGAACGACACCGAGGTCGTCTTCGTCGATGTTGAGAGTGACCCCGGTGAGCCCTCCAGGAAACTCCAGGAGCTCGGAGGCCATGACATTGGGAAGGCCCTCCACCCGTGCCACACCGTCGGCGATGGAGGTCACGTAGCCGACGGTCTCCTTGCCGACCTCGGGCGACCAGCTCGCGAGCTGGGTCCGCAAGGTCTCGGTGATCTGATCGGCTGTGATGGTCAAGTCGGGCATAAGTCTCCTCAGCGGGTGTTCAGGGCCTGGCGCAGCGAATCGACGCGACGGGCTATGGAACCATCGATGACGGTATCGCCCACCCGGGCAATGATCCCGCCGATAACCGACTCGTCGACGATCACCTTGACCTCGACGTTCTTGCCCGTTGCCTTGCCCAACGCAGCGGCGAGACGCTCGATGGTCTTGTCGTCGAGCGGGATCGCCGATCGGACCTCGGCTAGGGCCTTGGACCTGGATTCTGCCGCCTTCTCAACGAGCGCCCTGGCGATATCTGGCAGTTCGGACACCCGGCCCTGGCTGATGATGAACTGAACGAGGGCGACGGTCAACGAAGACGCCCGGCCTCCCAGCAACTCGGCGATGACCGCTTGCTTGCGTTCGACGGGGAGCTGGGGGTCGGTCAGGTTCGACCTGAGCTCAGCTGACCTGTCGAAAGCCTGGGCGATGTTGAACAGCTCATCCTCGACGCGTTCTGCTTCGCCCTCGGCTCGGGCGAGCTGGAGGATGCCATTGGCGTATCCAAGAATCCGGTCTTCCAATTACATCTTCTCCAGATCGGCGAGGTACCTCTCGATGAGACCTTTGTGGGCCTTGGCGTCGAGGGACTCGCCGACGATCTTCCCGGCAAGCTCGACCGAGAGCTCTCCCACCTCGCGACGAGCCTCGGCCAATGCCCGGCTCCTCTCGGACTCGGCCTCGGCGCGGGCCTTGGCGAGCAGCTGGCTTGCGTCTTCGCTGGCCTTGGCGATGATCTCGGCTTTCGTCTGGTCGCCGGAGACCCGGGCCTCTTCGACGATCCGGTTCCCTTCGGATTTCGCCTCGGCAAGCTGCGCCTTGTAGTCGGCGAGCAGGCCCTCGGCTTCCTTCTTGGACTCCTCGGCAGCAGAGAGCTGGCCGGTTATCGCCTGTTGGCGGGCCTCGAGAGTCTTGTTGATGGTGGGCAGCGCCCATTTCCAAACGAAGAAGAACACGACGGCGAATGCCAGGATGCCCGCCACCAGCTCGGCAGGCTCGGGCAGGATCAGGCTTGCACCGGAGCTCGCCTCCTCACCCTCCTCTGTGGCGAGTACAGCCATGCCGAACAAGAGCTTCATGTCCCTGGCTCCTACGCGATGAAGAAGAGGACGAAGCCGATCAGTGCCAGCGCCTCCGTGAATGCGATTCCCAGGAACATGGTGGTCCTGATCGTTCCCTGCATCTCGGGCTGGCGGGCCATGGCGGTGATGGCGTTGCCGGCCACGATCCCGATCCCGATTCCGGGGCCGACGGCGCCCAAGCCGTACCCGATCAGGGCGATGGCTCCCTTGAGGAGCTCGATATTGCCTTCCATGGTCTCTCTTTCTCCTTAGTGCTCGAAGTGGATCGACGACTCGATGTACACGGCTGACAACAGGGTGAAGATGTAGGCCTGGAGAACGGAGACCACGATCTCGAACAGGAAGATGAACAGACCGAAGGCGAGCCATGGGATCCCTATCACGCTACGAGCACCGATATCACCCACCGAGGCCAGAAAAATCACGCCCGACCCGAGCAGCAAGGTCAGCATCAGGTGGCCGGCCATCATGTTGGCGAAGAGCCGAACCGCGAGGGTGAGAGGCCGGAGGACGAAGACCGAAACCAGCTCGATCAAACCGACCAGCGGGCGCATCCCGACCGGCACCGACTTGGGCCAAACAGTGTCGAAGAGATACCGGAAATTGTTCCTCCCGAAACCGACGATCGTGAAGATGAAGTAGGTGACGATGGCCAGGAAGGCCGGGATTGCCATCCGCGAGGTGATGGGGAAGTTGATCAGCGGGGTCACCTCGAACAGGTTGCCCACCAGGATGAAGAAGAAGATCGAGAGCAGATAGGGGAGGTACTTGCCGCCCTCGGGGCCGATCACGTCCCGGGCGATGCCGTCTCTGACAAACCCGACCAGCCCCTCGATCATGACGTTGAACTTGGTGGGGACCAGACGCCGGTCCTTGAGCCCGACGTAGAGAAGCACCACCACGATGACCGCGGCCAGCAGCATCAGAAAGGTCGTCTTGGTGAAGTCGAGGCCGCCGATCGTGAACCAGGTGTCGAACTCGAAGAGATCGTTGACACTGGCCGGGGCGCAGATCACCTCGTTGGCTACGTCACATTCGGTGGCGAGGATCATCGCGGCCAACTCGGCTCCCTTCTATTCCTGGAGATCGCAACAGCTTCGAGAGTCAGCAGCGACAGATAGCCGATCACCGCTGATATCCCGAAGGCCAATCGGTCCACATCCAATAGGTTGGCGATGATGGCGACTGCGCCGACAAACAAAGCAAGTCGAAGGAAGAAACCGATCAGGGCGGCGGCATGATAAGCCTGGAGGCTGATCCTTGCCGAAATCGAGAGGATGGCCCCTGCAAGCAGAAAATTCAGGATCACCACCATCAGACCCAGGGCGGAGCTCCAGGCTCCATCCCAGCCCCGAAACAACCAGAAGACCGCGATGATGACCGGCGCCACATAGACACTCCGGATCACCAGCTTGCGTGCGAGGAGGCTCTCCAGTGGTCGCTGATCAACGATCACGGATCTGGTCCTCTATTCGCTTTGAATAGGCCCACATCCGCATGAAGCCCGAGTAACTGCCCAGGACGATCCCGACTATCAAGAACCAGGGGTCAGTCCCCAGCCAAAGATCGGTCAGGTATCCGAGCAGCGCACCGGCGAGGATCGAGCCGACGAAGGAGCCGCCGTGGAGCCAACCGTCTCCCATGGCTGCGGCCACCTGCTTTGTCGCCGATTCACTCTTCACGAGGGGCTTGTGCATTGTTTCACAAAAGGTATGGCCGGGCATTCAGTAGTCAAAATCGAACTTAGCAAGCGTTTCCTCCCCCAGGAGCGGCAGCGACGTTGGGGGAGGTGGATCGGCCGAAGGCCGAGACGGAGGGGGCACTCATTTTGGTAGCCCCCCTCCCCGCCTCCGGCGGGACTCCCCCCAACGCTTCGCTGGGGGGAGAAACTCAAACATGCCCCGAGAAGTCATGCGGATATGGCGAGAAGCTCGAAGCGAGCTCGGAGACTCGCCCGGCCACGGCCGACAACGCCGACGAGTCCTTACGGTTCTGCAAGGCCCGGGCGATGAGGGACGCCACCTCGGCGGCCTCCGGCTCCTTCATCCCCTGCGTGGTCATCGCCGGGGTGCCGATGCGAAGACCCGAAGCCCGATACGGTGGCCGCGGGTCGAAGGGGATGGTGTTGAAGTTGAGGGTGATCCCGAGCCCGTCCAACATGCGGGCCGCATCCTTGCCGGTGAGATCCTCATCGACTGAGCGCAGGTCGATGAGAAAGAGATGATTGTCGGTCCCTCCTGAGACCACCCGAACCCCGTCCTCTTGGATGGCGTCGGCCATGGCCGCGGCATTGGCGACGATTTGGTCGGTGTAGACCCCGAACTCGGGTCGGAGGGCCTCCTGGAAACATACGGCCTTGGCCGCGATCTGGGATTCGATGGGACCGCCCTGGACATTGGGAAACACCGCCTTGTCGATCACTGTCGCAAAGGCCTCACGACTCAGGATCAACCCGCCGCGTGGCCCACGCAGCGCCTTGTGGGTGGTGCCGGTCACGATGTCGGCGTGGGGAACCGGTGAAGGGTGGGAACCACCGGCCACCAGGCCGATGAAATGGGCCGCGTCCACCATGAAGGTCGCACCCACCTCGTCTGCGATCTCCCTAAATCGCTGGTAATCGAGGGTTCGGGAGTATGCGGAGTAGCCGGCGAGGACGATCTTGGGCCGGTGCTCCACGGCAAGGGCGTGAACTTCCTCCATGTCGATCAACTCGGTCTCGGGATTCACTCCGTAGGCGACGAAGTCGTAATAGAGGCCCGAGAAGTTGACCGGGGAGCCGTGGGTGAGGTGCCCGCCCTGGTCGAGACGCATCCCCAGCACCTTGTCACCCGGCGAGAGCAAGGAGAAATAGACACCCATGTTGGCCTGGGCCCCGGAATGGGACTGCACATTGGCGTGATCGGCCCCGAACAACTGCTTGGCCCGATCGATCGCCAGTTGCTCCATCTCGTCCACGACCTGACAGCCCTCGTAATAACGCCTGCCGGGATAGCCCTCGGCGTACTTGTTGGTGAAGACCGAGCCGGAGGCTGCCATCACCGCGGGAGACGCGAAGTTCTCGGAGGCGATCAGATGGATATGCGAATTCTGCCGTTCCAGATCCTTGCGAATCAGCCCGGCGATGTCAGGATCGACCGACTCCAGGGAGTCCATTGAGATCATGGGTGAGAGAGTAACGACGACCTGGTCGTCGTTACTCATACTCGGTGCCTAGACGCGAACCGGGCCCTGGCGCAACACGACAAGAGTCGCCCCTGTGGCATCGACCACGGTCGAGGCCTCACCACCCGGCGCGGATCCCGGGAGATAGACCGCGATCTCGTCCCCAAAGGTCGACCTCGCCTCCGAATCGTCTCTCGCCTCGATGCCCCCGCTCCGATTGGCTGAAGTCACCGCTAGCGGGCCGCAAGCCTCGAGGAGCTCGAGGGCGACCGGATGGGCCGGGACCCGCACCCCGACGGTGCGCCGCTGGGCATCCCCCACCCAGTCCCCCAGGATGACACGGGGTGTGACCACCAGGGTCAGGGCACCTGGCCAGTGGGCGATGGCCAGCTCCTCTGCCCGGCCCGCGATCTCCCCGACCATCTTGGCCTGGGCGATGTTGGCGACGAGTAATCCGAGCGGTCTGTTCTCGGGCCTTCCTTTGAGATCGAAGAGCCGAGCCACGGCCGTCTCGTCGAGCGGGTCGACACCGATCCCGTAGACGGTGTCTGTCGGAATCCCGACGATCTT
>JBBDQO010000054.1:0-38237 GCA_040905925.1 Acidimicrobiia bacterium | reverse complement strand
GCCTCGTCAGCTTGATCAAGGCCAACTCCGTCATCAACCGCTCTTCACGTCCCTCGCGCAACCTGACCAGCGCCTCACCGAGAAGATCGACAGCTCGGAGCACGTCACCCGAGGGCACCAGCTCGGCTGCCCTGCGCCAGGCTCCGTACACCTCAGGCGGCTCGTCGGCGATCTCGGCGAGATTGGGCGCGTAGTGGGCGAGGAAGGCACCGCGGAAGAACGCCACCGCCTCGGCCACGAATCGACGGAGATCAACGCCATCGGCCGACAGCTCGGCCACCAACTCCAGTGCACTCTTCGCATCCTGGGCCGCGACCGCCTCGACGAGCCGCATGAACGCCTCAGAATCGGCCAACCCCAGAGCGCGACGCACCCCGGCGACCTCGACGGTCCCGGCCCCCAGCGCAGCAACCTGTTCGAGGAGGGACAAGGAGTCCCGCACCGAGCCCCCGGCGTGCCGGGCAATCGCGAGAAGGGCGGCGGCGTCGAACTGATAACCCTCTCGCTCCGCGATGAGACTGAGATGACCTGCCAGGTCCTCGATCGGGACCGGGTGGAAATCGAAACGCTGGCTGCGGCTGCGGATGGTGTCGAGCAGCTTGTAGGGCTCGGTTGTGGCCAGCACGAAATGCACATGTTCAGGCGGCTCCTCGAGGGTCTTGAGCAGCGCATTCCCGGCCGCTTTGGAAAGCATGTGTGCCTCGTCGAGGACGAACACCCGCTTCGACGTGGCGGTGGAGGCCACCGTGGTCACACTCACCCTGATGTCACGAATGTCATCGATCGAATTGTGAGAGGCGGCGTCCAACTCCAAAACGTCGAGTGAGGTGCCATCGGTGATGGAGACGCAGCTGAGGCACTCGTTGCACGGGACACCGCGAGGCCCAGGGTTGGTGCAATTGAGGGCCTTGGCCAGGATCCGCGCTGTGCTGGTCTTGCCGGTTCCTCGGGGCCCGGTGAACAGATAGGCATGGGCCACCCGGCCGTCGGCGATTTCCCGAGCCAGGGTGGTGGTGACGTGGGACTGGCCGATTACGTCGTCGAATGACTGGGGCCGGTACTTCCGATATAGGGCCTGATACTCCACCGGGACTCACGGTACTTGGTACTCGGTCCTCGGTACTTCGACAAGAGAGGAATGTTCGCGAATCGAGGAGCCAAAGTGGCCTGTACGAGGATCAACAGGGGCTTTCTCTTTTGTTATGGGCCTCATCCGTCGATACTTGGGCACGTGACCCAACCTCTCGTCCAAGAGACAACGACCGATTCGGTCGCGACTCCACCTGCGGTATGGGCCAAGGGCCTGGTCCGTAAGTTCGGCAAGACGGTCGCCGTCGACCACGTTGATCTCTCCATCAATCCCGGCGAGTTCTACGGCTTGCTCGGGCAGAACGGCGCCGGCAAGACCACGACGATCAAGACCATCGTCGGTTTGCTTCGACCCAACGCAGGCTCGGTAGGGGTTGGTGAGTTCGACACCTGGCAATCGCCAACCGAGGTCAAGGCCCGGATCGGCGTCCTCCCCGAGGAGTTCAATCTGTACGAGCGACTGACCGGAGCCGAGCTTCTCGATTTCACCGCGGCCATGCATGGCCTGAGTCGAGTCGAGGCGACCCGAAGACGCAACGAGTTGCTCGAGCTGCTCGACCTGACGGACGAAGGATCGAAGCTCATCGGCGATTACTCCAGGGGGATGCGAAAGAAGATCGCGCTGGGTGCAGCCATCATCCATCGGCCACCGGTCCTTTTCCTCGATGAGCCCTTCGAAGGCGTCGATGCGGTTTCGGCACGTCTCATCAGGAGCCTTTTGCAGCGAGCGGCCCAGGGGGGAACCACCATCATCTTCTCCTCACATGAGATGCACCTCGTAGAGAAGCTCTGCACCCGGATCGGGATCATGATCCAAGGGCGTTTGACTATCGAGGACACACCTGAGGGCCTCTGTCGCTTGATGGGTGTCGACAACGTCGAGGATGCCTTCATCGCCGCGGTTGGAGGAAAGACACCAGGCGATTCGTCGTGGTACGCCGGCTAGCCGGGCTCAAGGCCCGACTCACCTGGAACGGGGTCCGAGCCGACGTTCAGCGCAGGTTCGGACTTCCGATCGCGCTGATTCTCTTGACCTGGCTTGGGGTATGGCTGGCCAATGCTCATCTGGAGACCGCCCGCGCCCTCCAGACCAGCCCCGAAGCCCTGGCCAACTACATGGGGTGGAGTGCTCTCTTCGCCTTTCTGGCGTGGGTGGCGTTGCCGGTGATCATCTTCCCCCTCGACGAGAACCTCGATCCCCAACAGCTCGCCCTGCTCCCGATAACCCCCAACCAGATGGTCAGCGGTTTGGTTGCGGCCAGCTTCATCGCACCCTCGACGGTGATCCCGCTTCTCCTCATCGGATCCAACACCATGAGCTTGTCCGGGGGATGGTGGATGGTCTTGCCTGCTTCGCTGGTCTTCGTCGGCCTTCTGGCGGTCGGCAGTCAGTTGTTCTCAGGAGCCATCTCGGCGGTCCTGCGCACCAGACGTGGTCGGGACATAGCCACCTTCTTGATTCTCGGCATCGCCGCCGGAGCCTTTCTCCTCTATCGCTCGGCGAGCCAAATGGTCGCCAGCGAGGGCCTGACGACCGTCGCGTCGAGTCATCCGATCATGAACTGGTCGCTCTTGATCCCCCCCGTCGCCGCGCAGCGAGCGATGTTGGAGGCGGCTGACGGCAACCCGGTCTCGGCGCTTATCTCACTGACCGCGGCGATCGTGGGGCTTCTCGCCCTCACCGCCGTATGGAAGAGGCTTCTTGGCTGGCTTCTGACCACCCCGGAACAGCGGAACAAGCCGGCTGCGCGCGCCCGGCGCAGCGGCATGGCATACGGACCGTGGGGAGTGGTGCCCACCCTTGCCCGAAAGGAGTTCCGCTTCTACGTCAGGGACCCACGGCAACGCTTGGTCTGGACCGGCACGGTCATTTTCGTCGGGCTCGCCATCGGCGGAGTCGTCATGAACGCCACCGGGCTCTTCGACTTCCGGGAAAAGGAGTGGGCGCCGATCGTCGCTCCGATCCTGGTCCTCTTCGTCGGCCTCCCGATCGCCCTCAATCTCTTTGGGTGGGAGCGCAATGCTGCCAGCTATCTGTTCGTCCTTCCCGCCAAGCCTCGACAGCTGCTGCTCGGCAAGAACCTCGCCGTGGCATCGGGACTCGCCGTCGAGACCGCAGTGCTCGCCATCGGGCTTGCCTTGTTCTCAGGCAACTGGCGTTGGATATGGCTCACTGTCCCCCTGTCGGTGGCGGCCATCGGTTGTCAGCTCGCCGTGGGCAATCTTGTCTCCGTCCTGGCCCCGCTTCGCCTTCCCCGCGAAGGGACCGATGTCTTCGCCCAATCGACCGAACAGGGTTGTCTCGCCATCGTCAGCCAAACCGTGTCCTTCTTTACCATCGGTGTCCTCCTGATTCCTCCGGCATCGGTCACTGTCCTCACAGTCGACTTTGATGAAGTGATCAACCCCTGGCTCACTGCCGGCCTCGCAGTGGTCTGGGGGCTGGTGTTCTACCTGCTCTCGTTGTTCCTCGCCGGGCGTTTGCTGAAGCGCAGGATGCCCGAAGTCCTGGCCTGGGTCCAGGTGACCTGACAGGCTGAGTACGGATGAGACTGCCAGATCGTTCCCCCCTACATCTCGTTCACGATGTATCGCTGGGACATCAACGTTCGGATGTCGACGATTCTCGGCTTTGCCGGTGGTGGCGGGATCGGATTCCTGCTCAATCAGAACATCCAACTCGGCGAGTACCAGTCGGCGGCCGTGCAAATGCTGGCCATCGCGATTGTCGTTGCCAGCATGGACTACGCCTCCAGCCGGCTCCGGGAGCGCTTCACCTGACTCTGACGTAGCCTGAGGTCGATGGGCACTCTGCTGCGACGGACCCGCATCGATCGTGAGCAACTCGAGCGCGAGCTGCTGGCGAAAGCTGCCACCCGGTCTTCGGAGTCACGGGGGCGTACCGAGCCCGAAGAGGACGACGAGTTCCGGACCGCGTTCGAACGCGACCGCGACCGCGTTGTCCACACCAAGGCCTTCCGCCGGCTCAAGCACAAGACACAGGTCTTCCTCAACCCCGATGGCGACCATTTCGTGACCAGGATGACCCACACCATCCAGGTGAACCAGGTGGGCCGCGCCATGGCCCGGGCCTTGGGTCTCAACGAAGACCTGACCGAGGCGATCTGCCTGGCCCACGACGTCGGGCACTCCCCGTTCGGCCATACCGGTGAAGAGGCGCTCAGCCCTTTCGTCGACGGTCGATGGCTCCACTCCGAGCATGGTGTGCGCACCCTCGAGCTGCTCGAGCCCCAGAACCTCACCTACGAGGTTCTCGATGGCGTTCGGGCCCACTCCTGGAAGGTCGACCCACCCCCCGCAACGCCTGAAGGATGGCTCTGCCGTTACGCCGACCGGATCGCCTACCTCACCCATGATGTTGCGGACGCCCTCCGCGCCGGGATCCTCGAATATCACGATCTCCCGACGATGGCGCTGGTCCATCTCGGCGCCACCTCGAGAGAATGGATCGACACCATGGTGACGTCCATGATCGAATCCAGCTATGCCTCTGGGGAAGTGGCCATGGACCCACAGCTTCTCGAGGTGATGGACGAGCTCCGGGACTTCATGTTCGAGCGGGTCTACCTGAGACCGGAGTCGGAGGGCCAGAAGCAGAAGGCGATCAGCGTCATCGAAGACCTGGTGGTGCACTTCTCGAATCACCCCGAAGAAGTCCCCGATTCATTCACTACCCCCACCGCCGACGCTTTGCATCGGGCCATCGACTACGTGGCGGGGATGACCGACCGATTCGCCCTCAGCACCCACGACCGTTTGTTCCGGCCAACATTGCTCGACTGAAGCGGGTTTAACCTCCCCAGCCGTGCTCTCGATCCAGGACATGCACAAGACCTTCGGTGACGTCGTCGCTCTCGACGGCTGCACCTTCGGCGTGGAGCGGGGCAGCATGCTCGGGTTCCTCGGTCCCAACGGTGCAGGCAAGACCACCGCCATGCGCTCGATCTTCGGGTTGATGCGGCCCGACTCCGGCGAAGTCACCTGGGACGGCCAACCGATCGGTCTCGACCAGCGAAGGCACTTCGGCTACATGCCGGAGCACCGGGGCCTCTACCCGAAGATGAAGGTCCACGACCAGCTGACCTACTTGGGTCGATTGCGAGGCCTGAGCACCAAGGCCGCCGTCGCCGCGGCTGATCATTGGCTGGAACGGTTCGAGCTCAGTGATCGAGCCACCGACCCCCTCGAAGCCCTTTCTCACGGCAACCAGCAGCGAGTGCAGCTGGCGGCAGCTCTGATCCACGACCCGGAGCTGCTGGTCCTCGATGAGCCTTTCAGCGGGCTCGATCCCATTGCCTCGGAGACGATGTCGGACATCTTGCGTGAGCAAGCGGCTTCGGGAAAGGCAGTGGTCTTCTCCTCGCACCAACTCGACCTCGTCGAGGACCTGTGCGAGGAGGTTGCGATCATCAACAAGGGCGTGATCGTGGTCGAGGGCACGGTGCGCGACCTGAAGGATGCCGCCCCGATCCGACACCTTGAGTTGGAGGTCGACGGCGATGCCACCGCCCTCCTGGAGTCACTGGACGGGATTCGAAGCATCGAATCCGACGGCGCCCGGCATCATCTGGTCATCGAAGCCGGCACCGACGTCCGCGGCCTTCTGGTGAGAGCCCAGGACGTCGGCCGCATCCGCCATTTCAGTTACACCGCCCCCTCGCTGTCAGACCTCTTCCTGGAGGCAGTGAGATGAGCGACCTCGGAATCGTCTGGCAGATCGCGCGCCGGGAGCTGAGAGAGAGGGGCCGCTCCAAGGCCTATCTGATCACCAGCGTCGTGACCGCCATTCTCGTGGTGGGATTGATCCTGGTTCCGAGGCTCCTCGATGGTGGCACCGACCAGTACGAGGTGGGTTCGATCGGATCGGGCAACGAGGCGATCATCGAAGCCGCCGAGCTCCTGGTAAACGCAAACGACGAGCCCGACGCTGAGCCGTCGACTGCGATCGCCACAGTGGGCTTCTCCGACCGAGGGCAGGCCGAGGCAGCATTGGAGGAGCGCGAGCTCGACGCCATCTTGATCGACGGGTCTGAGGTGATCGTCGAGAGCGTCGGCGGCTTCGGCGAGTCCCAGATTCTGAGCTATCTCCAGCGGGGGGCGGCCTCCGTCGAGTTGGAGGCCATCGTCGCCGCCGAGGGAGATGTCGCCGCAGACGTGATCGAGGTCATGACCTCCGATCCCTTGGAGACCAGCACGCTGAGCGGGCAGGAAGCCGGCGACGAATCGAGAGGGGCGATCGCCTACGCCGGGCTCCTCCTTCTATATGGGGCCGTGTTGTTGTACGGGACGTGGATCCTCTCCGGGGTCACCGAGGAGAAGACCAATCGGGTGGTTGAAGTCTTGCTTTCGAGCATCAAACCCTGGCAACTCCTGGCCGGGAAGATCCTCGGTATCGGGATCTTGGGCATCGGGCAGTTTGCGGGGACCATCCTCATTGCCGTCACCACGATTCAGCTCGCCGGGATCTTCGAGTTGCCCAGTCTCAACACGCTCGCCGTGGTAAATCTGATCGTTTGGTTCATCCTCGGGTTCCTGCTGTTCGCAGTGATGTTCGGAGCCGCCGGGTCACTGGTGAGCCGGATGGAAGACGCCCAGAACGTGGCGTTCCCGATGTCGATGACCGCTGTAGCCGGGTTCTTCGTGGCGCTGGCGACCCTGTCCGACCCTGACGGTGTGGTCGCGGTCGTTGGAACGTTCGTCCCCTTGACAGCCCCGTTCGTGGTGCCGGTCAGGGCCGCCCTCGACGCCATTCCCTGGTGGCAGTACGCGGCTGCTCTGATCCTCACGGTCGGAACCATCATCGGCCTCGTCTTCGTCGCCGGCCGGATCTACGCCGGCGGGCTGCTCCGTTATGGGGGCCGGGTCAAGGTCCGTGAGGCCTGGCGTTCCGCGGCGGAGTAGCCCGGGTTCGATCTCCGGGGGTACCCCTCCGTAATTGGGAGCAAGAGGGGTCATATATGGCCCTGTGGGTCCCAATTACGAGGGCGTAACCTCCACGCATGGGCTACGACCACCTCGAGATTGAGCACACCGGGCACGTGGCCATCGTCTGGCTCAACCGGACCCGAGAAGCTCAATGCCATGTCCGAGGACATGTGGGTCGATCTTCCTGCCGCCATGGCCGATCTCGACGTCGATGACACGGTCCGTGCGCTGGTCCTCGCCGGGCGCGGGCCCTCGTTCACGGTCGGGATCGACATCGGGATGCTCTCCTCGCTCCAGCCGTCCGGGCTCTCCCAGGCGCAGGCCAATCACCGTCTCTACACCCAGATCAGACGACTCCAGCTCACCGCAAGTTGCCTCGCCAACTCACCAAAACCGGTGATTGCCGCGGTGCACGGGCACTGTCTCGGGGCGGGAATGGACCTGATCACCGCCTGTGACATCCGTTATGGGTCCGCCGACTCGGTGTTCTCGATAAGAGAGACCCGGATGGCCATCGTCGCCGATGTGGGGACACTGCAACGCCTCCCCGCGATCGTGGGGGCCGGGCACACCGCGGAGTTGGCGTTCACCGGTTCCGACATCGACGGGACCCGGGCTGCAGAGATCGGCCTGCTCAACCGGGTCTTTCCGGACACCACGACCACGCACGCTGCTGCTTTGGAGTTGGCCGCCCTGATCGGGGCTAACTCGCCATTGGTGGTGCGGGGGATCAAGACCGTTCTCGCGGCCGGGAACAACAGGTCGACGGCAGACGCCCTGGAGTATGTGGCGCGTTGGAATGCCGCCCACCTCATCTCCGGCGATCTCATCGAGGCCCTGGCGGCCTTCGTCGAGAAGAGACCGCCTGACTTCAAGGGCGACTGAGGCTCTCGGTCTCGGAATCGTCGCCTACGCGCTGTCTGCCCTGGCAATAGCAGTCGGGCTGACGCTGATTTTCACCGGATTCGTGTTCCTTTACATCCGCATGCGAGCCGTCCTTCTCTGAGAGCCGGCCAGCGGTTGGGATCGAGCCCCTGAAAGGGGGCTCGATTCGCCACGTCCGCCGCGTGGAGGTCTAACCCTTGCGGTCCCGTCTGAGCAAGGTCCTGACCGCCGAGTTCTTCCACAGGTTGCCGAACTGACCCCACTGCCGTCGACGGTCGACAAGAGTCGTCTCCCTCACGACTTCAGGTTCGGTCACACCGAAATGACCGGCCACCTGGGTGAGGGTGTGAATCCATATCTTGTCCTCGAGACGCGAGGTGTAGAGCTTGAAGCTCGCCTCGTAGAGGGGATCGTTCGCCCTCACCAGGAGATGGATCCGGGCCACCGACGGGCCGTCGTCGCTCTCATGAGCGCTGAAGGTGATGATCGCTGCCCACGGATGGCCTTCGGGTGTCATGTACGACCAGGAGCGGTCATCGGCGTAGATGACTCTCACCCCGGTGGTGACCTTGGCCGGTCCCTTGCCGCCACCGATGACGGCCACCTCGCCGGGGGCGATCCCACCGGCCGGGGCATAGAACTTGTTCGACGGGGGCCAGAACTCGCCGAAGTTGGCCTTCCAGGTCGAGATGATGTCCTCGGGGGTCGGCCCGGGAACGGTGACCTCATAGGTCTTCTGCCACAGCTGGCCGAAGCCCTGGAGCGGGCCGGTCGGCTTGCGACCCTCGACATTCCCCTTTCTGGCGCCCTCGGCCACCTCTCCGACGTGGAATGCGTCGACGGGCTCGGCCCAATTCTCTGAGTCTCTCGGCTCTGTCAACTCGGTCCTTTCTCCGATGTCCCCATCAGACCGGATCGGCGTTCCGTGACCGTTACGGGCAGCCGACCGGAACAGGAGATCCTAGGTCACCATTCCGTAACGGGACCGCGCCACAATGAGGAGCGATGGCCGAATACGACGTGGTAGTGGTGGGGGCCGGGCCCAACGGTCTGGCGGCCGCGGCCGAGATGACCCGTGCCAGGAAACGTGTCCTCGTCGTTGAGCAGGCAGACATCATCGGAGGGGGCACTCGAACCGAAGAGCTCACCCTCGCCGGCTACCTCCATGACATCTGCTCGGCAATCCATCCTTTGGGGCTGGCTTCACCGTTTTTCCGGGAGATCGGGCTCGACGTCGAATGGATTCACCCCGACATCCCCGTGTCTCACCCCCTTGGCGGGGGGCACGCCGGTGTGTTATTGCGTGATTTGGAGGAGACAGCCGCCCGGTTTGGTGCGGACAAAGCCCGCTATCTGCGGATCATGCGCCCATTGGTGGAGTCGGCAGACGAGGTCATCGAGGACTTCCTTGGCCCCATGTCCCCGATCCCCAAGAACCCGTCGAGCTTCATCCGACTCGCTACCCTTGGAGCGCTCCCGGCATCCACGATTGCGTCGCGTTTCTCCTCCCCGGAAGCGAGAGGAGTCTTCGCCGGTCTCGCCGCTCATGCCATCGCACCCTTCAGCTCACCATTGACCGGTGGTGTTGCCCTCCTTTTCGGGATCACCGGTCATGCCTATGGCTGGCCGCTGGTCGCAGGCGGCTCGCAGCGAATCGCCGATGCCCTCGCCAAGATCGTCACCGACGGGGGCGGGACCATCGAGACCGGAAGGTCGATCGCAGCACTCGACGAGTTGCCCGCGGCGCCGGTGATCATCCTCGACGTGATGCCTCGGGCCGCGATCCGAATCGGAGGCGACAGAGTCGACATGCGACATCGAAGGCGATTCGCCGCATGTAAGGCAGGCCCTGGGGTGTTCAAAGTGGACTGGGCCCTCGACGGCCCCATCCCGTGGTTGGACGAGTGGAGCCCCCGGGCCGGCACCGTTCACGTCGGTGGTACCTGGGAGGAAGTCGCCGACGCCGAAGACCGGGTCCATGGTGGCGGTCACCCGGAGCATCCTTTTGTGTTGGTGGCACAACAGTCGTTGTTCGATCCGAGCCGTGCCCCCGCCGGCAGGCAAACGGCATGGGGCTATTGCCACGTCCCCAACGGATCCGACCTGGACATGACCGCGGCGGTCGAGGCGCAGATCGAGAGGTTTGCCCCCGGGTTCAAGGACATGATCCTGGAGCGTCACACCATGAACGCCACCCAATTCGAGAGCCACAATCCCAACTACATCGGGGGTGACATCGCCGGTGGCGGTTTTGGTCCGAAGAAGGTGTTCCAATTCGGTTCGACCGGACCCTATCGGATCGGGGAAGGGCTCTACCTCTGCTCTTCGGCCACACCCCCCGGGGCCGGGGTCCACGGCATGTGCGGTTTCTACGCCGCCCGCGCCGCCCTTGCGGGGTAACCGCCACCAGATCAAGGGTTTACCCCGTCGTGGCTATCGCCTGTGGCTCGTCGTCGAAGATCTCGATCGCCTCGTCGAGTCTGGTGAGCGAGAAGATCTGTCGATAGTGGTCGGTGAGGCCGTAGGCGAGGAGACGGTGCCCCGAGCGCTGCGCCCGGATCAATGTGGTCACCAGGAGCCCGATCCCTCCACTGTTCATGTACTGGAGACCGTCGAAGTTGAGAATCACGGCTTCGACTCCACCGGTCGCGGCCTGCTCATGGGCTGTCGTTATCTCAGGTTCCGAAAAGGACGTGATCTCACCGGAGATGTCGATCACGCGGACACGCTCGGTTACATCGCGCACGGTCATGGTCAGGTTGGCGGTTGGCATTGTTTCCTCTCCTCAAGCACCCGCTGTCACGGCAGCGGTCTCGTCGTCATAGATGGTCATGAAATCGGCTAGGCGGGTTATCTGGAACACTTCCCGGTAGTGATCGCTGAGACCGTAAGCACCCACCACACGGCCCTCGGCACGTGCCATCGCCAGCACGCCGACGATCACGGCGATACCCGTCGAGTTGATGTAGTCGACCTTGCTGAAGTCGAGCAGCACACGTGAGCCCTCGGTCTCTTCGTAGGCGGCCTCGAGTGACTCCTTGGCCACCCGATTCACGGTCCCCATCAGTTCGATGATGGTGTCGCCGTCGTCCCGCTCCACCACTCTGACCTCAAACTCTTCTCCAGGCATCAGCCTCGTCCCTTTCTGTTCATCACGAGCTCCACGGTGTGGGTCCCGTCCACGCTTTCGGTTCGAAAGTCGTCGACCATCTGCCCGATAAGGAACAGCCCCCATCCTCTGGGGGTCTGTTCTCCGGCCAGCTTTGCCTCGATATCCGGGGTCTCGACTTCGGGGATCGCCTTGCCACCACCGTGGTCGGTGACCCTGACCTGGACGGTGTGATCGGTGGCGACAACGACAACATCGACCATCAGCTCCGGGCGGTTCTCGTTGCCGTGCTCGATGGCATTCATCACGGTCTCACCCACTGCGGTCTTGAGACGCTCCACCTGGCTGCTCTCGAGCCCGAGATCGCTCACCACCTCCATAACCCCTTCGATGGCGGCTCGCTCGTTCCCCTCTTCGCTGGCGAAATTGAAAGTCCCGAGCACAACGGGGTCCGTAGACTCGCCGAAGGCAGACGCACTGTCCTGAGCGGAGGAGGTCCGCTTGACCACAACCAGGGTTATGTCGTCCTCCTGCTCGGCGTCGGGCCCGGTGAATTGCTCCAGATCCCCCACCAGGGCAGACACCACGTCGCCATCCTTGGGCTTGACGCCGACTCGGCCCATCAAACGGGGGAAGCCGTACATCTCACCCTCGACGTTGTGAGCCTCGGTTATCCCGTCACTGGTCAAGACCATTACATCGCCGGCGTCGAGGGTGTGGGTCCGTTCGTCGTAAGTCATGCCCAGCATCAAGCCGAGGGGCATCCCGGTTGCCCTGAGCTCGGCGACACCGGAGGAATTCCGGACGTAAGGAAGGTTGTGACCGGCGTTGGCGAAGATCACCTCACCGGTGTGGGTGTCGACGATGGCATAGAGACAGGTCACGAACATGGCCGGCGGAATCTCCGAAACCAAGGCATTGTTGACCTCGGACAGGACGGCACCGGGCGAAGTGTGGTTGTGGGCCGCGGAACGAAGCATCGACCTCGATGTGGCCATCACCAGGGCGGCGGGGACGCCCTTGTCGGTGACGTCGCCGATGACCACACCCAGCCTGCCATCGTCGAGATGGATGAAGTCGTAGAAGTCACCTCCCACCGCCCGGGCCGGTCGATAGAAGGCGTCGATGCCCCAACCGGAGATCGAGGGGAGGTCCTGTGGGAGCAGGGTCTGCTGGATCAGTGCCGCCACCTGCATCTCCTGGTGGTTTCGTTCCCGCTCCTTGGCCTCCGCCTGCTGTTCGCGAACCAGTTGCGCCACCTTCATCGCCGGCGCCACCTGCGAAGCGAGGCTCCCCAGCAGTTTCCGGTCATCGGTGGAATAGGGTTGATCGGAGAGACGGGGGCCGAGATAGAGCGCCCCGAGCAGCTCGCCCTGACCGATCAAGGGCACGATCAGCTCCACACCCTGTTCCCGCATCGTCTGGAGTGCCTCGGATTCGAGGTCGAGGGAGGACAACTCCAGGGGCCCGCCGGTGGAGAGCAGAACCGTCTCCAGGGGGTCGCCCGGTGGTATCGGGACCGCGTCGATGAGACGGGTGTTCGGCTTGAGCGGTGTCTCCACCGCTTCCACCCGGGGTTCTTCCGTCTTGCGTCGTCTCAAGATCTGCACCATATGTCTATTTCTATCCTTTGATCGTCCCGAAATCGTTACGGGAGTCGTCCTTTGACCACACTGCGATGGTGGTCGGTTGCATGGTCCGGGACACCACGCCGACCCAGCCTTGGACGACTTCCTCGGTGTCGACCTGATCCCGCAACGACCCGGCGAACCGGTCCATCACCCGCTGTGCGTCGTAGCGAGAGCGATTGAAACGCCGATCCACCCAAACCTGCACTCGTTTCCGCAACGGGTTGAACAATGCTGCCACCGCCAGGGTGGAGGCGGCCGTGGCCAGATCGCTCTCATCCGAAAGTACCGATGTCGAAAGGGCGATCGCTCCGAAGAACACTGCCGCCAGCAACCCGACCACCAAAGCATAAGACACCGTGCGGGAGACGATCCGATCGATCTCGTAGAGCCGATAGCGGGTGATGGCCACCGCAATCGACACCGGGATGCCGACAGTCAGCACCATGACGGCAAATACCTCATAAATATCCGGGATCGCTTCCCTCGTGCTCACCACCACGATCAGCACAAAACCGAGCAGCGCGACCAGGACGGGGCTCACGATCTGACGGCGGGTAATGGCGTTGCCGCGCACCAACCGGTAGACCAGGGCCAGGACCGGCAAAAGGAAGTTGAAGGCAACCATCGCTCCCGTGGCTTCGGAGGCCAGGACTCCGGTGATGAAGAACCCGAGGATGCCGAACACGTGGGCCCATCGGAACCACCGGTTTGGATAACGCCCATCGGGAAACACCAGGATCGAGGAGAAGAGCATGAACAGACCAACCACAAACAAGCCGTCCGCAAGCGGCACCAATCCGGGCCGATCAACCGCCTCGCTGTATTCCCCCATCGACACACCCGCCCCCATCAGCGCCGGGCTGATGAGGAACAGCCAACCGACTGGGTTGGACGGCATGCGTCTGGTCAGAAACACGCCAACCACGGGAAACGCCAGGAAGGAGCTCGCCCAGAGCTTGTCGAACGCGTTGGTAACGTCTTGCGAGTACTTGTCGTAGTACAGGCCTGGCGCCCACGCCACAAGCACCAGGGCAAGGAGGACCCAGGGGAGCAGGGAGAGCACCAATGAGGAAGATCGAGAGCCCGGCTTGCCCGATACCGCCCGACTCGTTGTCATCGCCCCTCCCTCACCCAGACCGCTACCGAAGCCGGTTGCATGGTCTCGGAAACGACACCAACCCAACCATGGACGACTTCTTCGGTGTCGACCTGATCCCGTAGCGACCCGGCAAACCGGTCCATCACCCGCTGGGCGTCATAACGAGAACGGTTGAAGCGGCGATCCACCAATCCCTGGATCCGATGCCGCACCGGGTTGAACATTGCAGCCACCGCCAACGTTGTCGCCGCCACCACTAGTTGGGACCGATCGGGCAGTAATGATGTCAGCCAGGTGACGCCTCCTACGTATACAGCGGCTAGAAAACCAAGAACCACCGTGTAGGAAACGGTGCGGGAGACGATCCGGTCGATGTCGTAAAGGCGGTAACGGAGGATGGCAAGGCCGGTGGTGACCGGGATCGCCGGTCCGAAGAGGGCGAATGCGACCTGCGGCTGGTTTGTTGTAAATGCAAAAATCGGGAAAGCGACAGCCAGCGACGTCATCCCGACCATGAGCCATTTCAGTTGCTGGCGCTCTATGTCTCTTGCTCTTCGAAACCGTACGAGAAGCGAGAAGGCTGAAGCGGCGAGAACCAATAGCCATCCGATCGTGGCAAGGTCATAAAGAGGATCGGCTAACGCTATTGGGAGAAGAGGGAGTGGATGATCGGCCCCGGGGAACAGGTCTTCAGGACGCGAAATGTCGGCCAGCATCCTCATCAACGCTGCTGTTAGTGGAAAACCGACTGCCAACCACAACAACCACCTCCAACGCGGCGACAGCAGACGTCCGTTGGGGTACAACACCAGCGGCACGATGAGAAGGGTGGACAGGGGCCACGTTGCCCACGTGCCTGCCCAGGCCGCCCAGTCCGCGGCTGGGTGGCCGGACTCGAGGCTATAGCTGGTGTAGCTCTGCACCCCAACCACTAGCGCGATTGCCGATCCCAACGAGAGGTACAGCCATCCGATGGGATTCTCCGGGCGGTGGGCGGCGACGACACCTCCGACCACGATGAACCCCGCCATGGTCGGGGACCAGACGAGGACCCGTCCGACATCGCCCGTGAGCCATCCAATAGCCACAACGCCAGCGATGAGGATGGCGCCGAACCCAAGCGCGACCCGGGCCAGAAGCCGTTTCATCGTTTCCTCACCCAAACGGCGACCGCAGTCGGTTGCATGGTCTCGGAGACGACGCCAACCCAGCCATCGACGACTTCCTCAGTGTCAACCCGGTCTCGCAACGACCCGGCAAAGCGGTCCATCACCCGCTGTGCGTCATAACGAGAACGATTGAACCGGCGGTCCACCCAAACCTGGACTCGCTTCCGCACCGGGTTGAAGAGGGCAGCCACCGCCAACGTTGTCGCCGCCACCACCAGTTGGGACTGGTCGGGCAGAAGAGAGGTCAACCCGGTGACCCCACCCGCATAGACAGCCACCAGGAGAACGACGAGCACGGTGTAAGAAACAGTGCGGGAGACGATTCGGTCTATGTCATAGAGGCGGTAGCGGAGGATGGCGAGTCCGATGGCCACCGGTACCAGGATGAGGCCAGCGGGAAGGAGAATGTTGGCCGCCAACGAGCCCTGAAATCCGCCGAACTCGGCAAATATGCCGAGGCCAAAGACGAAGAAGGCAGGAACAAGCCATTTCATTTGGAGACGCTCCTCGCCCTCCGACTTCACCCATCGCACCACAAGGGAACCGATGGCGGCGACCACGGCGCCGAGCACCAGGACCAGACCAATCACACTCGCACAGGTGCCAATCGAGGTGCAGCCGTCGATGTCGCTATCGCCGGCTTCCACCAGGATCACCACGGCCCAACCCGCCACAATGCCCACGACTCCTGCGCCACCGACCCAGGCCACCCAGCGCCACCCGGCGGAGTGGGTGTCCCCGGTTGGGAACCACAGAGGGACAAACACCCCGAGACCGGGCAGGACCAAGCCGAAGAGGGCGATGGCGCCAAGGGTTTCGCCCAACTCGCTGCTCGCTCCACCTTCAAAAGCTGACATCAGGCCGATGCCGAGGGCCACGGCGAGCAGTACCCAGGAAACCCGGTTTGCAGGAACCCGGAGGACCAACAGCGATCCCACGCTGAGGAGAGAGAGCCCACCCAACGCGAAAATCAGCGCGTCGCCTGTTCCTTCGGTGCCCGAGAAACCATAGAAACCACCACCCAGCACGGCCGTCGCGACGACCGACACCACCAGGATCCTGAACGTCCATGAGGGCGGGTTGACCGCTACGCGCTGGCTCATGATCCCTCTCTTACCCACACTCCGACGGCGGCTGGCTGCATGGTCTCGGCGACGACGCCAACCCAGCCATCGACGACTTCTTCGCTGTCGACCTGGTCCCGCAACGACCCGGCAAAACGGTCCATCACCCGCTGGGTGTCATAGCGAGACCGGTTGAATCGGCGATCCACCAGATCCTGAACCATTCGTCGCACCGGGTTGAACAGGGCGGCCACCGCCAAGGTGGTCGCCGCCACCACCAGTCGAGACTGGTCGGGTAGCAGAGAGGTCAACCCGGTGACCCCACCCACATAGACCGCCGCCAGAAAACCGACCACCACCGTATAGGAGACGGAGCGGGAGATGATCCGATCGATCTCAAAGAGGCGATAACGGAGCACGGCAATCCCGATGGCGCCCGGGATCGCAGACCCACCCAGAATCCAGAGCAGTTCCCCATCACTGCCTTCGGGCACGACCTGACCGATCGCCATGATCGACATGAAGGCCAAGGCGCCTACCAGCAGCCACCGAAACTGAAGGCGCTCCACTCCCTGACTGCGACGCGATCTGCCGACCACGAGCACGATGGCGGCCAGAACGAAGCCGATTACGAAAAGGAACGACTGATCGGCTGTGATAACAGCTGCTACATCCCGCAAGGCCGGGACCGCAAGCGGGCTCGAAAGCCCGGTCTCTTCCATTGGAGCCGGATTCACGGCAAACCCGGCTGTCACCAACAGACCAAACCCAATCAGAGCCCTGCCGACTATCCGCTCCGCCCTCCCCGCGTAATCACCGGATGGGAAGACCAGCACGAGCCATATGATTGCCATCCAGGGAAACACCCCGAGAAGGACGTTTATCAGCTCAGCCCATGCGGCGGCCGGGCCCGCCGGCATGATCGAGCTCACGGTGAGCAATCCGAACCCCAGGCCCCAGGCCAGGCCGACGGCCAGGGCCGCTGTGCCCACACGATTGCCGGGGCGTTGGATGAGGATCAGACCACCAACTGGTGCCCAAAGAACCCAAGCCAACGGCCAGAGTCGGTCACCGTCCTCCAGAGCGGGGCCGAATACCGCTGCCAGGACTCCGACGGTGGCCAGCGTCAAGAACCCAATGAGCAATGCCCGTCTCATATCTCTACCTCACCCACACCCCAACCGCGGCTGGCTGCATGGTCTCGGAAACGACGCCAATCCAGCCGTCAACGACTTCTTCGCTGTCGACCTGGTCCCGCAACGACCCTGCGAAACGGTCCATCACCCGCTGGGTGTCATAGCGAGACCGGTTGAACCTCCGATCCACCCACCCCTGCACACGTCTTCGGACCGGGTTGAACAGGGCCGCAACCGCCAAGGTTGTCGCTGCTACCACCAGGCGGGACTGGTCAGGCAGCAGCGAGGTCAACCCGGTGACCCCACCCACGTAGACAGCCACTAGGAGAACGACAACCACGGTGTAGGAGACGGTGCGAGAGACGATCCGGTCTATGTCATAGAGACCGTGCCGGGTAACCGCTACTCCAATCGCGACCGCCGTCCCGTTGCCCCAGAGGGCAAAGACGATGACCACAGGGTCGAAGCCCACGACGCCAAAGACGAACTCCTCGAGAAAGCCCGCGGCCAGGAACATGACAGGGAACACCGCAACGGCGAGAAGGAACCAGCGGAACTGGAGACGCTCGGCTCCGGCGGATCTCCTGAAGCGCTGAACAGCGTCGATGACCGCGATCACGGCGAGGAAGGCGAGGAGGTTTCCCAGCCACTCGGTGGCCGAATCGAGCACCGGCCGGGTGCCGGGTATGCCCAGTGGGTTGTCGGGCGGGGTATCCCCTTCCACCGGGCCGGGCCGGATGGCGTAGATCACCGCGTCCACCGCTGCCACGAACAGGAAAGCCCGTAGCACCCACCTACCCAAACGGGTCGGTGTCCCCGTCGGGTACAGGACGACGAGCACCACCACGAGGACCACCGGCAAGAAAAAGGCCCACGTAGCGATCCAGGCGGCCGCGGCACCGAAGGGCCAACCGCCTGCTTCGGTCACCAATGCGAATCGAGCGTATGCCGATGCCCATACCGCGACTCCGACACCCAAAGTGACGCCGCTCAGAATCCAGCCGATGCGATTGCCCGGTTGCCGCGACACGACGATGGCTCCGACAAGACCGAAGCCGACCCATGTCGAGAGCCACAGCGCTCCCTCGACGGCACTCTCGGACTCCTGGACTGTCGAGATCGGCGGGTTCAGGTCAGCCAGGACCACCGCGAGCACGAAGGCCGTCAAACCAGCCATCCACATGGTCGCGGCGATCCAGCCGGCCCGCCGGGCGCTCATGACGCCGTCTTCCCTCGGAGCCAGACCCCTACGGCGGCAGGCTGCATGGTCTCGGAGACCACATCAACCCAGCCGCCGACGACCTCGTCGCTATCGACCTGGTCCCGCAACGACCCGGCGAATCGGTCCATCACCCGCTGTGCGTCATATCGAGAACGATTGAACCGCCGATCCACCCACCCCTGGACTCGTCTGCGAACCGGGTTGAACAGGGCTGCCACCGCCAAGGTGGTCGCGGCCACCACCAGTCGAGACTGGTCAGGGAGCAGAGAGCTCAACCAGGTAACCCCACCCACATAGACAGCCACCAACAAAACGACAACCACGGTGTAAGAGACCGTGCGGGAGACAATCCGGTCGATCTCATAGAGGCGATATCTCAACACCGAGACGGACACAGCCACCGGCATGGTCAACACGGCAAGGCCGAAGACATAACTGCCGACCGCCTCCGGGATCCCGACAGCATTGCCAATGGTCTCTTGGGCAACCAGCAATGCGATCACGAACACCACTGCGAAGGCAAACCACTTGACCTGAAGACGCTCCACTCCGCGTGCCCGAACGTATCTGACAACCAATGAGACCGCTGCCAGCAGGACAAAACCAGAGCCCAGAGCGAGCGTAAGTCCCGAGAGCTCTCCGAACTCCGGGTTGGGCACACCTGGTATGCCGATGGGGTTGTCCACCCAGACCTGACAGATTCCTCCGTCAGATGTCTCGAGACAGATTTGGTCGCTCACTATGTAGGTCAGACTCAGACCCTCGCCGAGGAAACCGATCCAGCCGATCCACCTCCAACGTGGGGACAACGGCCGGCCGGTCGGAAACCAGAACACGAGCAGACCTACGAGAAAGAACCACGACAGCCATAGGGCTCCACTCAAGGATTCTGCGATCAGATTCCCCTCATCAGCGAAGTAGCCCGCCACCCCACTCGCCAACAGAGCAAGACCAGTAACCGAGACCACCCAGCCGACCCGGTTCCCGTCGGTCCGAGCAAGGATCAGCGCACCAAGGACGGTGAACACGGCTCCGGCGAAGAGCAACATAACGTCACCGGACTGATCGACCGCATGGTCGACAACCAGCAAGAACGTCAGAAGAGTCAGACCTGACCCCAGGAACAGAAGCGGCACCAGGCGACCTCTCACCTACGAGCGCTCCTTCCTTATGGCATGCGCATCCACCTGAGCCGTCATCCTCAAGAGATTGGTCCGGTCTCGTTACGTAAACGATACGGTCAGAGAGTTGCGTTCCGTGAATCGATCCTGCCACTAACTCGTAACGCAGTCCTATCTTGGTCTGGGAGGAGAAGAGTCATCGACATCAGACTGCTCGGGCCGCCCCGAATCGAGCGTCACGGAGCACCGATCGAGGTGGACACCCGAAAGGCAATCGCCCTTCTGGCCTATCTGGCTGTCGAGACAACGGCAACCAGGGACCGCTTGGCTGGTTTGCTCTGGCCGGAGTCGAACTCCGAGCGGTCTCGGGCGACACTCCGCCGCACGCTCTCGTCGTTGCGCACGGCGGTTGGCCACGAGACCGTGACCGCCGACCGGATTCGGGTGACCCTTGTCGACGACACCCCGAGTGACATCCGCACCTTCGCCTCCGAAATCGAGGCGACGGGCCACCACGAACATGACGGGCGAGACGTCTGCCAGGCCTGCATCCCACATCTCGAGAGGGCAACTGACCTTTATCGGGGGGACTTCCTGGAAGGTTTCTCGATACGAGACGCGGCCGAATTCGAGGACTGGGCCCGGACTGTCACCGAATCGCTTCGCATCCAGGCCGGCATGGCCTTCCAGCGTCTGGCGATGGCGAGGGCGGCCTCGGGTGACTACTCCGGTGCCCTACGCGCCGTTCACCGTTGGATCGACCTGGACCCGCTCCACGAGCCCGCCTACCGGCTACTGATGTTGCTTCACGCCTGGGACGGGGACCGGCCCGGCGCGGTCGAGGCATACCGGCGCTGCATTGCCGTGCTCGACCAGGAACTCGGTGTCTCCCCACTTGAGGAAACCACCGAGCTCTACGAGGCGATACTCGACGAGGATCTTCCGCCTGCTCCCGGTGTCCGGAAGAGGGTCAGGGCCCAGACGAGCCCCACGCCCGCAGCTGGAGACATGATCGACCGCGAGGACGAAATCGCCATCCTGTTGGGCGCTCTGGAGACGGTCCCTGACGGCGGCAAACTCGTCGCCATCACCGGGGCAGCCTGGATGGGAAAGACCCGGCTTCTCGAAGAGCTCGGGACAGCCGCAGGGCATCTCGATCGTTCGACTCTCTCCGGGCGCGCCTTCCGAATGGAGCAAAACCTCCCGTTCGGAGTGGCGGCGCAACTGCTTCGATCCGCTATGCCTCTGGTGGAGGCCAATCGGGATCGTCTGCCTCCGTGGGCTCTCGGCGAGATCGCTCGCCTCGTCCCAGAACTGCACGAGCCCCCTGTGACCAACGAGAGCACGGACCCATTCGGCGAGCTGCGCCTGTTCGACGGGGTGTTCACGATCCTGAGCGAGTTGGCCCGGATTCGACCGATCCTGATGATGATCGACGATGTGCAATGGCTCGACCCAACGTCGGCCGGCCTCGTCTCCTACGTCGCCAGTCGGGTCCGCAGTCTGCCCATCCTCATCGCCATTTCGGCTCGGTCGGGCGAGCCGCACTCCGAGCCGACGGCCGAGTTGGCGTCCACAGCAGAGCTCCGGATCGACCTCCAACCACTTGCCGTCGAGCAACTGATCGATGTCGCAGGGTCGCTCGCCGGCGCCGAAGAGTTGCACCGAAGAACCGGTGGGGTACCGCTTCTAGTCACCGAGCAGCTTTCGAACGGAGGTGACGGCGGAGTCGAAGGGCTCGGGATGGTTCGATACATGGAATCCCGAATACGAGATCTGAGTGATCTGGCGCGTCAGGTCGCGGCCGCAGCGGCGGTGCTCAACGGAGTCTGCGACGCCGCGCTGCTCCGAGAGACAAGTGGCCGCACCGAGGACGAGGTGGTTGACGCCGTCGAGGAACTGGTCGCAGCCGGACTCCTGCGAGAAGTGCCTGAGGGTGACGGCCTCGCCTTCAACCTCGACGCCCTGGAACGGCTGACCTACGAGTCGACCTCCCTCATTCGGCGCCGTCTCCTCCACCGCAGGGCGGCTGCGGCACTCGCCGACCGACCTCACTCGGAGTCCGATCCCCGGCTCGCTGCGGCAGTGGCTGCCCAACTCGAAGGTGCCGGCGCAAGCAACAGCGTGGAGTGGTACCGACTGGCGGCCGATCTCTCCCGTGAGGTCTACGCCCACGCCGAAGCCCGCAGCCTCTATGAGAAGGCGCTTGGCCTGGGGCACCCAGAGCCGGCCGCGATCCATCTCGCTCTTGGCGAGATCGCCATGTCCCTCGGCGATTACGACCGCGCTCTACGTGAGCTGAACGGAGCGGCAGCCCTGGCCGACGGCGGTCTCCTGGGCCTTGCCGAACACAGGCTCGGTGAAGTGCAACGTCTCGTTGGGCGCTTCTCCCTCGCCGAAGAGCACTATGAGCGGGCCCTCCCCCTGCACCCGCAACCCGCCCAGCTGCATGCCGACTGGGCGCTGCTTCGTCATCGGACTGACGACGCCTCGGGAGCACTGGCACACGCCGAGGAGGCCGTGAATGCGGCGGCCAAGACCGGAAACTCGCACCAGCTGTCCCGGGTCCAGAACATCCTCGGTGTCGTATCCCCGGACCCAGTCATCGCCATGAGCCATCTCGAGGAGGCGATGAAGCTGGCAGCAGATGATGATCTGCTGCGCATGGCGGCGCTGAACAATCAGGCACTGTTGTTTTCCGCGGCTGGAGAAGACGATCCCGCGGTCCGTCTGATCGAGGAAGCCATCGGGATCGCGGTTCGAACCGGGAACCGCCACCGAGAAGCCGCCCTGCACAATCATCTCGCCGACCTCCATCACACGGCAGGCCGGGACACCGAGGCCAAGGAGGAGTTGATGCGGGCCGTGTCCCTTTTTGCAGATGTCGACGCGGGGAACCCCGAGCCGGAGGTTTGGCTGCTTCGCCAGTGGTGATTCCGTAACGTCTTCGTAACCCCTGCCTGGCATGATCCGCCGGTCGGCAACCCACCAGAACAGCAAGGCAAGGAAACGAGAAGGAACCGCTCCGGCAATCAAGCTTTCTGGCTGCTGATCCCCGTCTGGGCTCTGGTGGTCGGGGTCTCGATCTACGCCACCCGGACTCCGTTGAGATAGTCGATCACTACGGCTGGACTGTTCTCGAAGGGGCAACGATCGTCACCGGGGTGCTCATCCTCGCCAACCGACCCCGCAATCTCGTAGGTCGACTGATCCTTGCCGCTGGGATTTGCTTCGCCTTGGGTGAAGTGCTCTTCGTCGGCTCCTACTTGTTGGCTGAAAGGGGGTCTCTGAGCCCGGCAGGGCTGGTGGAGGCAATGGCCCTCTCGGTGAACACGCTCGGGATACCCCTTCTCATTGCCGCCCTGGTCTATTTTCCTGACGGGTCGGTCAGATGGCGCTGGGTGCCACCTGTGTTGTGGTTGGCTGCGGGCCTCGCCTTTCTCGCTCCCCAGACCAACGGAGGATGGGGAGGCGATCCCGCCGAAGGGGTGCTCAGAAACCCGCTTCGGGATGCGCTGTCACCCCTGGGCGCGGTACTTGCGGGGGCGTTCGGCGTGGCGCTGCTTGTCGTGTCAGTCACTATGTGTTTGGCGCTCAGCGCGCGCTTTCGGCATTCCGAAGGTATCGCTCGGCAACAAATGAAATAGTTGGCCTTTGCAGCATTCCTCTTGATCCTCTGGATTCCAATCGAGACGCTGTCGGGAACAATCGCCTGGTTGGTCCCTGTCGCGGCCGTTGGACCCGTCCTCCTCACGCTGGCCTTGACCGCAATCGCCCTCGCTGTCCTTCGCTACCGCCTCTACGAGGTCGATCGGATCATCTCTCGCACTGTTTCCTACGCTCTGGTGGTCGCCTTGGTGCTCGGGACCTTCTTCGGGAGCGTCACCCTTCTCACCTCATTCCTACCCACCGACTCCTCCCTCGCGGTCGCGGTCTCTACCCTTGCGGTATTCGCATTGTTCAACCCGGCACGAAAGCGCATCCAAAACTGGGTGGATCACAGGTTCAACCGAAGCCGCTATCACAGCCAGCAGGTGGTGGACCGATTCACAGCTCAACTCCGGGACCAGACCGATTTCGACCGGTTGACCGCCGCTCTCGGCGAGGTGGTTCAGGAGACCCTGCACCCGGTTGGGCTGGGAATCTGGATCTCCCACCGGAGCTGAGGCGCCGGACCCATTTCGTCGGCTAAAGCAAACGGCCCTTCTTGCCGAAATAGGGCCTATGACCGCATCAACAGCCGAATTCTTCATTGACTGGGCCGCCCATCCCATCGGCAAGGTGACGAGGGCCCTCATCGCCGTGGTCGGTGTCATCGTGGCCACCCTGGTCCTGCTCCTCGCCACGCTTGGAGCCCAGAATGTCTGGATTCTCGTCCTGATCGGCGTCGCCCTTGCCGCCACGTCGGTCCGTGCGGCGATGGAGCCGAATGCCATCAGGCTCACCACGCTCGCCGTGGTGCTGATGGCGGTCCCCATCGCCGGACAAATCATGTGAAGTCTCCCGCGCACGGGTCCCAACGACCCGACGCTGACCCACACGGCCACCGGCTAACGGTGGCCGTGTTTTGTGTCCGCACGGATTGCACCTTCGACATGGGGGATATCCCCCATAGGCAGATTGGACAATACGGGTCATGATCGCGGCTGGGGACTTCAGGGAAACCACGTCCCTCGAAGCGACAATGGGGACCCCATGGGGGGATCGTCCAAGGCGATCCCCCCGTGGTTCGATCCTTCTTCCGGTGAATTGTGACCGACGTCGAGAATCGAGACCCGGGCCCCGGCAAAGGGGTAACTTCGGCGGCGATGACCGCGCGATTCAGCCACCGTGGCAGCCCAGAGCTCGAAGCGACGCTCCGCCGGATGGTGGTCATCTTCCGCTTCCTCGGATTGGTCTGGATGGCGATCCTGGTGGCGATCACGCTTGCCGTCGATCCCCCGCCGACCCTCTGGATCGTTTGGGCGTCCCTGGGTCTAGCCCTCGGCTGGACCCTGCTCACCTGGTACATGTCGCGAGGGCATCCGCGAACGATGTCGTCCATGGGATGGCTGGTCCTCGATGCAATCGCCATGCTGGCCATCGGCGCGGCTTCCGTCGCCTCCGGTGCCGACGAGCTCTTCCACGGCGGTCTCCCGCTCTCGCTGGTCTTCACCGGCGCTCTGGTCGGCGGTCTACCCGGCTCCCTGCTGGCCGCGATGGCCCTCGGCGCCGAGCAATTCCTGGTTCACATAATCGCCGACCTCGGGGCGGTACGAGCGGCGGGGAGTGTCATCTTCTTCGTGGTCGGCGCCATCGTCGGCTGGACCTTCGACAAGCTGCGTGACTACGACATCGCCCGCCAGGAAGCACAAGAACGGCTGGCCGAGGAGGAGGCCGTCGTACTGCTCCACGAGCAGAGGGCACTGCTCGCCGACCGCCTTCACGACTCGGTGCTGCAGACCCTCCACGCCATCCGGATGGGAGCTGACGACCCGGCGCAGTCGCGCTATCTCGCTCGTCGTCAGGAACGGGAACTGCGTCGCAATATCGAGGAATGGCGTTCCGAGTATCCCAACAGCTTCCGGGCCTCCCTGCTCGCCATTCGCGACGAGATAGAGGACACCCATCGTGTGGAGATCGAGGCCGTCATACGCGACGACGCCCAGCTCAGCGCCAGTCTGGCGGCCGCGGTGGAAGCCGCCAGGGAGGCGCTAGCCAATGCCGCCAAACATTCGGGCTCGCCCAACATCGCTCTCTACGCCGAGTTCAGCAACGGAGACGCCCATATCCACGTCCGGGATCGGGGCACGGGCTTTCTCGATGACAGGGCACGAATCCGGGTCCACGAGCGCCTCGCCAAGCGAGTCGAGTCCGTCGGTGGCGTGATCGACATCGACTCCGGGCGGGAATCCGGCACCGAGATCAAGATCACCGTCGAGGTTTGACATGGCTGACAGGCTGCGGATCCTGCTCGTCGACGACCACGACGTGGTGCGTGCCGGGATGCGTGCGATCCTCGATCACTCCTTCGACATCGTCGGCGAGGCGGACAACGTCGACAGCGCCATCGAGTTGACCAGGGAGCGCAATCCACAACTGGTGGTGCTCGATGTCAAGCTCCCGGGGGGCGGCGGGGCATCGGTGATCGACGCCATACGACCACACCAGCCGGATGTCCGGTTCATGGCGCTCACCGTCTCCACGTCACGCGAGGACGTGGCTCGGCTCATGGAGGCGGGTGTCGACGGTTACATCACCAAGACCACGCTGGGCACCGATCTCCCCGACCTGATCCATCAGACCTATGCCGGGGCACGCCCGGTGTCACCCGATGTTGCGGGCTACCTGCTCGACATCGACGAGGACATCGTGGCCGAGTCCTCGATTTCCAGACTCACCCCGAGAGAACGAGAGGTGGTCAACCTCATCGCCCGGGGCTACACATACCGGGAGACCGCCTCACGCATGGGAATCAGGGTCAAGACCCTGGAGAATCACATGGCTCACATCTTCGACAAGCTCAGCGTCGCCAGCCGTCACGAGCTGACCGCACTGGCCTATGAAGAGGGCTACGTGCGGCCCGACGACGAGAGATGAAATGACGCAACCCGGGCGGACCTGCCCCCCGTTCTCGCGCGGAGATGACGGCCTATACACCCAGATGTCCGCGCCAAAACGGGAGAACGCCGCCACTCAGAACTGAACCGCGGCCGAGGCCCAGTGCAGCCCGGCCCCGAACGCGGTCAACACCACCAGGTCACCTTCTTTGACCCTGTGGGTCTCGACCGCCTCCCACAGGGCGAATGGCACCGTTGCCGAGCCGGTGTTCCCGTATTCCTGGATGTTGACGTAGACCTGTTCCTCGCTCAGCCCCAGTCTGCGGCGGATCGCGTCGATGATCCTCAGATTCGCCTGATGGGGTATGACCAGGCTCACCTCGGCGGTGCGCTTCCCGACTCGGGCCAAGAGCTCCTCGACCGAAGCACTCATCCGCCGGACTGCCTCGGTGAAGACCTTGGGGCCATCCATGACCAGGCGGTTGTGATCACCGGCGGCGAGGCTGGCCGCGTTGAAGGGGTTTCTGGTGCCCCCGGTGGCCAGGGTGAGGATCTCGGCCTGCGAGCCGTCGGTGCCCGACACGACATCGAGAAGCCTCGCTCGGCCGCCCTCCGGGCCCAGGACCACCGCCCCGGCCGCATCACCGAAGAGGACCGCCGTCGCACGATCGGTCCAATCGAACAACCTCGTGATCAACTCGACACCGACGACCAGGACCTTGTGGGGCGAGAAGGCGATGCGGGCCCGGGCGATGTCCAGCGCCTGGACGAAACCGGCACATCCGCTGCCCCCCAGGTCATAGGCGGGTATGTGGTCGCAACCTAGACGATGCTGGAGCAAGGCGGCGGTGTCGGGGGTGTAGAGCTCGGGGGTGTCGGTGGCAATGATGATCTCCCCGATATCGGCCGGGATCAGACCTGCGTCTTTGATGGCTACCTCTGCGGCATTGGCAGCGAGGGTGAGCGTGGTCTCGTCGTCGGCCGCCACCCTCCGTCTCTTGATCCCGGTGCGCTGGGTGATCCACTCATCGGTGGTGTCGACCAGGGCGGCCCAGTCCTGGTTGGTCATCACCCGTTCCGGGACATACCCCCCGAAACCCAAGAGCTCTGCCATGGCCGCCCACACTAGGGCGGTTACGCAGAGCTACGACCAACCGCCTAGATTTCGCTACCGGTTTCGGACAGGCAGGGAAGAAACAACATGGCATGGACCCGCGAACTACCACCGTGCGAGCACATCAACCTGATCCAGGAGGTGGAGCCGGGTGGCGCCGGATGCGGTGAATGCCTGGCCATCGGAGATACCTGGGTCCATCTCCGCCTATGTCTCAGCTGTGGCAGTGTTGGCTGTTGTGATCAATCGAAGAACACACACGCCCGTAAACACGCCAGCGCCACCGAGCACGCGATCGTGCGCTCCTTCGAGGTCGGCGAGACCTGGCGCTGGTGCTACCCCGACTCCCGATTCGTCTGAAATGTTGGCCGCGCCGGCTCAATTGACCCGATTCGCCTGTTCCGGAACGGTCTGATGCCAAAGCCGGTGATTCTTACCGTAGACGACGACCCGGAGGTGCTGCGCGCAGTGCAACGCGACCTGCGACGCCACTACAGCGAGGAGTTCCGGGTGGTCGCCGTCAGTTCCGGAGCCGAGGCGCTCGACACCCTCAAGGAGCTCAACCTTCGAAGCGAGCCCGTCGCCTTGCTCCTTGTCGACCAGCGCATGCCCGACATGACGGGGGTCCAATTTCTGGCCCAGACTCTCGAGCGCCTGCCCGACACCAAAAGGGCGTTGTTGACTGCATACGCAGACACCGAGGCTGCCATCTCCGCAATCAACGAGGTATCCCTCGACCACTACATCATGAAGCCTTGGGACCCACCCGAAGAGCGGCTCTATCCGGTGCTCGACGACCTCCTAGAGGACTGGTGGGATCATTTCACCCCGCGGTTTGAAGGAATCAGCGTGATCGGGCACAGGTGGGGGCGTGCCACCCATGAGGTCAGAGCCTTCCTCGCCCGCAACCAGATCCCCTATCGCTCCCTCGATCTCGGGACCGACGAGGAGGCTGAGACTCTTCTCAATGATGTCGGTGGGGACCCCACCTTGCTCCCGGTCGTGCTCATGCCGGACGGGATGGTTCTGGTCCAACCGAGCACGGCAGACGTCGCCAACCAGATCGGCCTCAAGACCCACCCCACCGAAAAGTCGTACGACCTTGTGATCGTGGGCGCCGGGCCCGCCGGTCTCGCTGCCGCCGTTTACGGGGCCTCAGAAGGCCTCGCCACCCTTTTGGTGGAAAGCGAGGCGCCCGGGGGGCAGGCGGGCCAGAGTGCCCGAATCGAGAACTACCTCGGGTTCCCCAAGGGCCTCAGCGGAAGTGACCTCTCCAGGAGAGCAGTGACCCAGGCCACCCGGTTCGGAGCCGAGATCCTCACCCCTGCCGAGGCGGTGTCGGTCACCCGAAACGACCCGTTCCGCACCGTCGGGCTCAACGACGGCACGGAGGTGAGCACCAAGGCCCTCCTCATCACCACCGGCGTCTCGTACACCAAACTCGACTCACCCGGGATCGAGGACCTGACCGGGGCCGGTGTCTATTACGGGACCTCCCGCATCGAAGGCGTTGCCCATCGCGGCGAGCCGATGTTCATCATCGGGGCGGGGAACTCCGCCGGTCAGGCTGCGATGTTCCTTTCCCGTTTTGGCTCGAGCGTGACGCTGCTGGTCCGTGGCAAGAGCCTTCAAGAGTCGATGTCTCAGTACCTGATCGACGCCATCTCGGCGGAGGACAACCTTTTCGTTCGCTACCGGGCCCAACTGGTCGAGGCCCGCGGCGACAGCCATCTCGAACAGCTGGTGTTGAAAGACCGCGACACCGACGAGACCGAAGTGGTCCCGGCCGGAGCCCTGTTCATCTTCATCGGCCAATCGGCGCGAACCGACTGGCTCGGCGACGACGTGGATCGTGACGAACGAGGGTTCATCCTGTCCGGCGCCGAGTGCGGCCCGCATCCCAAGGGGTGGAACTTGCAGAGGTCGCCTCTGCCGTTCGAGACTTCGGTCCCCGGCATTTTCGTCGCGGGCGACGTTCGTCACGGCTCGGTGAAGCGGGTCGCCTCGTCGACAGGGGAGGGGGCGATGGCGGTTCGCTTCATCCATGAGCACCTGGCCGACCTGTGAACACCATCTTCGAGCAACTCAAGAAGCTCCCCTACTTCGCAGACCTCCCCGAACGTCTCCTGCTGCGAGTCTGTATCGCATCCGAGCAACTCCATGCGGCTCCCGGCGAGGTCATCATCGAAGAGGGATCGAAGAGCGACGGTCTCTACGTCGTTACCGAGGGTGAGCTCGAGGTGACCAAGGTCAGCGGCGGCCGCTCGATCTCGCTGGCCCGGGTCGGCGCCGGGGAGGTGCTCGGTGAGATCTCGCTCCTGGACGACGTCCCCAGGATCGCCACCGTCACCGCCATCACCGATGTGGAGTACATCAAGGTGCCCTCCGACACTTTCATCGAGCTGCTGGACAACCCGAAGATGGTCTTGAGGATGTTGCGCACCGTCACCTCCCGTCTCCGGGAAACCGAGGGCCTGGTGCGGAGTGAGGAGCGGATGGCCGGGCTGGGCCGGATGGCGGCCGGCTTGATGCACGAGCTCAACAACCCGATGGCTGCGATCCGGCACGGGACCAATTCCGGCCGTGCCATCATCGAGGATCTGGGTGACACCGCCCGACGTCTGTCCACCAAGGGCGTCGTCCTCCCCGAGGAGACGCCGTCGGACCCGGTTCATGAGGAGAAGAGCGCCCTGGCCAGGGCAGACGCCGAAGACGCCCTCGGGGAATGGCTTTCCGGGCTCGGGGTGACGGACGGTTGGGAGCTGGCCCCCGCGCTTCTCGACGCCGGCTGGAGGGAGTCAAACCTCGAGCACCTGACCCCGGGCGCCGACCCTGAGACGCGGGCCGATGTCCTGCGTTGGCTCGGCCTCCGCCTTCTCGGGATCCAGGTCGCTTCCGAGGTGAAGATCGGAGCGGATCGAGTTTCCGAGCTGATACAAGCGGTCAAGGAGTTCTCCTATCTGGACCAGGGCTCGATACAGACCGTGGACCTTCGCTCCTCGATCGATAACGCTCTCGTCCTGCTCAAGCACAGGTTGAAAACCGGGGTCAAAGTGATCAAGGAGTACGACCCGGACCTGCCGAAAATCGAGGCCTTCGGGGCGGAATTGAGCCAGGTCTGGATCAACCTCATGGACAACGCCATCTACGCCATGAACGGGGAGGGAGTGTTGACCATCACTGCCAGCCGCGATGGGAAGGGAGTGCTGGTGACGATTGGGGACACCGGCAGCGGTATTCCGGATGACGTCGCATCCAGGGTGTTCGACCCCTTCTTCACAACCAAGGAACCAGGTCAGGGCACCGGGCTCGGTTTGGCCACGGTGCACTCGATCGTGGCCCGCCATGGTGGGAAGCTCGATTTCGTCACCGGCCCCGACGGGACCACCTTCCAGGCCCGGCTCCTGCCCAAGCTGCCGACTGATACCCAGGGCTCCGACGAGGCGCCGGAATCGGTTTGACCCGGAGACCCCTCACGGAGTCTTGACGCGATAACGCTCGAGAATTTCGGCCGTCTGGTCGAGGGGCAGCGCATGAGCGATCCTGCCAAACCTTCCCGTTGTGGTTTCGGCTGCAAACAGAGCGTTGATGATCGACTCCTCGGTGGCATCGACGACCGCATGGAACAGCGGATCCATGGCCTCGTTGGGCAGGGACGCCACCATTCGCACTTTGCCCGGCCGTTGCTCGAGGTGATTGGCGGTGGCGAAGGCAAAGAAGAGATCGCCACTCGAGTCGTGGCCGTAACCGCCGGCACGGCCCACACCGACGGTTGCCCGATGCGCCAGTCGCTTGCATTGCCCTGGGAGCAATGGGGCGTCGGTTGCGATGACGACGATGATCGAGCCCCCGTTTGCGGCCTCATCCCAGGGCGATGGGACCTGCTCGTTGTCGATCAGGGCCCCGACGGGCACACCGTCGATGCGAAAATCCTCCCTTGCGCCATAGTTTGCCTGCACCAGCACGCCGAGCACATAGCTCATGCCGTCGATTTCGACCACCCTCGATGATGTGCCGATCCCACTCTTGAACTCGTGACAGATCATCCCGGTCCCGCCACCCACACACCCCTCCGCCACTACCCCTCCCTGTGCCGTGGAGAGGGCAGTCCTGGCGTCCTCCTCGGTCAATGCGAACACCTCGGCGGCGCTCAGCCATCCGTCATCGGTCTCACCAACGACTGGAAGGAGAAAGTCCTCGATCACCCCGGCGCGGACCGACTCCCTGGCCAGGAAGTCCCGCACCAGGCCAACCTGGTAGGTGTTGGTGATCCCGATCGGCGAGCCGAGCATCCCCGACTCCTCGACCCAGGCCAACCCGGTCATCTCACCGTTGCCGTTGAGCACGTGCGAGGCGGCGTAGGCATAGTCGGTCCAGATCCCGCCGTCCCGGGGAACAACCATCGTGATGCCGCTCCTGATCACATGCGGTTCGTCCCGGACCACGGTGGCATGTCCGACCAGGACGCCAGGGACATCCGTGATCGCATTCGACAAACCTGCCGGCAATCGTCCTATCCCAGCACTCAGGTCGCGCAATCTGGCCTTCAACACACCGCCTTTCAAATCGAACGCTACCTGGAGGCCTATCGTCCCGTTATCGATGATTCGGGTCCCCATCAGATGAGCTCTGTCTTCTACCGGGCCGGTGGGGATCTCCCCATCGCCGTCTCGGCAAGAGGGTCGTGGGTGACCGACAACGACGGAAAACAGTATCTCGACGCTGCCGGGGGCGCGATCGTCATCGGAATCGGCCACGGTGTCATCGAAATCGCCGAGACGATCGCCGCCCAGACGGCCACCCTCGCCTATGTCCATGGCTCCACCTTCACCACCGAATCCCTGGAGGCCTATGCCTCCGAGCTGGCAGCGGTGGTCCCGATGGACGGAGCTCGGGTGTTTCCGGTTTCCGGCGGCTCGGAGGCGATGGAGACGGCACTGAAGATGGCCCGCGCCTATCACCTCGGCAAGGACCGGCCCGAGCGGACCGTGATCATTGCCCGAGGGGCGTCCTACCACGGGAATACCCGTGGCGCCCTCGATGTCTCCGGGCGCGAACCGCTGCGCCAGCCCTACGAGCCCTGGTTGGGTCAGACCCGCCGGGTCCCCGGAGTCAACGAGTACAGATGCCCCAACCCGAATCACCCTTCGGGTTGCACAGAGTGGCACGCCAGCCGTCTCGAGGAGGCGATCGAGGAAGAGGGGCCCGAGCGGGTCGTGGCCTTCGTCGCCGAACCGATCGGCGGGGCGGCTAGTGGGGCGGCAATCCCATCCGACGGCTACTGGGATGTGATCGGCGAGATTTGCCGGCGCAATGACATCTTGATCATCGCCGACGAGGTCATGACCGGGTTTGGAAGAACCGGGGAGTGGTTCGCCAGCGACCACTTCGGGCTGCGGCCCGACATCCTGGTGGCGGCCAAGGGGGCCTCCAGCGGCTATTGGCCGCTTGGGTTGGCCATCAGCACCGGAGAGGTCCATGACACCATCGTCGAGGCCGGAGGCCTGGTACACGGGTTCACCTGGTCTCACCATCCGGTGGGAGCGTCGGTCGGGTTGGCGGTCCTGGAACGCATCCGGAAGTTGCGACTGATCGACCGGGCGCGCACTCAGGGTGAGCGCCTCCTCGGCGCCCTTCGCTCGGCACTCACCGATCATCCCCGGGTGGGTGACGTCCGCGGGATCGGCCTCCTGGCCTGTGTGGAGCTAGTGGCAGACCGGGACACCCGAGCGCCCTTTCCCCGGTCGACTCACGTAACGGAGGGCCTGCTCCTCCGAGCCCGCGAGCATGGGCTCCTCCTCTATCCGTCCACTGGCAACGTGGACGGCACCAACGGTGACTATCTCCTCATCGGCCCACCGCTCACAGTGACCGATGACGAGGTCGATCTGCTAGTTGATCGCATGTCCGCAACCCTGGGGGCCCTCGAATGAGTCTCACCGCAGTCTGGTCCGACGGGTATCTGGCACACGATGCCAACTGGCTGGTCTGGGTCGGTGTCAGGCTTCCGGGTGACGAGGAGGCGGATCGCGCCCTGATCCTGAAGGACGCTCTCGAACAGGCGGAAGTCCCGATCGTCGAGGCGGTGGAGCATGACCGGAGCCACATCGAGGCGGTGCACGATTTGGGGATGGTCGACTACCTGGAGACTGCGCACGCTCTTTGGGTCGAAGCGGGATACCCCGAAGAGCCCGGAGCGGACAGGGTTGTCCCCTACGTGTTCCCCCACCCTGCGGCGGTTCGATACCAGTCCGAGATCTTGCCAACAAGCCGTGCGGCGATGGCCGGGGTCTATTGCATGGACACCGCCACGGTGATCGGGCCGGGGACATATCGGGGCGCCCGCGCCGCGATCGACGGGGCGCTCACCGCGGCCAGCCTCGTGCGAGAGGGGGCCACCGCGGCTTATGCGCCGGTCCGCCCTCCCGGGCACCATGCGGGGACTTCGTATTTCGGTGGGTCCTGCTATCTGAACAATGCGGCGGTCGCCACAGAGTGGCTGGTGAAGAATGACACCGGTCGCGTCGCCATCCTCGACATCGACGCTCACCACGGCAACGGAACCCAGGAGATCTTCTACGAGCGCAGCGACGTGCTCTACGCCTCGGTGCACGTCGATCCGGGAGGAGGTTGGTTCCCTCACTTCTGCGGTTTCGAGCAAGAGACCGGGGCGGGCCCGGGCCGCGGGTCGAACTTGAACATGCCATTGCAGCCGGGAAGTGGTGATCTGGAGTTCCTCGCCGCCCTCGAGCGTGGTTGTGAAACGATCTCCGATTTCAAGGCCGACGCAGTCGTGGTGTCCATGGGTGTTGACGCCGGAGCTGCGGACCCCGAAAGCCCACTCCAGGTGACCAACGGGGGGTTTACCGCCGCCGGCCAGAGGATCGCTGCACTCGGGTTGCCGACAGTCCTGATCCAGGAGGGCGGGTATCACCTTGAATCCTTGGGGCCGGACGTCATGGCTATCTTGGCCGCCTTCCAATGACCCAAGAAGGGAGGGCGACTGACGGCATGTGGGTTGGAAAGGATGTCCATGGAGGAGCTCCCAGCGAGGAGCTCGCCAATCGAACCGAGTCCACCCGATGGCGCCTCGAAGACGTGTGGGCGACGGCGAGGCCCTATCATCCCACGGCTTCTCCGGACGGCTCCACTGTGGCTTTCATCCTTGACAATGAGGGGACCACGGATCTGTGGGCGGTGGATCTTGAAGGAAGGCTTTCCCGGCTGACCACGGATCGGGCTCTCACGGCCTACTGGGACGATGCAACTCCGGTGTGGTCCCCGGACAACGACAACATCGCATACAACAGCGCGGGATGGGTGTTTGTAGTCAGTGCCGTCTCCGGGATCAAGCATCGGCTGATCGAAGGATCGGCGGGCATGTGGCTCGACGAGAAGAGCCTCTTGGTCATCGTCGAGCGGGATGAGCACTCCTGGCTGGCGGTGGTCGACATCGGCGACCCCAAACCACGGCCGCTCGGCCCAGTCGAAGGTGACGTCCTCGACCCCCAACTCCTCGACGACGGCAGGGTGCTGGCCACTTATCTGGCTAAGGACGACCTCAACCGGTCGGACATCATCCTCATCGGGACAGACGGGACCTGGGTGACCCTGGTTGGTCATCCCGACCGGCGTGCTGAGGCGGCCCGCCCTTTTGGCGAGCAAATCGCCTACGTCTTCGAGGATGAGGATCGTTTCTCGCTTTACGTCACCGGTCTCGATGGGAGCGACCCCCGTCGTCTCGCCAGCGGGGATGTCGACTTTGGCGCTCCGGCATGGTTGCCCGATGGGAGCGGATTGGTGGCCAAGGCGACCAATCGGGGCCAGACCGACCTCTTGACCGTCGACCTCGACGGACGAGTCGCCGTTCTCTCACGAGGAGGGGCTTGGGGGGCACCCCATCCAGTGTCGGCAGGGGTGGTGGCCACCCACGAGTCCTGGGGATCACCCCCCCGATTGAAGTTGGTCGTCCCCGGTGGAGAGGAACGGTGGCTTTTCGACGGTGCGCCGGTCGCCATCCGCAGCGCGGCCCACGTCATCCCGGAGCGTGTGACCTACAAGTCCCTCGACGGTTTGGAGATCGAGGGGTTCCTGTTCAAACCGGCCGATACCTCCCATCCGGTCGCCGCGGTGGTGTACGCCCATGGTGGGCCCACGGATCACTACGGCGACGAGTGGGACGGGCAAACTCAGCATTTCATCGAGAAGGGCTATGCCTGGCTGGCCATCAACTTCCGCGGGTCCACCTCATACGGTCTGGATTTCGAACGAGCCAACCATGGCGACTGCGGGGTGGGCGACACCGGCGATTGTGTCGCCGCCGGCCTGTTCCTCCGCAGCCTGGATTGGGTCGACCCCGATCGAATCGCCATCTTTGGCGCGAGCTACGGCTCCTATCTGACGGTCGCCACCCTCGTTCACCCCGAGAACCCATTCGTCTGTGGTGTCGCCAAGTACGGGGACTTCAACATGATGACCTCGTGGAAGCAGACCGATCGCGTTGGACGCGACGAGTTCCTCAGGCTGTTTGGCCATCCCGATGAGAACCCGGAGGCGTATCGGGCCGGATCCCCGATCCACGGCATCCCCAACCTGACCCGGCCCGTCTTCATCGGCCAGGGAGAGAAGGACCCGAGGGTGCATCTGAAACAGGCAAAGGAGCTCGTGGAGGCTCTGGAACGCAACGGCAAGACCTACGAGTATGTGACCTACCCCACCGAGGCACACGGGCTCCTGCGTCGGGAGCCACAACTTCATTTCTACCGCCGGGTGGAGAGATTCCTCGACTGGCACACCAGATAGAGCCTTGCCGTCGTAGTTGACGATCTGTGGCTGGTTCGCTCAAGGCGGAGGTCCAAACAGCCGATTTTCTGATATGGCGACCCGTACCCCGAAAGGGACTCGCCCGTCCCGTTGGTGGATCACGTTGGCCGCGATCTTCGTGGTCTTGTCCATCGCCGCGGCCCTTGCTGCGTTGGCGCATCAGTCAAACGCAAGCCGGCCCATCGGCGAAGGTCAGTTGTTCTTCTCCGAGGCCCAGTTTGGGATGGAGCAGATCGATGAGGCGGTCGCCTCCGGGATGGCACCTGACGATGCGGTGCGTCATCTCAGGAACGACCTTCGCATCGAAGGTGCGGCCCTCGTCGACTCCGGTGGGACCATCACGGCCGCCACCTCCAACCCACTGGTGGGGGTCATGGTCGACAACCCGGTACTCCAATACGCCTTAGATTCAGGGCGATTCGCAGCGGTGGCCGCACCGATCGACCAGGACCTGGAGATCGACGGGGTTACCGAGTGGCAAAGCGGGGATGCTCTGTATCTGGCGCTCCTCCCCGGTGCGCAGGGCAGCCCAGCGCTACTTCTCTACTACGACATCTCAGAGTTGCTTGCACGACGGGCCGGAGAGTCCGGGGTCCAGACTCTGACCATCCAACTGGCGGGGGTCGCCGCCCTATTCGCGATTGCCGGGTTCGCTGTCATCATCGGACGCTCCCACTCGATCCAGCGATACCGGGAGATGGCGCTCGAAGCCGAGTTTCTGCGCAAGGACTCCGAGTCGCTCCAGATCCACAACGCCGAGCTCGAGGTGGCGCGTCACAACGCCGAGGCCGCCCTCGCCCTGGCCGAGGAGAAGAACCGGATCCGGGCCGAGTTCGTCCTCATGATCAACCATGAGTTGCGAACACCGCTCACCAGTGTCGTAACCGGCGCCGAGCTGCTTCTGATGACCGATCCCGAGGCGTCCGATCGCTACGAGATCCTCGAGGCCCTGGTCCATGACGGCAGACGGCTGCAAACGATGATCGACCAGCTCCTTGCCGTGGCGAGAGTGGAGAACCGGGGACTTTCGTTCGCACCTCAGCCGGTGAAGTTCTCCAAGGTGTGCGACGCCGTGGCACTTGCTCACTCCAGGGTGGTATCGAGTCACTCGCCCGACTGCCACCCCGCGGATACCGACCCGACCGTGCTGACTGATCTCCAGACATTGAGGAATCTCACCTCTTCCCTGGCCGACAACGCCTTCACCCACGGGGCCCGCAACGTCAGGATCCACTGCAGCACAAACGAGGTACACGAGCCCCATATCATCGTCGGCACCGTCCCCGAGCCGGCCGTCTACATCTCGATCAGTGACGACGGCCCCGGGATTCGCCCGGAGTTCCTACCCCGAGCCTTCGAGAAGTTCGAGAAGGACAGTCGAAGCTCCGGAACCGGGCTTGGCCTCTATATGGCACGGCTCATGGCGGAGGCGATGGGCGCCTCGCTCCTGGTTTGGACCTCTTCCGAGGGAACCACGTTCACCATCGCGCTGCCGCGGGCCACGGTCACCTCGCAGCAAGGGGCGGCATGAGAAAGCTCATCATCCTCATAGCAATCCTCGCCGTGTCCGGTTGCCAGGAACCGGCAGCCACCTCCGCCGACATCGAGATTTACGAGTTCGGGATGGAGCCGTCGATCACAAGTTTCGAAGCAGGGACCGTGACCCTGAACGTAGAGAACACAGGCGAGTACGGGCACACCCTGGTAATCACCGACACCGGAGGCCATGTCCTTTCCGCAGGCAGCGTCATCGGTCCGGGCGAGACCTCACAAGTGTCCGTCGATCTGGCGGAGGGTGAGTATTCCTTCACCTGCCGGATCGTCTCTCAGGATGACGAGGGGAACGTCATCGACCACTACGAACAGGGGATGTTGGCCGAAGTGGTGGTCGGCGCCGGCTGAGCTTGGCCGGAAGGCGCACACGGAGCCCGGTCAATCGGTACCTTCGAGGTGTGACCTCCCCGCCCCGCGTCGCTCTCGGACTGTTCCGCCCCATAGCTCACAACTATGAGCGCTGGGCAGCGATCCTGAGTCTCGGACAGGACGGGAGATGGCGCCGGGCCCTGGTGGGTGGGCTCACAGTGAATCGCGGCTCGCTGATCCTCGACGTGGCAGCCGGCACCGGCTCGATCACCAGATCACTCTTGATGAGAGGCCATCACGTGGTCGCACTCGACCAGAGCGAGGCGATGCTCAGCCGCCTGGTCGCGCCCGAGGCAGGTCGTCTGCTGGCAACGGCAGAAAGTCTCCCCATCCGGGATGGGGCCGTCGATGCGCTGACAGCTGGATA
>JBBDQO010000053.1:0-6939 GCA_040905925.1 Acidimicrobiia bacterium | reverse complement strand
TCGCCGGGTATCGCCCTCCATACGACGCCACGGTCGTGGCCAGGCTGGGCGAGGGCGGTGCGGTGGTGGTGGGCAAGACCAATCTCGACGAGTTCGCCATGGGCTCCTCCACCGAGAACTCGGCGTATGGCCCCACCTACAACCCGTGGGACACGACGCGCGTTGCCGGTGGCTCCTCAGGGGGCTCGGCGGCAGCGGTCGCCATCGGCTCCGCAGTCGCCGCCTTGGGCTCGGACACCGGTGGCTCGATTCGCCAGCCCGCCTCCCTGTGCGGGGTAGTGGGGATGAAGCCCACCTATGGGACGGTCAGCAGATACGGGTTGATCGCTTTCGCTTCCTCGCTCGATCAGATTGGGCCACTGACTCGAACCGTCGAAGACTCCGCCCTCACCCTCGAAGCAATCTGGGGACACGACCCCTTGGACGGGACCTCGTTCTCCGGCCGCTATCCGGATCCGAAATCCGGCCTGAACCGTGGAGTGGCCGGTCTCCGGGTGGGGGTGGTGAAGGAGCTCGCCGGGGATGGATACGAGCCTGCCGTCGAGTCGGCTATCGGTGAGATGGTTTCCAGACTCGAAAGCGCCGGCGTTGAGATCGTTGAGGTCTCTTTGCCGTCTTTCGAGATAGCCCTCTCCGCCTATTACCTGATCGCTCCGGCCGAATGCTCCGCCAACCTGGCCCGATTCGACGGGATTCGCTACGGGCATCGGGGTCAGGGGGCGACGACCGAAGCCCTGATGGCACGGAGCCGCGCCGAGGGCTTCGGACCGGAGGTCACCAGACGCATCCTGCTCGGCACCTACGCCTTGTCTGCCGGCTACTACGACGCCTTCTACGGGCAGGCACAGCGGGTCCGGGCAGCCATTCAGGAGGACTTCGCACGCGCCTATCAACAGGTCGATGTGCTGGTCTCGCCCACCAGCCCGACCGTGGCCTTCGAAGCGGGGGCGCGCACCGCCGACCCCCTTGCCATGTATCTCTCCGACATCTGCACCATCCCCTCCAACCTGGCTGGGCACCCGGCGATGTCGCTCCCGGTGGGGCTCGACGACCAGGGTCTCCCGGTCGGTTTCCAGGTGATGGCGCCTCCGCTCGGGGAAGAGGTGATGTACCAGGTCGCAGCCGAAGTGGAGCGATTGGCCGGGTTCGACCTCAGTCCCGGGCTGCAGGAGGTGGCCTCGTGAGTTGGGAGCCCGTGATCGGGATCGAGGCCCACGTCGAGCTTCTCACCGACTCCAAGATGTTCTGCGGATGTGCGGTGGGGTTCGGCGCCGAGCCCAACACCGACGTATGCCCCACCTGTCTCGGGCTTCCCGGCGCTCTCCCGGTGCCCAACAAGGCCGCCATCGAGTCGATCATGGCGATCGGCCTCGCCCTGAACTGCGAGGTGTCCGAGCGGTCGGTCTTCCACAGAAAGAACTACTTCTACGCCGACCTCCCCAAGAACTATCAGATCTCTCAATTCGACAACCCAGTCTGCACCGGCGGCTATCTCGATATCGAGGTCGAAGGGGTCACCCACCGGGTGGGGATCGAACGTGCCCACATGGAGGAAGACACCGGCAAATCGACACACGTCGGCGCCGGGGGACGGATCCACGCCGCCGAGTCGACGTTGCTCGACTTCAACCGCTCCGGCGTGCCGTTGGTCGAGATCGTCTCCCGTCCTGAGATCCGAGGCGCTGAGGAGTCCAGGGCCTACGCCCAGGAGCTTCGCTCGCTGATCGTCGAGCTCGGTGTCTCCGATGCCCGACTCGAGGAGGGTTCGATGCGGTTCGACGCCAACGTGTCGATCCGCGAGCAAGGCAGCTCGGAACTGGGCACCAAGGTCGAGGTGAAGAACATGAACTCGTTTCGCTCCCTGGAACGAGCGGTGGAGCACGAGATTGCTCGTCAGATCGAGCTGGCCGACTCGGGTGGGACGGTGGTCCAAGAGACCCGGCACTGGGACGAGGAAGCCGGCGTCACTCATTCGATGAGGACGAAGGAGGGCTCATCGGACTATCGCTACTTCGTGGAGCCCGACCTGGTGCCCATGGTCCTGGACCGCCAGTGGGTGCAACGGATACGGGAGGGCTTGCCCGAGTTGCCGGCCCAACGACGCGAGCGTTATCGAGGTGATGGGCTTGGCGAGGCCCTGGCAGGCGTCCTCACCGCGGTCGACCCCGCCTTGCGGCATGTCTACGAGGTAGCGGTGGCCGAGGGGGCCGAGCCGAAGGCTGCAGCGAATTGGGTAACCGGCGAGGTGATCGGATGGTCGCGTCGCCACGAGGTGGAACCATCGGAGCTTCAGCTCGACGGGGCCGCCCTGGCGGAGCTGGTCGGGATGGTCGGCGAAGGCAAGATCTCGTCGTCTGCGGCCAAGGAGGTGCTTGACGGTGTCCTCAGCGGGGAAGGCTCCCCGGCCAGGGTTGCCGCGTCCCGGGACCTGATCCAGATCAGTGACAGGGCGTCACTTGGTGACCTTGTCGCCAAGATGTTGGAGTCCAACCCCAAGGCGGTCGAGGGATATCGCGGGGGAGATGAGAAGGTCGTTGGCTTCCTGGTCGGGCAGGTGATGAGAGCGACCCAAGGGAAGGCCGATCCGCGGGTGGTCGACGAGCTCCTGCGAGAGCAGCTCCTGGCCTGACCGGTCGAGCGACCGCGCATCGGTTAGCTTCCGTGCGAAATGCTGCGCCACACCAAGATCATCGCCACCCTGGGCCCGGCGGTAGCCGACGAGGCGGGCGTCCGTGGCCTCGTCGAGGCCGGGATGGACGTGGCCCGTCTCAACTTCTCCCACGGCGACCATGATTTTCACCGGGCCCTGGCCGGTTGGGTGAGGGAGGCGGTCCGGGAGACCGGGAGGGAAGTAGCCATTCTGCAAGATGTCCAAGGCCCGAAACTGCGGGTTGGCGAATTCCCTGCCGGCGCCATCCGTCTCAAGAAGGGTGATCAGGTCCGCCTTGTATCGCATAGCGGGGTTGGCCTGCGCGACGTGATTCCCGTCGGCTATGACCAGCTTCTCAACGATGTGCTGCCCGGTCACCGGGTCCTTCTCGCCGATGGGCTGATCCAGCTCGACGTGATCGGGCTCTCCGACGATGGGCTGGTGGCAGAGGTGCAGGTGGGTGGTGATCTGTCGGACCACAAGGGGGTCGCATTCCCCGACAGTCTCCTGTCGACGAAGAGCGTCACCCCCAAGGACGAGATCGACATTGCTTTTGGCCGCGAGCTCGGGGTCGACTACGTGGCTGCATCTTTTGTCAGAACCGGCGATGACGTGAGGCGGGTCGGCGAGCTCTCTGGAGACGTGCCTGTGATCGCCAAGATCGAGCTGGCTCAGGCCTATGAGAACCTCGACGACATTCTCGAGCCGTCGTTCGGGGTGATGGTGGCCAGAGGCGATCTCGGAGTCCAGCTTCCGCTGGAGAGGATTCCGTTGATCCAGGCCGACATCCTGAGACGAACCAACGCCGCCGGCCGGATTTCGATAACCGCCACCGAGATGTTGGAGTCCATGACCAAGAATCCCCGGCCGACCCGGGCCGAAGTCACTGATGTCGCCACCGCGGTGATCGCGGGGACGGATGCGGTCATGCTCTCCGGGGAGACCGCTGTTGGCGATTATCCAGCGCAGACGGTGGCTGCCATGGCCGAGATCTGTCGTGTCGTGGAGGAGGACACCCTGTCGAACAGGGGTGAGCATCCGGTCCCATTCGTGGGCGACGGGAACACGGTTGCCTCCGCGGTCGCCCAGGCGGCCACCGGGGTAGCCGTCAATCTGGGGGCCACCGCCATCGTTGCCTTCACCGAGTCGGGCAATACGGCGCGCCTCATCTCGAAGTACCGGCCCGAGGGTCGGATCGTCGCCTTCAGCCCCAATGAGGGCACATTGCGCCGGATGGCGCTGTTCTGGGGTGTCTCCCCGCACGAGTTCGAGCGGCGCGATCACAGCGACGACGAGATGGCGGCAGGATCCGCGATCCTGGTGCAGGAAGGGTTGGCGAACGTCGGAGACACGGTGGTCATGGTCGCCGGGGTCCCCCCCAACATCCAGGCGTCGACCAACCTGCTCAAAGTCCAGGTGATCGGCGACTAGCCCGAAGGCGTCGACTCCTGCGGGATTATCCCGAGACCGACGGGCAGGAGCAAGCCGCCCTCGTCCTGATCAGGTCGACGGTGGAGCAGGGGGATAAGTCGTGCTCGTCGGCACGATGGTCGTTGTGGTCGAGGTGGAGGGAGGACAGGTGACCGCGGATTCCGGGAGCTTGCAGGGGTGGACCTCGTAAACGGCGAACCTCGCGGCGTATCGAACCACCCACTCCTGGGAGTCGATCAACTCGTCACCACGCCGGATCTCCCGGGTGACGGTCACACTCCACCCGCCTCCTTCGGTCTGGGTCTGCTTCTCTTCGTCCACGTCGAGCTCGGGATTGGCGACGTATCGGGGTGGGGGAGGGTCGGTGAGGGAGTAGCGATCTGATACTTCACCTCTGACGTGGAGGGCATTCGGCCCTCCCTCCGGGTCAGTCCAGATCGTGATGTTCCCTCCGTTCTGCTCACCCTTCATCGCCCTGCCGTCATTGCTCCCGAAGATGCGGGCTGTGATCGAAGTGTCGGTGTACCTGGTGTCGATCAGCAGCGCTCCCTCACGATTGTTGCGGAACCGGAGATCAGGGTTTCTCCAGCTGAGGGTGGCTTCGATGCCCTCTGGATACCTGGAGAAGTAGTAGGAGTGCGGCCTGTGCTCGACGTCCTCGTATCCCCCCCAGAAGACCGCGTTGTAGAGGGTCGTGGTGAATTGGCTCACACCGCCGCCGATGGACTCCTCCAGCACCCCACCGAGGATCCCCGGCGCCGGGAGATATCCACCCTCGAGTGTTCTCTCACCGACCGTGTCGTTGAGGCTGAACGTCTGTCCCGGGAGCAAGATGATCCCGTCGATCGTGTCGGCCATGGTGTGGATGTTGGTCACCCGTGGTTGGCAACAGTCGTGGTAGGTGGTGAACTGCGAGACCAGGTGCTCGATGTGGAGGCCTTCCAGGTACTCGGTCGTGACTTCTGGATCGGCGCCCTCAACCAGCGGCAGCTGGCCGGTTCGCTGGCTGCTCAACCCGGCGTCCGTGAGACGACGGGCAGTCTCTGTCGCGTCGATCTCCGTCCCCTTCGCCCCGGGCACGATGCTGATCGCATCACCTGAGATCTCGAACTCGGCGTTCACAGGCTCGTCCTCGAGCTCCGCCCGAACCGGTTCCAGGAGGCTGTCGACAATCTCCGGATCGAAGAAGTTGTTGATTTGCGGTGTGCCCTCGACGACGGTCTCCGAACGAAACGCCTCGCGCAGCTGAGATGCCGTGAACACGACCTCTGTCCCGTCGTGCACCAACACGATCGACTCCGACAGCAGCTGCTCGGCTTCAGCCAACGCCGCGTCGACATCCGTCTCGGTGAGCTCCGGCACGATGGTGCCAACCGGGATGGTCAGGTTCTGAGCTTCACGGGCCACCATCGACGACTCGACGATGGCGGCCGCGGCAGGCCTGTCCACGCCTTTACCGACCGCGGGGTAGACGGGGACCAACTCCTCTTCGACGAGATCGACTCCGCCCTGATTCGCCGGGCTTGCGATCACATCCGTATCCCACACATCAAAGATGGCTTCGACCGCCTCGTCTTCCACCGAGCCCGACACCGGCACCTCGACGGTGGAGAAGAGATGCCCGAGCCACCAGGCGAACTGGGAGACCACATTGCCCTGTCGCCCCACTGCCATCGCATCTTGGACGATTGTCATCTCGTCTATGTCGAGGCCTGCTTCTCGGGGGAGAACGCTCACCACTTTGCCGTCAAGGGTGAAGATCGCGGGACGCGTCAGATAGACGTCCTCCACAGCGACCAGGGCGGACAAGGCCTGGTCTGTGGCGAGGCCGCCGATCGGAGTGGAGGCAACCTCGACGCGACCCATCACCTCACCTCTCGACAGAACCCGAGTGAGCCCGTAGAGAGATGGGAGCAGTGCGAAGATCGCCCCTAAACCCAGGGCGAGGGCGACCCATGTAGTTGTCCGTGAGGAGACGTGTCTGTTCATTCAGAAGGCCGACCCAAATGGCCTCGTGGATGGGCCGGCGGATGGTAACCGTGGGCGGCCGGCTAGTCGCAGTTGTCCCTCGAGCTGCGTCTAGCCTCGGTGTCAGTGCCAGTCGCCTTCCCAGCAGTGATCGATGGTGATCGTATTCGAGTCTCGGCGACCGTCTTCGTCACCTACAAGAAATGCCCCGGGCAGGCAAACGCACGTCTGCAGGGGATCTATGGCCCCGACTCTCGCCCCGCCTTCCTGGGGAGTCTCGCCCACCGGATCTTCAGCCGCCACCTGACCGGGGGCCCGATAGCCGCCGATGAGTTTGCCCAGGCGTGCCGGGAGGAGATCGGGGGATCGGCGCTGAACAACAAGCTGGCCGGTCTCGAGCTGAAGCCATCGATCCTCGCCTCGATGATCGACGAGGTGCGCGGCCTATACGAGCGTTTTACCCGGCTTCCCACCGAAGGTTTCGAGGGCTCGGAGGTGTCGGTCACCAGCGAGCCGGTTGAAGGCGTGGAACTGATCGGATCCGTGGATGCCGTATATCGGGAGGATCTGGGCGGGCATCGTCTCGTTGACTGGAAGACGGGTGACCTCGGCGAGCCCGAGGATCAGCTTCTGTTCTACGCTCTGCTCTGGGCCCTGGAGAAGGGCGAGGTGCCCGCCTACGTCGAGGCGGTGTCGGTGCGGACCGGTGAGCGATACCGCACCGTCCCGTCGTCGGGCGACATCAACCGGATTGCAGCCGAAGTTGGGGAACTGGTCAACGAGATGCGTCGGGCCTGGACCTCGGGAGTGGAGCCGGTGCGGACCGGTGGGCCCTGGTGCCGCTATTGCCCGATCCTGTCGGACTGTGCCGAGGGTCAGGCGGCCGAGGC
>JBBDQO010000052.1:25445-39190 GCA_040905925.1 Acidimicrobiia bacterium | reverse complement strand
GGCGCCATGAGTCGAGGTGTGGCTGTCGCCACATACGATCACCATCCCCGGCTGGGTGAGGCCCTGCTCCGGCCCGACCACGTGGACGATGCCTTGGCGGGGGTCGTCGATCCCGTACATGACGATCCCGTGCCGGGCGCAGTTGTCCCGCAATGCCTCGACCTGGCGTTTCGACAACGGGTCGAGGATGCCGAGTTGACGGCCGGTGGTGGGGATGCCGTGGTCGACCGTGGCGAAGGTGAGGTCGGGTCGGCGGACTTTCCTCCCTGCCTGCTCGAGGCTGGCGAACGCCTGGGGCGAGGTGACCTCATGAACCAGGTGCAGGTCGGCATAGAGCAGCGTCGGGTCCCCTGGCTCGACTACATGGGTATCCCAAACCTTCTCGAAGAGGGTGCGGGGGGCTTTCACGGCCCAACCTCGAGCGACACCGCAGCGGAAACGAGCTCGCTCACCCGGTCGCCCACTTCGGAGGTGGAGGCGCCCATCTTCCCGGCCCGAAGCGAGGGGAGTGACCCGGCGACCTTGCCCACTGCTTGATACACCGCTGCGCCCGCAGCGGCTTCCCCGAGGTGGTCGAGCATCATCCCCGCGGCGCCGATGGCAGCGAGTGGGTTGATCTGGCCGGTGCCTTCGAAACCGGGTGCGGTCCCGCCGATCGGCTCGAACATCGAGACACCGTTGGGATTGAGGTTTGCTCCGGAGGCGATTCCCATACCTCCCTGAATGGCGGCGCCCAGGTCGGTGATTATGTCACCGAACATGTTGTCGGTGACGATCACGTCGAATCGCCCCGGATCCTCGACCATCCACAGACATGCGGCATCGACGTGTGCGTACCCGGTGCTCACCTCGGGGTACTCCTCGGCGACGGTGTTGAAGACCCTGGCCCAGAGATCCCAGGCATAGGTGAGGACGTTGGTCTTGCCGCACAGCGTCAGATGGCGGCGGGGCCGCGAGCGCGCCAGCTCGAATGCATAGCGGATGCAGCGCTCCACACCGAAGCGGCTGTTCACCGACTGCTGAACCGCCACCTCGAACGGTGACCCTTTGGCAGTGAACTCGCCGGCGCCTACGTAGAGCCCTTCGCTGTTCTCCCGCACCACGATCATGTCGACCTCAGCCGGCCCGATGTCACGGAGTGGGCCGTTCACTCCCGGGTGCAGCTTGATCGGCCGAACGTTGATGTAGAGGTCGAGCTCGCGGCGTAGCCGGAGGATGATCTCCTGTTCGAGTATGCCCGGGGCCACGTCGGGGTGCCCGACGGCCCCGAACAGGATCGCATCCACGTTGGACAGCGATTCGAGATCGGCCCCGGTCAGGGTCTCCCCGGTGCGCAGGTAGCGCTCGCCCCCGATGTCGTGATGGGAATAGTCGACATCGAAACCGAAGACGCCGGCCGCCCTGTCGACGACCTTGACCGCTTCGGCCACAACCTCCGGTCCTGTGCCGTCACCCGGCACCACGGCAACACGATGGGGTTTCATCGGAAGGAAGCCACCACTCCGTCGAGGACCTCCATTCCGGAGACAACCTCGTCGACGATCGCGCGCAGCTGATCTTCTGAGATGGCGCCGGAACGATCGGCGATCTCCTTCATGCGCCCGAAGGCCTTCTCGAAGGCGGTGTGACCGAGTTCGATGCCCAGTTGGGCCAGCGAGTGCTTGAAGGCTGCCCGGCCCGAGTGCTTCCCGATCACGATCGTCGAACTGACGCCGACCGTAACCGGGTCCATGATCTCGTAAGTGGTCCGATTCCGGAGCACGCCATGCTGGTGGATGCCCGACTCATGGGCGAATGCATTGCGCCCGACCACGGCTTTGTTGAATTGGACCGGATAACCGGTGCTCTCCGCAACCAGCCGTGAGGTCTCGAAGATCTCCTCGGTTGAGATCCCGACACCGACGCCAAAGGCGTCGGCGCGTACCCGCAACGCCATCACGACCTCCTCGATCGAGGTGTTCCCGGCCCGTTCCCCGATCCCGTTGATGGCTCCCTCCACCTGGCGGGCACCGTTCTGCACCGCGGCCAGCGAGTTGGCCACGGCCAGGCCAAGGTCGTTGTGACAGTGGGCGGAGACGACTACGTCATCGCGGTCTCCCTTGACCTCCTGTGCCACCCGGCGAATCAAGGCGCCGTAGTCGGCGGGGGTGGCATATCCGACGGTGTCCGGGATGTTGATCGTGGTGGCCCCGGCCTCGACAGCCGCCGCGCACACCGCAACCACGAAGTCCGGATGCGATCGTGTGGCGTCCTCCGGTGAGTACTCCACGTTGGCGGTGAGGTCCCTGGCCCGCGCCACGCTGGTCTTCACCGTCGTCATCACCTCCTCCTCGCTCATCCGCAGCTTGTGCTCCATGTGGATGGGCGACGTGGCCAGAAACACATGGATCCGGGGATCGTCGGCGAATCGGATGGCCTCCCACGCCCGATCGATGTCGACTGCCTGCGCCCGGGCCAGGGCGGCGATGGAGGGGCCCTGCACCTCCTGGGCGATCCGTCGCACCGCCTCGAAATCGCCCGGGGAGGAGACCGGGAAGCCGGCCTCGATGATGTCCACACCAAGACGAGCCAGCTGGGTGGCGATGGCCACCTTCTGGTCGGGGTTGAGGGCGATCCCGGGGGCCTGCTCGCCGTCTCTGAGTGTGCTGTCGAAGATTCGTACCTGGTCTTGCATTCCTGTGTGCTCCAATGCTGTCGGGGTGGGAAGGGGGGCGCCGGGGTAGGCCGAGGCAGGCCTGCCGGCTAGCTAAGAGCGAGGACCCCGAGCATCGAGAACAGGCTGACGGAACGGCTCATGTCGCGACTCGCGCGGTCGCGGCAGTGGGACTGAGGTCGGACTCGCGCCGCATGGCGATCCGGCCGGACTTGACCAGGTCGACGACGCCGTATCCGGACATGTGATCGAGGAACGCTCCGAGATGGGCCGGGCTGCCCGTCACCTCGAACGTGATCGAGCCGGTCCCCAAGTCGATCACCTTGGCATCGAACAGCGACGCCGTGTCGCGGACCTCGCCCCGGTTCACCGGGTCGCAGGCGATGCGGGCGATCATGAGCTCACGCTCCAGGGCGACGTCCGCCTCGAGCTCCTGGACCTTGATCACATTGACCAGCTTGTTGAGCTGTTTGGTCAGCTGCTCCAGCTCGGGGGCGTCTACGACCAGCGTGATTCGCGACCTGCCCTCTTGGTGGGTGGGCCCCACCGCCAGCGAGTGGATATTGAACCCGCGATTGGAGAACATCGCCGACACCCTGGCCAGGACCCCGGGCTTGTTCTCGACCAGGACGGTGAGGGTGTGTTGCATCACAGATCCCCACGGCTCATCACGACACGGTCATTCGACCCGCCGGCAGGCACCATCGGGAAGCACATCTCCTCGGTGTCGACCACCACCTCGAGAACGACTGGCTTGTCGTTCACCGAAAGCGACTTCTCGATGGCGGGATCGATCTCGGAGGGATGGTCGACGCGGAGCCCGACACAACCCATGGCTTCGGCCAGCATCGGGTAGTCCGGGGTGTGGGTAGTGAGATCGACGGCGGACAGCCGGCCACCGTAGAACAGGTGCTGCCATTGCTTGACCATGCCGTAACCGCCGTTGTTGAACACCGCGACTTTGATCGGGATCTTCTCTGTGGAGGCGGTGATCAACTCCTGACAGGTCATCTGGAAACACCCATCACCGTCCAGGGCATAAACCAGATCATCGGGGCGGGCGGCCTTGGCCCCGATGGCGGCGGGGACGGCGAATCCCATGGTCCCCAGCCCTCCGGAGTTGACCCAGGATCGGGGCTTGGTGAAGCCCCAGAACTGGGAGGCCCACATCTGATGCTGGCCGACACCGGCGACAATGACGGTCTCGCCACCTACGGCGGCGTGGAGACGTTCGATGAAATGCTGGACCTTGATCGGCCCGTCGGGCTGCTGGTCGTAGGCCAGGGGATGACTCTGCTGCCATGCGCCGATCTGGGCGAACCACTCGGTGCGAGCCGGCGCCAGGCTGGGGTCACGGCGCGCCGCCAGCTCGTCGAGAAGGTGTATGAGGACCGAGCGGGCATCACCCACGATCGGGACATCCGCCTTGCGCACCTTGCCGATCTCCGCCGGATCGACATCGACGTGGATGACCTTGGCGCTGGGAGCGAACGCCGACGGATCACCGGTGACCCGGTCGTCGAACCGGGCGCCCAGACTCACCAAGACGTCCGACTTCTGGATCGCGGTGGTGGCGGTGTAAAGGCCGTGCATTCCGGGCATGCCCAGGGCCAGGCGGTGGTCGTCGGGGAAGGCGCCTCGCGCCATGAGGGTGGTGACCACCGGGGTGTTGGCGGCCTCGGCGAAAGCCAAGAGCTCGGCGGCCGCTCCTGCCTTGATCACACCGCCACCGACGTAGAGGACAGGGCGCTCGGCCCCCTCGATGAGGTCGACGGCGGCCTTGATCTGGACCGGGTGCCCGGTTGTCGTGGGCTTGTAGCCCGGCAGCTTCATGTTCACCGGCTCGTGCCAGGTGGTCCGCTGATTCAGGATGTCCTTGGGGAGGTCTACGAGGACCGGGCCGGGACGTCCGGTCGAGGCGATGTGGAACGCCTGATGGATGATGTCCGGGATCTCGTCGGCATCTGTCACCAAATAGGAGTGCTTGGTGCAGTGCATGGCCAGACCGGTGGTGTACGCCTCCTGAAACGCGTCGCTGCCGATGGCGGTGGTGGGCACCTGACCGGTGATAGCCACCAATGGCGTCGAGTCCATCAACGCGTTCTGGAGCGGGGTGATCAGGTTGGTGGCACCCGGTCCTGAAGTGGCCATGACCACCCCGACCCGGCCACTGGCTTGGGCGAAGCCCTCTGCCATGTGCCCGGCTCCCTGCTCGTGCCTGGCGAGGACGTGACGGATCGGGCTGTCAACCAGCGGGTCGTAGGCGGGGAGGATGGCGCCCCCTGGCACACCGAAGATGATGTCGACCCCCTCGTGCTCGAGGCTTCGCATCAATGAGTTGGATCCGGTGAATGGTTTTTCAGTCATGGTCTTTCAATAAAAAACCCTCCGGGTGGGAGGGTAGAGCGCACGCGAATGTCGGCGCGCGCTACTCGATGAGAAGGAGTACGGCGGCGCTCGGGTTCGTCTTCATGTGCCTCATGAGTAAACACCCTGGTCAGCGAGATGTCAAGATCTTCCAACTGCAATCGGTCCCGGTGGTCGCCGTCTTGAGGTTGAATGCTCAGATGTTCGGAATCGTGGAGCTCGGGGGGACCAAGAGCCTGGTGGGGTTCGGCAGGACTGCCGACGACATAACCGATGTCGTGCGGGTCCCTACCACCGAGCCCGGGGAGACCTTGGGGCTTCTCGTGGCCCACCTTCAGACCCGGGCGGATGAGCTGACAGCGCTGGGGGTTGTCTCCTTCGGGCCTCTCGAGCTGCGGGCGGGTCATCGGAGCTACGGGCAGATCACAAACACCACCAAGCCGGGCTGGTCCAACACGTCTGTGCTCACACCATTTGGAGAGGCCTTCGTGCTGCCGGTTGGCTTCGAGACCGACGTCAACGGCGCCGCACTGGGCGAAGGCAGGTGGGGGGCGGCCCAGGGTTTGGAGAACTTCGTGTATCTCACCGTCGGCACCGGGATCGGTGGGGGCGCCGTCTCCCACGGCACCCTGGTCAGCGGGTTGGTGCATCCCGAGATGGGTCATGTTGTGGTGAGGGCGCATCCCGGCGACAGGTTCGGGGGGGTCTGTCCCTACCACAAGTCATGTCTCGAGGGAATGGCCAGCGGGCCGGCCTTGGCGGCGAGGTTCGGCATGCCTGCCAGCAATCTCGGGTCAGACGTGGGGCGTGCTGTCGACCTGGTCGGGTTCTACCTGGCACAGGGGATCCGCGACATCGTTTACATCCTCAGCCCGGAACGGGTCGTGATCGGCGGGGGAGTGGCCAAGTTGCCCGGTTTCTTCGAGTCGATCGAAACCCATCTCAAGTACCAGTTGGGCGGTTACCCGGGCCACAAGGAGCACGAGGCCGGGTTCGTGGTGGCCCCGGGTTTAGGGGAGCTCTCCGGTCTGGCCGGTGCGCTTGTGCTCGCCGAGGAAGTGGCCTGAGGCATGGGAACGCCACATCTTCAGATCCGCCCGGGAAATCCAGACTTCCTGGATCTGCCCTGGGGCGACCCGGTCGCGGCGTGGGAGTCGGAGCGTCTCGTCGACATGCCGGCCGGGATACACCGTCATCCGGTGGTGTTCGTGGCCTACGACGAGGGGGTCTATGCGATCAAGGAGTTGCCCCGGCGCCAGGCGACCACCGAGTTCTTGGTGTTGCGCTCACTCGAAGAACGGACCGGTCTGGCCGCGACCCCGGTCGGCCTGGTCGAGCGAAGCTGGCTGGAATCGGGAGCGGAACAAGGAGGGGCGGTGATCACCCGCTATGTGGAGCATTCGTTTCCCTACCGGCATCTGGTGAGTGGCCCCGGCTTCGGCCGGCGCCGCACCCAGATGCTCGATGCGATCGCCGGGTTGTTGGTGGATCTCCATCTGGCGGGGTGCTATTGGGGCGACTGCTCGCTCTCCAATGTCCTCTACCGATACGACGCCGGGGCGATCGAGGCGATCATGATCGACGCCGAGACCTCCGAGCTCCATCCAGGGCTCTCCGATGGGCAGCGTCTCCACGATCTGGAGATCATGAAGGAGAACCTGGCCGGTGAGATGGCCGACATTGCCGCTGAGCACGAGATGGAGATCGATGCGGCCGATTTGGGCTTGGGCGACGGGGTCGAGGAGAGATACCAATCTCTCTGGCAGGAATTGGACGAGGACCTGGTCATCTCGTCCAACGAGCGTTATCGCATTCGGGAGCGAATCGCACGCCTCAATGAGTTGGGTTTCTCCGTGGACGACGTGGACCTGGCGCCGGTGGGAGGGGAAGACCGGGTGCGGATGCGGGTCCGGGTGGGCGGCCGTACGTATCACAGCCAACGGCTGCGCGAGCTGACCGGTATCGAGGCCTCCGAGAACCAATCACGCCACATTCTCAGCGACCTGAGCTACTTCATTGCCAAGTCGGGTCGCAAGTCCTCGACCGGCAAGACGGTCGCCGTCATGTCCTGGATCACGACCTGCTTCGAGCCTTTGATAGGTCAGATCTCAGAGGTGTGGCAAGGCGACCCGATCCAGGGATTCTGCGACTTGCTCCAGTTTCGCCTCGCGGTTGCCATGGGGCGCGGGGCCGACGTCCCCAACGATGAGGCGTTCCGGATGTGGTCGGAGGCTGGGTTCCCCGGGTTTCCGGTTTGAGCCCCGATCAGGTGGTCCTGGTCACCTTCTTCAGCCCGCGGGGCTGCTCCGGATCGAGGCCTTTGGCCAGCGTCAAGTGATAGGCGAAGAGTTGAGCGGCGACTATCGCCGGCACCGGAGTCAGCCATTCGTCGAGATTGCTCGGAATCGTGATGTTGCTGCCGGCCGATCCTGTCGGGGCCCGGTCGTCGCTGATAGTGAGCAGTCGGGCACCCATCTCGGCGGCCCTCGCCAGGACCGCGGACACCTCGGCATGAGCCGGGCCGTGCACGGTTACCGCCAAGACCGGGTAGCCGGGCTCGACCATCGCCATCGGGCCATGAAGAAAATCGGCCGTTGAGAATGGCTGAGCGACAACCTGGGTCAGCTCCTGGAGCTTGAGGGCCCACTCGAAGGCGGTGGCGTGATTGAACCCGCGCCCGAGCACCGCACAGTGCTCGATGTCGGCGAATGATCTAGCCGCCTTCTCGATTTCTGCTTCGATCCCGAGCACACCTGCAACCGACCCGGGGACCTCGCCCAAGGAGCCGTCAGCGTCGAGGGCATCGGAGATGAGGGCGATCATCATCAGCGTCGAGGTATAGGTCTTGGTGGCGGCCACGGATCTCTCCTCGCCGGCCGCCAGATCCACGATCACGTCGGCGGCTGCGGCGAGCGGCGATCTCGGGTCGTTGGTGAGAGCCAACGTGGGCCGGTTTTGGCTCCGGCCTTCCTCCAGGACCGAGACGATGTCTGGTGACTGCCCGCTCTGGGAAATGCCGACCACCAACGCATCGGTGAGCCGCGGCGGACGGTCGTAGATCGAGAACAGAGATGGTGTGGTCAGGCCAACCGAGAGCCGGTTGCGGGTCCCCCAGACATATTGCGCATATCGTCCCGCGTTGTCGGAGGTGCCCCGTGCCGCGATCACCGCATGCGTGCAGTCACCGGCGAGCTCGGCAGCCCGGACCGCCGTCTCCTGGTTGGCTTCCATTGCCCGTTCGATGACCGAAGGCTGTTCGCGGATCTCGTCGATCATTCCCACGATCAGGTACCCCGGTCGTAGGCCAGCATCCCCGACGCAATGGTGATCACCACGTTCAAGTCTTGGTCGAGGACGGTCACATCTGCCCGTCTCCCGGTCCGAATGACGCCCCGATCCGTCACCCGCAGCAGGGTCGCCGGTGTCAACGTCGCGCAACGCACGGCCTGGGCGAATGTCGCATCGGTCCATGCCGTGAGGTTGGCGACCGCCCGCTCCATGGTCAGTGTGCTTCCTGCGAGCGTCCCCTGGCCGGTCCGGGGCCCGTCGTGGCCCACAGTCACCTCCTGGTCACCCAGGAGATAGGTGCCGGGGCCAAGGCCGGTCGCCTGCATGGCGTCGCTGACCAATATCAACCGATCGGGGCCCAACAGCTTCCAGGCCAGTCGGAGGGCGCCGGGGTGGCAATGCAGCCCGTCGACGATGAGCCCGCAGGGCCTGGTCGAGGTCACGGCGGCTCCCACCATTCCTGGCTCGCGATGCCGGAATTGGCTCATCTGATTGAACAGATGGGTGACCGCGCTCCACGAGCCCTGCAGCGCCGTTTGGGCGGTCTCGAAACTTGCCCCGGTATGGCCGGCCGCCACCACCACCCCGGCGCCATCCAGCTTGGCGGCAGTCTCCTCGGCGCCCTCGAGCTCGGGGGCGATGGTCACCATGCGCACGACCCCCGATTCCGCCCACTGCTCCGCTCGCACCACGTCAGGAAGGGTCAGGTACTCGGGGTTGTGAGCCCCCCGCCACTCCGGTGAGATCCACGGCCCTTCGATGTGAGCGCCCAGGACCTCGGCGCCGACATACCCGAGCGGCGGTCCGGCCTTGAGTACCTCGATCGCCCGTTCGGTCGATTCGGGCGGGCTGGTGACAATCGTGGGAAGAAACGACGTCACCCCGGTCTCGGGGAGCCTCCGGCCGACCTCCCAGATGGACTCCGGGTCGCTGGTGAAGTCGTGGCCCCACCCCCCGTTGGTCTGGATGTCGATCAGACCAGGGATGATCGTCGACCCGGTCACGTCGATGATCCTGCTCCCATCGACGGCTCCGAGGACCAGGCGGCCCTCGGTTGCAGTGACGTCGGTCTGGACCAGACCATCGGGGGTGAGAGCCTTGCCCCCGCGCAGGGTTATCACCGGATCAATCCGTGCCCGGTCGGATAGAGATCGGGGATCGCCGCAGGGAGTCGTCCCGGGAAGCCGGAGCGGCCGAATAGCGCAGATGCGAGTGCGTTCATCGATGGATGGTGTGAGCTGTAGGTGCAGACATGAGTCTTGGCGGCCGGGTAGTGGGCTAGGTCGAATGGTGTGCGCAGCGCAACCGTCACAACCGGCTTGCCGGTTGCCAGCAACGCCTCGACCAGCGTGGCCTGTCCGGCGGTGGCAGTTACGGTTCCCACCACTACCAAGTCATGTGTGTTGGCCGCTTCCAGAGCCGATGTGATGTCGTTGTGATCGGGATCATGCGGGTAGACGAGCTCAGTCACCGCCTGGTGATGAGAGCGGAGGCCTGTGGCGAGATATGGCGGGAAGAGGGCAGTGGTGTCGGCTGGGGTTACGTTCGACGGTGTGGGCTCGAGGGACAGCACCCGGGCGCCCGAAGCGAGATGCAGTGGCATTAGGCCCGCATCGTCGCGGATCAGGGTGATCGATCGCAATGCGAGCTCGGATGCCAGGCGTTGATGCTCTGCCGAGCCGACCAGTTCGGGGTTTGGCCCGTCACTGTCGAGCGACGACCTGATCCCCTCGATGCGGGCCCGGGAGGCGTGGAGCTTCTCCTCCGGGATCAGTCCACGGGAGAAGCCGCGCTCGAGTGCGGTCCTGACCCGCTCCTGGAGGTCAGGGTCGGGCATGCAGAGAAGGAGATCGACGCCGGCTCGCATCATGGCGATGATGTCCACCACTTGCGCCGGGCCCTGATCGAGAGCGCCCATGTCCAGGGCGTCGGTGATGATGACCCCCTCGTACCCCAGCTCAGCGCGGACGAATCCGTCCATGGCCTTCTCAATGGCCGAGAGCGGGATCTCCCTGCTACCGGTGATGGCGGGCACCACGTAGTGGCCGATCATCAGCAGCGGGGCCCCGGCGCGAAACGCAGCCTTGAAAGAGGGCAGCTCGACCGTGTCGAGATGTTCCAGATCGATGTCGAGGAGGGGGAGTTCGTGGTGAGGGTCGACTCTTGCCTCTCCCTTGCCAGGAAAGTGCTTGACGGTGGGGAGGACCCCGGCGGAGATGTAACCCTCCACCGAGGCTGCGGTCATGGTCGCAACCGTGGTCGGGTCGTCACCGAAGCTCCGGATGCCGAGAGAAGGGTTGTCCGCCTGCGAGGCGACGTCGGCACAAGGTGCGTAGTTGACATTGATCCCCACCGCCCGTATCTCCCGGCCCATGGCCTGGGTCACCCGGAACACGAGGTCGTGATCGCCAGTGGCGCCGAGCGCCATGTTGCCGGCAAAGGGGGTGGAACCGGTGACGCCGAGCAGCTGGCCACCCTCCTGATCCACAGCGACGAGGAGGGGGAGTGGGGCAGAGTTGATCCCTTGGAGCTGGGCGGTGAGCTCTGCCGTCTGCCCGGGCGATTCCATATTCAGTTCACGGAAGAGGGTCAGTCCAGCAGGCGGTGATGTCGTGAGACGGTCGGTCAGCCAGGGCGGCACCTCTGTGCCCTCGAACGCCAGCATCAAATGGGGATTGGCAATGTTCTGCCCGGGCCGCACGTGAGAAGGTGAAAGTCGGGATGGCGCCAACGTGCTACTCCTGCTCGATTCTGGCCTGGGTATCACGAGCGAGGCGCCAGGCTCCGTATTCATCGGCGAAGCCCACCATGAGCGTCGGGAGTATCGCGCCGGTGAGCACGCCAGCAGGGGGGGCTACAAAGAGGAGCAGCGTCGTGTAGGCGACCGCGAATGTAACTCCGATCAATCTGCGCTTCAGCTGGTCGGGGATGTCGGGCAGTCTAAGGCAGAGCGCGGCACCGACCCCGAATCCGGCAGCTGCGCCCAGGACCGGTGAGACCAGGCCCAACGACAGGCCAAGCAAGAGGAGCAATCCCATCGAAATCAAGATCATCCTCGGCGCACGCGGGTTCTTGGAGACGAGCCCCACAACTACGAACACGATGGGCGCCACCACCAGGCCGATGCCTACCAGCCCCGGATCCACCGCCGGCTCACCGCCAGCGGTGCGGACGAAGGCCGCAGCGTAAGGAAAGTAGCTAAACATCCCGACGACGGTTCCCAACGCGAGAGCGAGCCAATTGCGCCAGCGACTGGCCTCCAGCGCGTCGGTATCGGCCAGGGGCCTATCCCTTCACAGAGCCGGCGGTGAGACCTCTGACAAAGAAACGCTGGAGAGCGAAGAACACCACTAATGGCAGGATCATGGTCACGAACGCCGCAGCCGGGAGCAGGCTCAATGTGCCCTCTCCTCGGCCCGCCAGATCCGACAACTCCACGGTCAACACCCGAACCGACTCGTTGTAGCCAAGAAACACCAACGCCACCAAGAAGTCGTTCCATACCCAAAGGAACTGGAAGATGGCAAACGAGGCCAGCACCGGGATCGAGAGCGGAATCACCAGCCTCGTGAAGATCGTGAAATGGTCGGCGCCGTCGATCTTCGCCGATTCGATGAGAGAGGAGGGGAGGGTTCCCATGTAGTTGCGGAGCAGGTAGATCGCCAGCGGCAACCCGAAGCCGGCGTGAGCCAGCCAAATGCCGGGGAGGGTGCCGGCGACACCGACGTTGGTGTAGATGCGGAGGATGGGGATCAGGGCCATCTGCAGTGGGATCACCAGCAATCCGACAACGGCTACGAAGATCATGTTGCGGCCGGGAAACTCCATCCAGGCGAAGGCGTAGGCGGCAAAGGCGGCAACCGTGATCGGAATGACCACGGCTGGGATAGTGACCGCGAGGCTGTTGACGAAGGCATTGGCAAAACCGCCCTCCATGACCTCTTGATAGTTCTGGATGGTCCACGCCGCCGAGTCGAAGACCTCGCCGAACACGGTCCACCATCCGCTGGCGCGGATCGCTCTCGGGTCACGAAACGAGCTGATGAGTAGGCCGAGCGATGGGATGGTCCACAACAGGGCGATCAGCCCGACGCCGAGGTAGACCGGGAACCGGTTTGGCTTGCGCCGGGACGGCGGCGGGGTAGAGGATGCCGCAGCGGCCGGATGAGCGGTTTCGGTGACGGTGGTCATCTTGTCGCCTCCTGTGCTCGGAACCGTTTCACGTTGATGACGAGGATGGGGACGACGGCGATGAAGAGGACGACCGCCAACGCGGCGCCGATTCCGTCGTTGTTGAAGGTGAAGAATTCGGCCACCATCTGCTGGGCGACCACTGATGTTCCCTCACGTCCCCCGGTCATCACGTAGACGATGTCGAACACCTTCCAGGTGGTGATCAGAATCGTTGTCCAGACCACCACGATGGTTGAGGAGATGGAGGGGATCACGATCCTCCGGAACACCTGCCACTCATTGGCTCCGTCGATCCGAGATGCCTCGACGATCTCCTCGGGCACTGCCTTGATCGCTGACGAGAGTATGACCATGGCAAACCCGGTCTGAAGCCAGACCAGGATGACCATCAGGAACAGGTTGTTCCACAGCGGCACTGCCAACCAGTCCACTGCTTCTCCGCCGAATCCGGTCACGATCGCGTTCAAGATCCCGATCTGCTCCCCGAACCCCTCGGGGCGGAAGCGGTAGATGAAGGTCCACACCACCGAAGCACCGACGAACGAGATGGCCATCGGCAGGAAGAGCAGTGACTTGGCTGTCGCCTCCGATCTGCGCGGCAGTCTGTCGGCGAGAGTGGCGAAATAGAGCCCGATGCCGACCGCCGCCGCAGGGACGAGAAGCGCCCACCCCACGCTGTTTCGTATCGCGACCAGGTAGGTGGTCTCCGTGAAGATGCGCTGAAAGTTGGCGAGACCGACGAACGCGTCGCCGGCGTCGTTCTGGAAGCTGAGGATGAACGTGTTCACCGCCGGGTACACCAGGTAGAAGCCGAGGAGCACCATGGCCGGTCCCGCAAATGCAAATGGGCGCACTCCGGCTCCGGTCCGCGCCGGTAGAGCACTGACCAGCCGGTCCATTCCCCAATACAGGACCCAAACGCCGAGCACGCCGACGACCAGGGCAGTGCCTATTTGGACCAGCTTGTTGGTGTCGCGTCGCTGGAGGAACTCGAAGGCGAAGAAGAAGAGGACCAGCACCGCCGGAACCACGAGGGCGCTCAGGATGCGCAGGATCCACGCCAGGAACGAGTTGTCCTTCGCACCTTCCTCGACGGGAACCGTAGGAGCCGCAGTCACTTCCTCCCGGCCGATTGGCGGTGTTGTCACTTCAGCTCCTTCCTTCCACGTGGCGGTGGGAACCTGACGCTACCCAATCGGGACAGGGGCTTGTCGGTTCCAGACAGGAAAGAGGGGTGGGGGGT
>JBBDQO010000052.1:0-25435 GCA_040905925.1 Acidimicrobiia bacterium | reverse complement strand
GGTCGTTCCGACCACCCCTCTCATCCATCTCAATCGGGTTGAGACTCAGCTGGCCGGCCAGCTGGCCTCGACGGTGTCGACGACCTCCTGTGTCGAAGCACCGCGGGTCCATGAGATGACCCCGTCCCAGAACGTCCGCTGCCCCACTTCGGGCGGCATAAGATCGGAAGCGTCGAACACGAACGTGTTCTCGGCGAGGGCGGTCTTGATCGCCTCTGCGAACACCTTCGATCTGTCAGTCTCATAACAGTTGACGTCCACGTCCTTGTTGCCAGGGAGCCGCTCCACACCGGCCACGCCGTGGCCGCCATACGGGGCCACACCGCCGCCGGTCTCTGACGCGAGCGTGCACTGCCAATCCGGGGTGATCCAGTCCTTGACTGCCGCCACGTTCTCCTCGGACCCGTCGAAGACGATGAGGGTGTCGCCACCACCCATCGCTCCGGTGTTGCCGTCGATGGTGGGGAAGGCGAAGACGCCGATCTCGTCCCCTTCTCCCTCCTCGAAGCCGGCGGCCTGAGTGAAGAAGTTGGAGGCGAATGAGCCCTGCTTCAGCATCAAGCATCCAGGCGGGTCGTCGAACAGTGGGCCGGGGGAGTCCTCGAAGAAGGTGCCGCCCACGGCTTCGGCGCCGCCGAGGACGAAGCCCTCTCCGAACATGATCTCCCCGAGTGTGTCGAAGGCCTGAGCCACCGAGGGATCGTTGAAGGGTATTTCGTGGTTGTACCACTGGGCATACTTCTCCGAGCCCTGTTGCCGGACGTAGATGTCCTCGATCCAGTCGGTGCCTGGCCATCCAGACGCGGTTCCGCTTTCAAATCCGAAGCACCATGGAGTGAGCCCATCGGCGACGATCTGCTCCGAGAGAGCCACCATTTCCTCGTAGGTCCCGGGTATGGCGTACCCGTTCTCCTCAAAGGTCGGTGCGTGATAGAACACGACCGACTTGAAGTTGGGGAACCAGGGGATCCCGTAGTGGTTGCCGTCGGCACAGAGACCGAGGTCCATCCACTACTTGGAGTGATTGGTCTCCATCGCTGCGATGTCGAATTCCATGTCTTCCAACGACACCAAGTGACCCTCGTCGGCATAGGCGCAGATCGAAGCCGGCTGTGGAGTGAAGGCAAGGCCTGGTGGGTTCCCGGCGTCCACTTGGATCCTGAGTTGCTCTTCGAACTCGGCCACTGGCACGTAGGTGATGTTGGATTCCGTTTCGGTGTTGTACACGTCGATGAAGCCGGTCAGCGCCTGGCCCTCAGTGCCAGTTGGTGCCCCCCAGAGCTCGGTGGGTCCGGCTTCCTCCTCGCCTCCCGTACATGCCGCCAGCACGAGTGTGAGCACTGCAAACCCGGCTAAGAGCCGGTGCAATCGATTCATATCTTCTCCTTGGTTTGGGTTGAACAGAACGGCAGGCCGCACCGGTCAACGGGCCAACCTTATCCGACTCGCGTCGCTGCCTGCGGTCGGTTTCACCGACGCATACGGGACACTCTCGTGCACTGACCTAATCTGAGTTGGATGGCCCGCAACGGAATGTCAATCCGTTCATGGTGGCAGGACGCCGTCTTCTATCAGATCTACCCGTTGAGCTTTGCTGATTCCGATGGTGACGGTTTCGGCGACCTGCAGGGGATCATCTCACGCTTGGATTATCTGTCGGACACCCTCGGGATCGATGCGATCTGGCTTTCACCGTTCTTCAAGAGCCCGATGGCGGATTGGGGCTATGACGTCTCGGATCACACCGACGTCGACCCACTGTTCGGTGACCTCGCCACTGCGAAGCGTCTGATCGACGAGATTCATCGACGGGGGATGCGGGTGATCATCGACTACCTGATGAATCACACCTCGATCGAGCACCGCTGGTTCGCCGAGTCCAGATCCTCTCGGGACAACCCGAAACGCGATTGGTACGTGTGGCGTGACCCGAAGCCGGACGGGTCAGAGCCGACCAACTGGTTGAGTGTGTTCGGTGGGCCCGCTTGGACTCTCGACGAGACCACGGGCCGGTACTACCGCCACACCTTTCTCGCACATCAGCCCGATCTCAATTGGAGGAATCCCGAGGTCAGAGAGGCGATGTTCGATGTGGCCCGGTTCTGGCTGGACTTGGGGGTGGACGGGTTCCGGGTCGATGCGGCCCATCAGATGATGAAGGACCCCCGGGAGCGGGACAACCCGCCGGCGCCTGAAGACCACACACGACCCTGGAAGGACATGGGGGATTACGACCGCTATATCCATTTGTACGACTTCGCCCATCCCGACGTCCATCAGGCACACCGCGAATTCCGGGCCGTCCTCGCCTCCTACCCGCACGACCCGGTCTCGGTGGGGGAAATCCACATCTTCGACCTTCCGGAGTGGGCGGCGTACTACGGCGAACATCTCGACCAGATCCACATGCCGTTCAACTTCCATTTGATGGCAGCGTCATGGGAGGCGTCGAGCATCCGGGCCATCATCGAGGCAGTGCTCTGGAACGTCCCTGAAGGGGGATGGACCAACTGGTTGTTGGGCAATCACGATGAGATCAGGCTCACCACCCGGCTCGGCATTCTCAACGCCCGTCTCGCTGCGATTCTGCTCCTGACCCTCCGGGGGACACCGTTTCTCTACTACGGCGACGAGTTGGGGATGCCGCAAGCCCGAATTGGCCCCGGCGACGGTCGCGATCCGTGGGGAGAGAACGTCCCCTTTCTGAGTAGAGACGGCTGTCGAACTCCGATGCAGTGGGACGGCACGCCGACCGCGGGATTCAGTGCGACCCGGTCATGGCTCCCGGTGGACCCTGAGCATTTGGAGCTCAATGTGATCGCGGAAACGCAGGACCCGGGTTCGATGCTCGCGCTCTATCGGCGCCTGCTGGCCTATCGCAGGTCCTCCGATGTCCTGAAGGAGGGCAAGTACCTCACGCACCCCGCCTCCAACGCCGACGTCTATGTGTTCGAGCGGTTCACCGACGACGCCAGGACCATCGTTGCGCTCAACTTGAGTGATCAGCTGCAGTTGCTCGATCTGCCCGCGGGCCCGATCGTCGTCTCGACCCACAGTCCGATGGGACGGGAGATCGGGCCCGAAGGTGTGTTCTTGGGCCGTCGGGAAGGGGTGATAGTCGAGGTTTCCGAGCCGTGATGCCCCGGAGCAGGCTATCTTCGCTGGCTACACCGTCCTAGAGGAGATGAGTTGGCTGAGATCACGCTCGACGGAGTCGGGAAGGTATATCCCGATGGCACCCGTGCGGTTGGAGACTTCGATCTGACCATCCACGACGGGGAGTTCCTCGTTCTGGTCGGTCCCTCCGGTTGCGGCAAGACCACTGCATTGCGGATGATCGCCGGACTGGAGGAGATCACCGAAGGGACGATCACCATTGGGGACAAAGTGGTCAACGATGTCGCTCCCAAGGACCGCGATATTGCCATGGTGTTCCAGAACTACGCCCTCTATCCCCATATGTCGGTCTTCGACAACATGGCCTTCGGGCTCAAGCTGAGGAAGTTCAAGAAGGAGGAGATCCAGCGCCGGGTTCAGGAGGCTGCCGACATCCTCGAAATCGGTGAATACCTCGAGCGCAAGCCCAAGGCGCTCTCCGGGGGTCAACGTCAACGAGTCGCCATGGGTCGCGCCATCGTCCGCGAACCGGCTGCGTTCCTCATGGACGAGCCTCTGTCCAACCTCGACGCCAAGCTGCGGGTGCAGATGCGGGCAGAGTTGGAGCGTCTCCACACCAGGCTGGAAACCACCACGGTCTATGTCACGCATGATCAGACGGAGGCGATGACTCTGGGTGACAGGGTGGCAGTGATGCGCCCGGTGTCAGTGGCCCGCCCGTTCAACCTCCAGCAGGTCGGCGCCCCGACCGAGTTGTTCGACCGACCCGACAATCTCTTTGTGGCCGGGTTCATCGGCAGCCCGTCCATGAACCTGTCCTACGGGCATCTGGAGGCGGAGGGTGATCAGATCTGGGCACAGGCAGGCGACTTCCGGATCAAGGTGGACAAGCGCGCCCTCGAGAGCCACCCCGGGATCGAGAGGCACATGAAAGAGGAGATGGTCATCGGTATCCGTCCCAACTCCCTCGAGGCCGCTTCCGTGTCCGGGGCCGATCCGGACCGGACTATTCGCGCCCACGTCGAGGTGACCGAGATGCTCGGCGCCGAGACGTTCGTGCACTTCACGGTCAACCGCCCGCCGGTGATGACCCCGGACATCGAAGAGCTCCTCGTCGACACCGGTCAGGACCCATCGACACTCGGTGACACCACCAACTTCATAGCGCGGGTCAGCCCCGATGCTGTGGTGCATCGAGGTGAGACAATCGACCTGATAGTCGACTGCGCCAAACTCCATTTCTTCGACCCGAAGACCGGACTCCGGATCGGCTCCGAGCTCCGGGTGCCGACCGAGGTCTAGACGCCGGCCGGCGACAGCCGATGAGCCGGGTGTTCGTCTGTTCGTGCGGGGCCGAGCCGGGGGCCGCCGATCTCGACGAGCTGGTGCCGCTGGTCAAGGTGCATTTCGACGACGTCCACCCCGAGTTGGGGCTGACCGAGGCTTCAATCCGCAACTATCTCGAGGCCGAGGATCGTCTCACCGGCCCGGCTGAGAGGTTGGAGAGGATCGGGGGCATCGAGATCCGGGCGGTCGGGTCGGACACACTCGATGACATTCTCGCTTTCTTCGACACGGAAGCCACCGTGGGCAACCCGGCCTGGGCAGGTTGTTATTGCATGTTCTTCCCGATCGGCGGTGACTCTGACGGGGTTTGGGGTGATCGCACGTGGCAGGAAAACCGAGCCGACCAGTCGGCGAGGATCACGTCGGGTGAGACCACCGGCGTTCTGGCTTATGTGGACGGCAAACTCGCCGGGTGGTGCAACGCCACCGCCCGGTCCCGGTTTCCGGGCTTTGCCACGGGCAGCGGCGACGACAAGGTCGGGTCGGTCGTGTGCTTCGCCATCGCCCCGCCCTATCGAGGCCACGGCGTCGCCAGCCATCTTCTCGACGGGGCCATCTCCCGGCTCTGGTCGATGGGGTTCACCCGGATCGAGGGTTATCCGGTGGCGGAGGCCCCGGATTGGGAACGGGCATTCCGCGGTTCCCTCGGCCTCTTTCTCAGCAAGGGGTTCGACGTCGTGTCTGAGGGGCCGCTGGTAGTCGCCATGACACCGCATGAGTGAGCCTCTCGATGATTGGATGATGGTGACACCGCTGTCTAGTCACTTTGCGCGGACTTCTTCTAGTCCTCTGCTGCAAAGACCCTTCGTGCCGATCTGGAAGGGTGAGCACTCGCACTCCTGACGAAGGCGGTAGCGGACCGAAATGCCGTGAATGCCTTAAGCCGGCTCGCTATCTCATCTCCCAGGGTCTGGCCTGCGGGACCCATGCCTACGAGTACCTGATGCTGGACGAAGGGGGATCAGGCCCGATGCCGGCCCAGATCAGGTCGTTGTCGAGCAAACATCAAAGAAATCTGCTCCGTCGCCGCTGAAATCGCCGGGGTGATTGGTGGAGGCTCTGCAGACCGGAGCCCGGCAGGTACCGATAACGTGACGCCCGATGAGCGAGCGTCTCGATGAGTGGATGGATGGCTATGTCGCGGCGTGGGCCAGCAACGACCCGGCCATGATCTCGGCCCTGTTCACCCCCGACGCGGTCTACGACCCACAGACCGCGGACGGGGAGCATCACGGGATTAATGAGATCGTCGAGTTCTGGTTGGAGCGAGACGACCAGGAGGACAACTGGGATTTCGAATGGCTTCCCCTGGTGGAGAACGAGGAGATTGCCGTGATCACGGGTGCGACCACCTACTTCGACCCGCCCACCACTCTCAGAAATCTCTTCGTGATCCGTTTCGCCCCCGACGGTCGATGTCGTGACTTCACTGAGTGGTATATAGAAGAGGAGGAAGGACAGGCTTGAGCATCCCTTTCGTCCCCAGGAGCGGAGCGACGTTGGGGGAGGTGTCACCGAAGGTGACGGAGCGGGCTATTGGCTTCGCCGATCAGGGGACGGTCTTTGGCTCCAAGAACGGCATCATCGTCCGCAGTTCCTTGCCCACCTGCTCGATCTGGTGGGCCTGGTTCAACGCCCTCTGCTCCAAGAGGAAGGGAGCCCCTTCGCGGGCCTGGGCCATCCACTCGTGGGCGAAAGCACCTGACTGGATCTCTTTCAGGGTTTCCTTCATGGCCTGGCGGGTTTCCTCGGTGATGATCCGCTTGCCACGGGTGTAGTCCCCGTACTCGGCAGTGTCCGAGACGGAATAGCGCATCCACGACAGTCCACCCTCATAGAGCAGGTCGACGATCAGCTTCAGCTCATGGAGCGTCTCGAAGTAAGCCGACTCCGGTTGGTAGCCGGCCTCTACCAGGGTCTCGAAGGAGGCCTTGATCAACTCGGACACCCCACCGCAGAGGATGACCTGCTCCCCGAAGAGATCGGTCTCGGTCTCCTCCTTGAAGGTCGTCTCCAGGATTCCGGCCCTGCCGCCACCAATAGCACAGGCATAGGAGAGGGCGAGGTCGTGGGCCTGACCTGACGCATCGCGGTGCACGGCGAGCAGGCACGGGGTGCCGGATCCCTGCTCATAGGTTCGTCTCACCAGATGACCGGGTCCCTTGGGCGCCACCATGGCGACGTCGATGTCGTCGGGTGGCGTGATCTCCCCGAAATGGATGTTGAATCCGTGAGCGAACAGGAGGGTGTCACCCGACTGGAGGTTGGGGGCGATCGACTCGGCATAGACCGTTCCCATGACCTGATCGGGCACGAGCATCATCACGACATTGGCCCACGCCGCCGCCTCGGCCGGGTCCATGACGGTTAAACCGGCGGCCTCTGCCTCTGCCACCCGCTTCGATCCCGCCCTGAGACCAACGACCACATCGACCCCGGATTCCTTGAGGTTGAGGGCATGGGCGTGGCCCTGGCTGCCATAACCGATCACGGCCACCTTCTTGCCCTGGATGAGGCCGAGATCGCTGTCGGAGTCGTAGTAGATCGTTGCCATGAAACGAATTGTGGTCGGTTTCAGTCCGCGACCAAACCCAACTCCTTAGGATTCCTCCGGAGATGTCAACAAAGATCAGATCCCAGGAAGTCACCGAAGGCTCGGCCAGGGCCGGCGCCCGCGCCATGTTGCGGGCGGTCGGGCTCACCGAAGAGGACTTCACCAAGCCACAGGTGGGCGTCGTTTCGGCCGGGAACGAGGTCACTCCCTGCAATCTCACCGGTCCCGAGCTGTCACGTCACGCCAAGGCCGGAGTTGTCGACACCGGTGGTGTCGGGATGATCTTCTCCACCATCGCGGTCTCCGACGGGATTTCGATGGGTCACGAGGGGATGCGGGCATCGTTGGTCTCGAGGGAGGTCATCGCAGACTCGGTGGAGTTGGTGATGCATGCCGAGCGTTTCGACGCCCTGGTTGCCATCGCAGGATGTGACAAGTCGCTTCCGGGGATGATGATGGCGGCAGCCCGTCTCAATCTCCCCGCTGTCTTCCTCTACGGCGGGTCGAGCCTTCCCGGGCGCTACAACGGGCGGGACATCTCGATCGTTGACGTGTTCGAGGGGATCGGCTCAGAATCGGAGGGGAGGATCACTCCCGACGAGCTGCTCGCCATCGAGCGGGCCGCCTGTCCCGGTGTCGGGTCCTGCGCCGGGATGTTCACGGCCAACACCATGGCCGCGGTAGGGGAGGCTCTCGGTCTCTCCCTTCCCGGGTCCGCCGCGGTCCCGGCTGTGGATCCACGCCTTGCCGACTACGCGCGGCGCTCCGGTGAGGCCGTGATGAGGCTTCTCGACGCCGACATCCGCCCCCGCCAGATCATGACTAGACCGGCGTTCGAGAACGCGGTGACCACGGTGATGGCGCTCGGGGGCTCGACCAACGCAGTTCTCCATCTTCTGGCGATTGCGAGAGAGGCGGGCGTCGAGCTCGATCTCGATGACTTCGATCGCATCTCGCGGGCGACTCCCCATCTCGGTGATCTCAAGCCCTTCGGCCGCTATCACATGGTGGATCTGGACCGGATTGGCGGGGTGCCCGTGATCCTGAAGGCCCTGTTGGATGAGGGGCTGTTGCAGGGGGACGTGTTGACTGTGACCGGCTCCACCATGGCCGAGAACTTGAAGAACGTCTCCTTTCCCGGTGATCAGGACGTGATCGCCCCGCCGTCCGCGCCTCTCGCCCCCCAGGGTGGGATCGCGGTTCTCCACGGCAACCTGGCACCAGAGGGAGCGGTGGTGAAGGTGGCGGGAATCGACTTCGACACCTTCGAAGGGCCGGCCCGGGTCTTCGAAGGTGAGCAAAGCGCCCTCGAATCCTTGTTTCATCACCACATCAACCACGGCGACGTGGTGGTGATCCGCACCGAAGGCCCCAGAGGCGGCCCCGGAATGCGCGAGATGCTCCAGATCACGGCCGGAATCAAGGGGGCAGGTCTGGGTAAGGACGTGATGTTGATCACCGACGGGCGCTTCTCCGGTGGCACAACCGGGCTCTGCATAGGTCACGTCGCACCCGAATCCGAGGTCGGCGGGCCGATCGGGTTGGTCGAAGAGGGCGATCGGGTCAAGGTCGATCTGCCGGGTCGCCGGCTCGACGTGCTGGTGGACGACGAGACTCTGGCCCGGCGCGCCGCCGGGTGGTCGCCACATCCGGCCCGGTACGAGACCGGGGCGCTGGCCAAGTACGCCCGGCTGGTCGGCTCGGCGGGGTCCGGCGCTGTGACCGGCTGAGCAACCTCCCTGTGCTGGCCCGGGTAGCGTTTCCCCTGTGAGTGAGCCCGGCCCCGCGATCGAGCCCGACCTCGAGAATGAGGGCGATCCCGAATTCCCATCGGAGCCGATTGTCGAGCCCGACCACCAGAGCCTCCTAACTCGCATGGCGCGCGGCGCCAGCGAGCGAGTTCTGGAGGTGGTTCAGCCCGACATGGTCCTCGACCTGGTCGACGTAAACGCACTTCTCGAACGGATCGACGTCAACTCACTGCTCGACCGGGTGGATGTGAATAGCCTGCTCGCCCGGGTCGACGTCGACGCCCTGCTCGCCCGTGCCGACATCGACGCGTTGATGGCTCGCGTCGACGTAGAGGCCATCGTGGAGCGGGCGGGGATCCCCGAGATCGTTGCGGAGAGCACCGGTCATCTCACCGGGTCGGCGCTGGATCTGTTTCGCAAGCCGATTGACGGAATCGACGAGATCACCTTTCGTGGGTTGAATCGGCTCGTCGGCCGTGACCCGAATCAGTATCCGGAAGGCCCGGGCCAATTGACGGCATGGGTCGACGAGAAGGTCGAGGCCAGAATCCAGTCGGGAGTGGGAAAGGAAGGCGAGCCGGGCACGGTGAAGACCGGGCGTTACGCGGGGCCGGTGACCCGGCTTTTGGCCGTGATGCTCGATGTGTTTGTCGTGACCACGGGGTTCACAGTGATCGTGGGTGTTATCAGATTCCTGGTGGACCTCCTTTCCGGAGGCTCGCTCACGATCCCGGACACCGGTGTCTGGTATGCGATCGGCCTAGGGGTGTGGGCGTTCCTCTATGTATGGCTGTCTCTAGCCGTCTTCGGGAAGACCATCGGCAAAACCGTGCTGGGGCTTCGGGTCGTGGGCTCTGACGGCACGGTTGCGCTTCACGGGAACCGGGCGCTGATCCGGACCCTGACCTTTCCGATCAGCATCGCCGTGCTCGGGCTCGGGTTGTTGGGGATCGTGTGGGGTAGGGAACGGCGTGCCTGGCACGACCATTTCGCCGGATCGGCCGTGGTGTACGACTGGGGGAGCCGAGCCGCCCAAATGCCGAGCCCTCTCGCCGACTGGCTGGAACGCCGGGGGTCAGCCAGCTAGAAGTGGGCTAGGTGCCCCCCTCCCCGGCTGCGCCGGTACTCCCCCCAACGCTCACTTCGTTCGCTGGGGGGAGAAACGCTCCCCTTGCTATCGAACATATGTTCGATATGATTGAGCGCCCGATAACGGAGTCAGTTTGGGCATCGAGCATCTCGTCCTGGAGAAACCTTCCCGTTTCTTCGACATGGAGGGATCGCTCCGTCTCCAACCGGGTCGGATCACCGAGATGGTCGGGGTCTCCGGGACCGGGCTCACCCGTCTCGGTCTGAGACTCCTCGCCGAGCCTTCCCAGGTGGCTCCGGTGGTGGTTCTCGACACCAGGTGCTGGATCTCACCAGAGGCTGCCTGGGAGACCGGCGTGGTCCCCGAGCATCTGGTGATTGTGCGTTGTGACGAGCCGCGAATCTGGCCGAAGGTGGCCGCTGCCCTTCTCGAGGGGGTGCATGCCCTCTATGCCGAGGTCCCGGCAGAAGTCAGGGATCAGGATCTGCGCCGTTTGGCGGCGCTGGCCAGGGCGAGAGGGGTGGCAGTGGCGCTGCGGCCCTTGGGCGGAGGCCTGCCCAGCGGTGTGGCCCATCTCCGGCTCCGGGCCCTGGGTGTCACCTGGGAGGGAGCGGATCGGGGTCACGGGAGATTGAAGAGGAGACGTCTGATGCTGGAGGCGTCCGGTAAAGGAGCAGCCGGGGTGACCCGGCGATTCGAGGTCGAGGATGAAGGTGCGGACGTTGTGCGTGTGGTTTCCGATGTGGTCGTTGGGGAGGCCAGACGCTCCATCGGCTGACCCGGTGCTGATCGTCGACGGCAGGGTCGTCGGCGCCACAAGTGAGGTTCTCGCTGCAGGGGTGACCCTGGGCATGCCACGTCGGGAAGCGGAGGCGATGGCCCCGTTTGCCACTGTGCTGATACGTGACCCGGGGGAGGAAGCCCGCCGTTTCGAGCCGGTGGTGGAGGTCATCGAGGACCTCATCCCGCGGGTCGAGGTGGTGTCACCGGGTCTGGTCTATGTCCCTGTTTCCGGTGCGGTTCGCTTCTATGGCGGTGAGGCCGCTCTTGCCGAGCGGGTGGTCAAGGAGGTGGACAACCTCGTCGGCCATCTCCGTGGTGGCCAGGCAATGGTCGGGGTGGCTGATGGGCCCTTCGCCGCCCGTTGGGCTTCTGCAACCTCAGCGGTAGGCCGGCCGCAGGTGGTCGAGGACACCATCGGGTTCCTTTCCCGTCTCGATCTGGCCACGCTCCGGGAGAGCATCAACGGAGAGGAGTTGATCGACACTTTCCGTTGGCTGGGGATCGGCACCCTCGGTGAGCTGGCTCGATTGCCCCGGGAGGCGCTGGCAACGCGCTTCGGCAATCAGGGAGCTCTCGCCCACCGACTGGCCAGCGGGGAGGACCGGTTGGTCGATCCCCGGGCGATCTTTCCCGATCTCGCGGTCGATGCCTCCTTCGAGGATCCACTGGAGACCCTGGATGCAGTCGCCTTCGCCTCCCGGGCCCTGGCAGAGCGTTTGCTCCGCGGGCTGCGGGTGAACGGGGTGGCGCCACATCGAGTCTCCATCCTCGCCGAATCTGCGACCGGGCAGGCCCGGGAGCGGATATGGCGATCGGCAGACCCCTTCACCGAGAAGGCGCTTTCCGATCGAGTGTGGTGGCAACTCAGGGCCTGGGTGGAGGCAGGCGGGGTGCCTGGGGGGATCGTGAGACTGCGGATAGCCCCCGCCGATCTCTCCGATCAAGGAAGACAGCTCGGTTTGCTCCAGGACGAGACCCCGCGGATCGAAGCCGAACGTGCCCTGGCCAGGGCCCAGGCGCTGCTCGGCCCCGACGCCGTGCTCCAGGGAAGGGCCCAGGGGGGGAGGATGCCCCAGGAGAGAGTGGCCTGGTCACGATGGGGGGAGTCGCCGATCGCCACGGCTCGGGACCCCGACGCTCCCTGGCCGGGGGCCACCCCCGGGCCCAGCCCGGCGTTGGTCCCACCCCGCCTCCAGCCCTTGGAGGTGGAATGGGACGGAGGGATGCCCTCCCGGGTGCGTCTCGGCACCCGCTGGGAGCCGGTGCTCACCTGGAGCGGCCCGTGGCGTCTCAGTGCCCGATGGTGGCTGGGGGAGAAAGACGCCGACCGTTACCAACTGGTGACCTCGGTGGGGGCATTGCTCTGTGTGGTGGCCGAGGGAAAGGCGTTTCTGGCCGGGGTCTACGACTGACCGGTATCTTCTGGCAATGTTTGGCAATGCTTCGTTCCGGAAGGGAGCCCGGGACTCGGTCCTGATCCTCTTTGCGGTGGGCGCTTTCGGCGTTGCCTACGGGGTCCTTGCCGTCGATGCCGGTTTCTCGCAAGCGCTGACATTGTTCTCGTCGGTGATCATCGTGTCGGGGGCCGCCCAGTTCGCCATGGTGGGGCTCCTCGCCGCCGGCCCGGTTCCGGTGCTCGTCGCGGCCACCGGTCTCGGGCTGAGGCACCTCCCGATGTCGGCGCGGCTCGCGGACATCATCGAGTCCCAGCCTTTGTTGACCCGGTTGCGTCTCGCCTTCATCCTGGTCGACGAGACATTTGGTCTCACCATCCGGGCTTACGACGCCGGCGTGGAAGACGTGGTCGCCTACAAGACCGCTGCCGACTTGATGCTGTATACCGGTTGGATCATCGGCACCGCGGCCGGCGCTTGGTTCGGCACCTCGATCGATCCCGAAGCAGCCGGGATCGGGGTCCTGTTCGGCCTTCTCTTCCTGGGACTGGCGGCACCGATGGTCAAGATCAGACGCGATTGGATCGTCGCCGGGGCGGCAGTGGTGGCGACCCTGATCACGACGGCGTGGCTTCCTGTTGCTTGGCAGGTGTCAACCGCGGCGGTGGTGGCAGCGTTGGTGGGGATGGCGATCGATGAATGACCTGGCTTTGGTCCTGGGGGTCGCGGTGATCACCTTTTCCACCCGGGTTGCCTTTCTGCTGCGGCCGCGTGAAGCACCCGAAGGGCGAATCGGTCGGTTTCTCGACGTCTTCCCGCTCGCTTTGTTCATCGCCATCGCCACCTCCGGTCTGGTGGCTCCATGGGGCAGTCCAGAACTCATTGCCAATCTTGCGGGCGCGCTCGGGGGGGTGATCGGTGGTGTCCTGTTTCGTCGTTCGCTATGGGGGGTCCTCGGACTCGGTGCGGCGTGCTTCTATCTGGCCCGGGCCCTGATCGGCTAGGGCGGTCCCGGTCCAACGATGTAGGTGTGGCCGAGCGGGCTGGTCCATTGGTAGACCCCGGGCTTGGTCCGCTCCAGTTTCCACCCGGTTTGGTGTTTGAGTCGGTGGTCGTGTCGGCAGAGCGGGGCGAGGTTCTCAAATTCGGTGGGCCCGCCTTCTGAGAACGCGATGGTGTGGTCGATGTCACACTCCGCGGCCGGCAGACGACACCCGGGGAAGGCACAGGTTGGGTTTCTTGCTTCTACCTGGCGCTTCTTATGGGCGGTGGGCCGTCTTCGGGTGGTTCCGCTCCAGACTGTTTCTCCGTGTTCGGTGACGGTGACCCGGTGTTCTGATTCTGACTGCTCGGATGCCACCTGGCGGGCGATGTCGGCGATGATGGGTCCGTAGCCTTTGAGCTCTCCGGGGTGGTCGTCGAGCCCGGCCAGGGTGGACAGTTCGACACTGATGTCGACCATTCCCCGGCCTTTCCCCTGCTTGAGGTGGCGGCCGTTGAGCAGGTCCAAGTAGACGTCGGCTCGGACCTGGTCCATGGTTCGGGGGTCGTCGGCGGTTTTGGCGGCTTTGGCCAGAGTGTTGATTCTCCGCATGGCGGCTTGAGCGTCGGTGGCGGGGAGGTCGAATCCGGCGAGGTTGGTGGTGCCGTGGTGGTTGGGTTCGAGCACGACCCGACGATCCTCTACCGCTTCCTGGTATCGGGTCTTGGCCATTTCGGGGTCCAAGAGGATGACCAGTTTTCGGATGTGGGCTCCCAACTGGCCGGTGGTCTGGGATGGGGCCCGTTCCAGGGCAACCTCGGCCACATGTCGTGCGTCTTCTATCGAAAGGTGGATGGTCTCGTTGCAAATCACCCGAGCCTTGGCCAGATCGATCGAACCCTGGTGGAGTGCTTTCCACACCTTGGGGAGCCGGTCCCCAAGCACATAAGCGATTCCCATGTGTAGTTCGGCGGCTCGTCGGGTCAGGGTGAGCGCAGCTCGGATCTCTCCCTCCGCGGATTCCATTGCCTCATCAGGTTGGGGGGTCACTTCGAGTTCGGCTTCGGCTACTGATTGGAGGTCGGCGTAGAAGTCTGCGTCCACCCAGGCCCGGAGCCGGGACCTGGCCTTCAGCAACACCACCCGGTCATACCCCGACACTTGGTCCCGGTCGATCGAAGCCAACACCCCAGCCAGGGCCAAGCCCGGTGGCATTTCGGCTAGTCCCTTGGGAATCCCCTCCCCCTCGAACATATGTTCGACCATGACCGAAACATACAACCCACCCCCGACAGATTCCATACCCATCTCCCGGGGAATCCTGATTCGTTGAACTATCTGCCCGTGGCTATCCCGTAATACAAACCATCCAGATCCACCGCAACGGTGTAGGCCGATTGGTCACCGGGCCGGTAGGCAACCAGGTGGCCGGTGCCTGCGGACCAGTTGTAGAAGAAGACCCATTCGCTATCGAGGCTCCATGCCACCATGGGGTAGCTCTGCTGGCCTTGCTGACTGCCTGGAATAATCTTCGCAGCGTCCGCAGTGCCACTCTCGAAGTCGATCAGTGTGACCGCGACTGGTGTATCAGCGGTAATTGGCGCCTCATTGGAATAGGTGGTGACCGCGACGTAGCGGCCATCTGGTGAGAATGCGCCCCCGTATCCGTCGAAGCTCATACTTCCGGTAGGCGCGTCGACCACGACATGGGTTTCGGTGTCCAGGTCGAAAAGTTCCAGTTGAGAACAGCTCCCCGCGCAGGTGGCGACCCGGTTGTGCCACGTGGCGACCGGAAAGGGATCCGGAAGATGGTCGACGAGTGCTTGCGTGTTTGGATCCCAGACATCCAGGCTGGAATCTCCTTGAATCAGCAGTCCAGCGGTTAATGCTCCGACGAGCCAGCCAGCGTGTGAGATCGGCACTTCGGCGGTGACCACCGTCCCATCAGCGGTCACCTCCCTCACCGACTCGAGAGGCCCAGCGTTGTCGTGGTTGAGCGCCAACCACACCCGGTCCTCCTCAGCCGAGGGCACGAAGAACCATGCTTCGGCGATTAGCACCGGGGTCAGCGGTTCGCTTGGGTCCAAGACGTATACGGCGGGATCGGTCTGAGTTTGGCCATAAAACACGAGTCGGTCGCCACGGCTGACTATCCGATACGGGGGATCACCAGGTGCCAGCTCGGACATCCCGTGAACGGTCACAACGGCCGAATCGACATCGACCACGGTGAGGGTCTGGTCCGTAGTTAGGTAAACGAAGCTACCCGTCTGTTCGGTGAGTAGAGGCAGAGACGAGGATTCAAGAGTCGTGCCTGTCGTCGACGACGTCTGGTCCGATGGCAGCATCGGCGCGGCCGACTCGACCGTGGGCTCGATCGCCTCGATACAACCTGCGAGTAGCAGTACGCAAACCGCGAGAGAGACAAGCCGCATCCTGTTCACGTATGACGTTCAGTCCGATCGATTGGTTCCTAGTTGGTTATCCCTAAACCGGGGCCACCTGCCCGCCCATCGCGGTCACCCTGCGCGCGATCAACTCGCGGACCTGGTTCCTGAGCTCATTCCCATCTGCCTGGGTCATCCCCGCGGTTTCGATGGCCGGATCGATCACCACCCGGATCACCCCACCGTGCAACCAGGGCTGGCCAGGCGGCCACGCCTCGTAGGAGCCATGGATCGACACCGGCAACACCGGGAGGTGGCCGGTGAGAGCCATCGTGAACGCTCCCTTCTTGAAGGGCTTCATGACGCCATCACGGGGCCTGGTCCCTTCGGCGTAGATGATCAGTGATCGCCCCTTCCCGATCAGCTCCTTTCCCTGCCGGTTGACATCGGCGTGGATCGACCCCCGCGCCGCGCGATCGACCTCGACAACTCCCACAGCCCGCATCCCTTGGGCAAACACCGGAACCTTGAATAGCTCGGTCTTGGCCAGGAATCGCATGGGGAGCCGCACTGCGAGCAGACAGGCCATGATGTCGAGGGCGGAGAGATGGTTGGCGACGACCACATACGACCTGGCGGGATCGATGTGCTTCTGACCCTCAACCTCGAGCTTGGTGCCGGAACAGACCATCCATACCCGGCTCCAGGTCCGGATCACATGTTCGATGAACGGCGAGACATCGTTGATGGCGGCGGCGATCATCACGGTGGGAACGGCGACCAGGGTGGCGAGGACACCGGCGAGGAGGGTGACGACCGTCCTCGGGATGTCGATCACCCAGCGCATCACGGCGAGCGTAGCCAGCGGGTCTTAGCCTGAGCCCGTGGACAAGGACGAAGCGCGGCGTCGCTCTAGCCAGTCAGGGCCCGTCCCCGGCGATGTGGGGTCCCAAGTGGTGGCTGTGCTGTTCGCGTGGCTCTCAACCCGGCTCCCTGGGACCGCAGCTGCCTATCTGGCTATGAGCGACGAGGTCGATGTCAGCGCTCTGTTCGATCGGCTTCCGGGTTGGCGATGGGTGCTGCCCCGGATCGAGGATGACAGGACCATCACCTTCCGGGATCGAGACGTCACCAGGGAAACGCATCGATGGGGCATGACCCAGCCATCGGACCAGGGTCGGATCGTTCCAGTGCACGAGATCGATGTGTTCCTGGTTCCCGGTCTGGCCTTCGACGATTCAGGCGGGCGGCTGGGTCGGGGTGGCGGCTACTACGACCGGGTGCTCGCCGGTCGCCGCGCCGACAGCGAGGCGATCGGCGTCACCGTCGCCGGCCGGGTCATCGACACGGTCCCGGTCGTCGACCACGACCAACGGGTGGACTGGTTGGCCACCGAGGACGGTGTCATCCTGACCCAACCCATCCAGTGATCTTGTCGATCGTGATGAACACAGCCGGCCCCTGCGGTGGGCGGTCCTGGTAATGGTGGTACTTCGAGGACAGGGCGGCGCGAGCGGCCTCCCACTCTGATCCGTCCTCAACCACCTGCGCCGGGCCGTCGACGCGGACCCACCACAACCGGGCCCAGTCGTCGTTGTAGTGGTCGACGAGCAGACTGGCTCTCGGGTTGGCGGCGATGTTCACCAGACGCTGGAGACGGGTCGTGGACTTCGGCTTGTCATCGACCATATGGACGATCCGGCCTGCGTCGAGAGCGAAGGTGACTGGAACCAGATGCGGCCCCCCGTCGGGTCGGGTGGTGGCCAGGTGGGCGATCGGCGAGCGCTCGAGCCTCGAAAAGGCTTCAGCGCGGTCCATTCACACCGGTGAGCTGGCGCTCCAAAGTGGTCCACACCGCGTCGGCCCATCGACGGTGCCCCGCGGCGCTCACATGGAACAGGTCCGCGGCCCACAAGGATCGATCCGAGTACCAGTCCTCGGGGCGGTCGGCGCGCTGTTCGACGACGTGGGCGCCATGTCGGGCGGCGACCTTGCGATGAATACGATCGAACCCAGCGGAGCGATGTGAGAACAGGTGACGGAGCGGAGGCTGAAGACGAGGGATCGTCCCCAGGTCACCGACCCCGCTGAGGATGATGGTGGCCCCGGTGGACGCGAGGTCCCGCACCAGATGATCCAGATTCCTCTCGAACCGCTTCCGCGAGACCCCGCGGAGCACGTCATTGGCTCCCACTGCCACGAAGATCAGGTCCGGATCGAACTCGATGGCCGCGGCCAGTTGCTGCTGGATGAGGTCGTGCGCACATGAGCCTCCGACTGCCACTGACTCGAGTATGACGTGATGATCGACCGCGAGACGCTGGCTGATCAGGGACACCCATACCTCCTCGGGTCCGGAGACACCCGGGGCCGTCACAGAGGAGTCGCCAAGGACCACCACCCGCATCTGCGGCAGTGTCGGGTCACCGAAAGACGCGGAAGGATCGAATTCCTCGAGGACCGGGGTGGGGCGGAGGACCGCATAAGCGGCCTCCAGGCCGATCACGACCGCTCCGGCGATCGCTCCGCGCTTGATCAGATGGCGAGCCATGACGTCGATATTGCCAGACGGCGAGAACTAGCTGCCGGATGCGTTCTGGATACGTGCTTTCAGACCGAATCGGCCACGTTTGCTGTCGGTCAGGTCGATGAAGGCCCCCACGGCGTCCGAAAACTCCGAGGGATCGTCGGGGAAGAACTCCAGATGGTCCCCTTCGATGTCGAAGGAGAAACGGTAGATCGAGGTTCGCTCTACCTTGACCTCGCGCATCGGCCATGACCCCATGTGCCGTCGCCCGGTGGTGATCCGAAATCGCGCATCGTCGATTTCGATCGTCACGTGTGTTGGCTCCAGTCTGGAGCCTTGTAGCCGCCCTAGGTGATAAGCCATCCCAAGACACAATCTAGCGGGCTTTTCCTCATGTTGAAACGGGAAAGAGCGCCCGAATCCGCCGGTACAGTTTGCACTAGTCCTTGAAAGAGAGAATGACAGACGGGCTCCCATCGCGAGTTGGCATGAACAACAGGGTCCGGTTCGTCACCGCGACCACGCTGTTCGACGGGCACGACGCCTCGATCAACATCTTTCGGCGCATCCTCCAGGCATCGGGGGCGGAAGTGGTCCATCTCGGGCACAACCGCACCGGTCTCGACATCGTGGAGACCGCCATCGAGGAGGACGCCCATGCCATCGCGGTGACCTCCTACCAGGGCGGCCATATGGAGTTCTATCGCTATGTCAGGGATCTCCTGGTGGAGCGGGATGCCGGTCACATCCGGCTCTTTGGCGGCGGTGGCGGGACCATCCTCCCCGGCGAGGGCGCTGAGTTGGCCGAATATGGCATCACCAGGATCTACTCCCCGGACGACGGCCGGGAGCTCGGTCTCCAGGGAATGGTGGCCGACATGATGGTCAGGTCGGACTTCGCAACCGGCGAGGTAGGCGACGAGTTCGATCTCTCCACGCTCACCACGGAGAACACCAAGGTCGTGGCCGGGCTGATCTCCGCCGCCGAGAACTATGGCGAGAAGTACGCCGATGTCTTCGAACAAATCGAAGCCAAGGCCGCCGCCGCCGACGGCCTGGTAGTCGGAATCACAGGCACCGGTGGTTCCGGGAAGTCGAGCTTGGTCGATGAGATGGTGCGACGGCTCCTGCTCGACTTCGAGGACCTGCGGCTCGCGGTGATCTCGGTCGACCCCTCGAAGCGGCGCTCCGGAGGCGCCCTGCTCGGGGACCGGATCCGGATGAACTCGCTCCCGCATCCCCGTGCCTACATGCGCTCGCTGGCCACCCGCCAGCCGAACCTCTCGCTGTCACCCCATGTTCGCCAAGCGCTGGACGTGGTGAAGGCTGCCGGTTTCGATCTGGTGATCCTGGAGACCTCGGGGATCGGGCAGTCGGACACCGAGATCGTCGACTTCTCCGACCTTTCGATGTACGTGATGACACCGGAGTATGGGGCCGCCACCCAACTCGAGAAGATCGACATGCTCGATTTCGCCGACATGGTTGCGATCAACAAGGCGGACAAGGAAGGGGCGCTCGACGCCCTGCGCGACGTGCGCAAGCAGTACAAGCGAAACCACCTCGAGTTCAATGCCGACGATTCCTCGCTGCCGATCCACCTCACGGTTGCCTCCGACTTCAACGACCCGGGCACCAATCGGCTTTACAAGGCCTTGGTTGGCGCTCTGGGGGAGAAGGGATTCGGGCTGGAGTCCACGATCGACCTGCCGACCAGCGACACCGCCAAGCGACACGTGGTCCCCCCCGAGCGGACGCGTTACCTGGCTGAGGTCGTCGCCAGGGTTCGCGAGTACGACTCCTGGGTCGACGAGCAATCGGGGGTAGCGGAGAGGCTCTACCAGCTGCGTGGTGCGGCGGAGTCCGGCCTCGACGTCGAACAGGTGAGCGCCGTCGTCGTCGAGAAGCTCGACCCCGAGAACCGCCGGGCCCTGGAGCACTGGGAAGGGATGCTTGCCGAATACGGCGGGGAGCAGTTCATCTATCACGTGCGAGGCAACGAGATCAGGGTGCCGTTGCATCAGGAGACACTGAGTCACACCCGGGTGCCCCGGGTTGCCCTGCCCCGTTATCGATCCTGGGGCGATCGTCTGCAATGGCTGCTCCAGGAGAACGTCCCCGGTGAGTTTCCCTACACCGCGGGTGTCTTCCCCTTCAAGCGGGGCGAAGAGGACCCCGCCCGAATGTTCGCCGGCGAGGGACCGCCCGAACAGACCAATCGGCGTTTCCACTACCTGGCTGCGGACACCACGGCGAAGCGTCTGTCGACTGCCTTTGACTCGGTCACGCTGTATGGAGAGGATCCCCACGAAAGACCAGATGTCTATGGCAAGGTGGGCAACTCCGGGGTATCGATCGCCAGCTTGGACGACGCCAAGAAGCTCTATTCCGGCTTCGACCTCTCCGACCCGGCAACTTCGGTGTCGATGACGATCAACGGCCCGGCCCCGATGATCCTCGCCTTCTTCATGAACGCTGCGATCGACCAGGCATGTGAGCGCCACATCACCGAGCACGACCTCTGGAACGACGTCGAAGCCAGGATCAACGAGCTCTACCACGACCGCCCCCGCCCCGTGTATTCGGGGCCGCTGCCACCTGGCAACGATGGGCTGGGGCTCCGTCTGCTTGGAGTCACCGGCGATCAGGTGCTTCCTGCCGCCGTCTACGAGCAAATCAAGCAGGAGACGATCCACCGGGTCCGTGGGACGGTCCAGGCCGACATTCTCAAGGAGGATCAAGCACAGAACACCTGCATCTTCTCCACCGAGTTTGCGCTGCGGATGATGGGCGATATCCAGCAGTACTTCGTGGACAACGACGTGGACAGCTTCTACTCGGTGTCGATCAGCGGTTATCACATGGCCGAGGCGGGCGCCAACCCGATCACTCAGCTCGCCTTCACCCTGGCCAACGGTTTCACCTACATCGAGAATTATCTGGCCCGGGGCATGGACATCGACGACTTCGCCCCCAACCTCTCCTTCTTCTTCTCCAACGGGATCGACGCCGAGTACGCGGTCATCGGGCGGGTGGCCCGTCGCATCTGGGCCAAGGCGATCAAGCATTGTTATGGCGGAAACGATCGCTCTCAGAAGCTGAAATACCACGTGCAGACCTCGGGGCGGTCGTTGCACGCCCAGGAGATCAGCTTCAACGACATCCGGACCACGCTCCAGGCCCTCTATGCCATCTTCGACAACACCAACAGCCTCCACACCAATGCCTACGACGAGGCGATCACCACCCCCACCGAGGAGTCGGTGCGGCGAGCCGTCGCCATCCAACTCATCATCAACCGGGAGCTGGGCCTGACCAAGAACGAGAACCCGCTTCAGGGGAGCTTCATCATCGAGGAGTTGACCGACCTCGTGGAGGAGGCGGTGCTTCTCGAGTTCGAGCGTCTCAACAGCCGTGGGGGAGTGCTCGGAGCCATGGAGCGCCAATACCAGCGGACCAAGATCCAGGAGGAGTCGCTCTATTACGAACAGCAGAAGGAGTCCGGCCTCTATCCGATCGTGGGGGTCAACACCTTCATCTCCAAGGCAGGGTCGCCGTTTGTGGTCCCCGAGGAGCTGATCCGCTCCACCGACGACGATAAGAAGCGACAGATAGCCAATGTGCGCGCGGTTCAGGACCGGAATGCGGAGGTGGGGCCGGTGGCCCTGACCGCGTTGCAGCAAATGGCGGTCTCCGGCGGGAACATCTTCGCCCAGCTGATGGAGACGGCGAAGGTCGCCTCATTGGGTCAGATGAGCCGGGCCCTTTACGACGTCGGTGGCCAGTACCGGCGCAACATGTAGCGGTCGGCAAGAATCCAGTCCCCGCTGTCGATTTGGGCTGGCCGCGTTCGTAGTGGGTATGAAGGGAGAGGCAAGGTGCCTCCCCATAGAGAGGAGATCATGATGACTCAGTACCTGCTCTCGGTGTACGACACCGCAGGAGCCGAAGAACTCGCCGCCGAGGAGATCGAGCAGATCTACGCCGATGTCGACGCAGTCAACGCCGAGCTCAAGGCGGCCGGTGCCTGGGTATTCGGTGGAGGTCTTCACCCCGCCGAGACCGCCACCGTCGTCAGTGCCCAAGGCAGCGAGACGATGATCACCGACGGGCCGTACGCGGAGACCAAGGAGCAGATCGGCGGCTTCTGGATCATCGAAGCCGCGGATCTCGACGCCGCGTTGGATTGGGCTCGCAAGGCAACCGTTGCCTGTCGGGGCTCCGTCGAGGTGCGACCCTTCCAGGACGAGCCCGAAGTCTGAAGTGGCATCAGCCGGGTACGAAGCAGCCGCCGTCGACCGGATCTTCCGGGAGGAATCCGGCAAAGCAGTCGCCACCCTGATCCGCCTCTTTCGTGACATCGATGTCGCCGAAGAGGCGGTTCAGGAGGCGTTCGTGGTGGCGACCGAGAGATGGCCGGAGTCGGGTCTGCCTCCCAACCCGGGGGGGTGGATCGTCACCACGGCTCGAAATCGGGCCATCGATCGTCTGCGACGTGAGTCGACGAGAGAGGACCGTCATGCCCAAGCACTTTTGCTCCATGTTGAATCGGAATCGGATCCGATCGAGGGCCCGTTGAGCGACGATCGTCTCCGGCTCGTCTTCACCTGTTGTCACCCGGCGTTGGAGGCTCCCGCTCAAGTTGCCCTGACCCTGCGGTTGCTCGGTGGGCTCCAAACCCCCGAGATCGCACGAGCCTTTCTGGTTCCGGAGCCGACCATGGCCCAACGGCTGGTGAGGGCCAAGCGGAAGATCAAGGCGGCCAACATCCCATATCGAGTGCCTCGGGATGCTGACCTTCCCGAACGCCTCGGGGCGGTCCTGACCGTGATCTACCTCATCTACAACGAGGGTTACGCCGCCTCGAGCGGCGAGGAGCTGATTCGCTCCGATCTTTGCGCCGAGGGGATTCGCCTCGCCCGTCTGCTCACGGACTTGATGCCCGACGAGCCAGAAGCCGTCGGTCTGCTCGCCCTGCTCCTGCTCACCGAGTCGCGTCGGGCGGCCCGAACCACCGCCGAAGGCTCGATCGTCCTCCTTGGAGATCAGGATTGGTCGCTATGGGACCGAGAGCTCATCGAGGAGGGGCAATCGCTGGTCCGAGCTTGCCTGCGGAGGAATCATCCCGGCCCATTCCAGATCCAGGCAGCAATCGCGGCGGTGCACAGCGATTCTCCCACTGCCGAAGGAACCGATTGGAGCCAGATCCTCCAGCTCTACGACCAGCTGATGGCGATGGCCTCCACACCGGTCGTCGCCCTCAACCGGGCGGTGGCGGTGGCGGAGATCGACGGGGTCAACGCGGCCCTTGACCAGCTGGAGGGTCTCGACCTCGACGGTTATCACCTTTTTCATGCGACGCGGGCCGAGCTGCTCCGCCGCAACGGTCAAATCGAAGCAGCAGATGCGGCCTACGGAGCCGCTCTAGCCCTAGTGAGCAATCAGGCGGAGCGACGCCTTCTCGAGGAGAGAAGGTTGCTCAACTCGCTGGCTAAGGACACTCTCTAGGCGTTCGGTCGTTGATGCAACCCGAACGGCGAGCCCTGATCGTCGCGGCACATCTTGAACCGACCGAACCGGGCGATCGATTCCTCACCGCCATCGATGTCCAGGTCCTCCACCGTGCCACCGAAATCCTTGACTCGTTCGGCGGCGATTTCGATGTCGTCGACACTGAAGAACACGTACGGCGCCGAGCCCGGGTCCCCGCCATGGATGCCGCCTCCCACATTGGGCATGGTGATGACATAACCCTCGCCCGACGGCCCTGGATCGAAGCTCCAGCCAAACAATCCTTCGTAGAACCTGCGGCCCCGTTCGACGTCCTCGACGCCGAGCTCGACGAATGTCAGCTCACCAGACATCTCGCTCCGTTCCTAGATGCGGTTCACCCTAACCCTCCTCGGATCCGCTGCTGCGGGTGACGAATCGGTTGGCGGTGGCCGCTGATTACGATACGATACCGTCCAGTTTCGTAAGTCGAAGGAGCACGAATGGACGCGGCGACCATCTATCGGAGGCGGTGGGCCACCCTCGTTGCCCTGTCCCTGAGCCTCGTGATCATCGGGTTGGACAACACCATCCTCAATGTTGCCCTCCCCACGCTGGTACGGGAATTGGGTGCTACGGCAAGCCAGCTGCAATGGATGGTCGATGCCTACGTCCTGGTGTTCGCCGGCCTGTTGCTGACCATGGGATCGCTTGGTGACCGTTTCGGTCGCAAGTTGGCGCTCAACGTCGGTTTGGTGTTGTTCGGTCTGAGCTCGATCGCGGCGGCGTTTGCCGATTCCGCCAACGCCCTGATCGCTGCCCGGGCGGTGATGGGGATCGGCGGGGCGTTGATCATGCCCGCCACCCTTTCCATCATCACCAACGTCTTCGAGGGCCCGGAGCGGGGCCGCGCCATCGCCGCCTGGGCCGCGGTGGCGGGTCTCGGGATCATCCTGGGCCCGGTGCTCGGGGGCTGGCTGCTCGAGAACTTCTGGTGGGGCTCCATCTTCCTGATCAATGTCTTGGTGGTGATTGTTGCCATCGGAGCCGGGGCGGTGCTGGTGCCCGAATCGAAGGATCCCGACGCCACCCCACTCGACCCGCTGGGGGCGGTGCTGTCGATCGCGGGTCTGGTCACCCTGGTCTACGCCATCATCGAGGCCCCGGCCCGGGGGTGGACCGATCCACAGGTCCTGATCGCATTTGGCCTCGCCGCCGTGCTGATCGCCGCGTTTCTCTGGTGGGAGACCAAGACCCCACATCCCATGCTCCGGCTCAGCTTCTTCGAGAACCCGAGGTTCAGCGCGGCGAGTGTCGCCATCACCATGGTGTTCTTTGCCATGTTCGGGACCGTGTTCCTGAACACCCAGTACCTCCAGTTCGTCCTTGGGTTCACTCCGTTGCAGGCCGGCTTCCGGGTGATGCCGGTGGCCACCATGATCGTGGCGGCGCCGCTCTCGGCCCGGTTCGCCGAGCGGTTCGGCACCAAGAGAGTGGTGACCACCGGGCTGGTCATAGTCGCGACCGCGATGTCGATTCTGGCAACGATCACAGTTGACACCGGTTACGGAAGGGTGGCTGTCGCACTGGCGATCCTCGGCGCCGGGATGGGGACTGCGATGGCCCCGGCCACCGAGTCGATCATGGGCTCCCTTCCTTTGGCCAAGGCCGGGGTGGGCTCGGCGATGAACGACACCACCCGTCAGATCGGTGGCGCTCTCGGTGTCGCCATCCTGGGCAGTGTCCTCGCCTCGTCCTACTCGACTTCCATGGCCCCGGTCGTGGCCAATCTCCCCGCCGAGGCCGCGGCCGTAGCCGGAGATTCGGTCGGAGGAGCTGCGGCAGTCGCTACTCAGATCGGCGCTGTCGGTGTGCCGCTCTTGGAAGCAGCCGGCGCCGCCTTCATCGACGGGATGGGGATCGCAGTGTGGGTTGCGGCCGGAGTGGCCCTGCTCGGGGCAGTGGTCACCGGTGTGTTCCTGCCCGCCCGACCACTGGAGAGTGCCGGGGCGG
>JBBDQO010000051.1:0-7203 GCA_040905925.1 Acidimicrobiia bacterium | reverse complement strand
GTCGCCTGAGACGTCGTCGTGGTCGCCTGAGACGTCGTCGTGGTGACCTGGGTCGTCGTCGTGGTGGCGCCGGTCGTGGTCGTGTTGTCGTCGTGCTTGGTCGTGGTCGTGTAGTCGTCGTGTTTGGTCGTCGCTTCCGCCGAGCCTGACGCGACGATCAGCAATGACAAAGCCAACAGCAGGGCCGTCGTCGTCGCTAGAGCCAAGCGGGATCGCCGCATGCCGATCAACATCTGTTCCTATCCCTTCTTAGCCATGGGACAGGCCGGTCTCACCACTGGCTCCCCCTCGACCCAGGTGACCGATTACAGGTCGGGGATCTGCGCCTCCCGTTCTTCCCTTGTTGCGACCACTGTTGGTGATCCGAAGGAACAGTAACGCCTTCCGACCACGAATAGCCGCTTTAACGACATGGTTGTTATTCGCGACCGAAGCGAGGTTTTCGCGGCCCGGCTAGAGCCTTGGTCAGGCCGATTTCTCGGCGGGCCTGTCCACTTCACGAGCCGGGACCAAAGTCGGGTTCACCTTGTCCTCGACCACGTCACGGTCGATGAGAACCTGGTCGATGTCGGTACGGGAGGGGAGGTCGTACATCGTGTTGAGGAGGACCTCCTCGAGGATCGCCCGCAGGCCACGGGCACCGGTCCCTCGCTTCAACGCCTGTTCAGCGATCGCGTCCAACGAGTCGGGAGTGAACACCAACTCGACCTCATCCATCTCGAACATGCGTGCGTATTGCTTGATGAGTGCGTTCTTGGGCTCGGTGAGGATCCTGATCAGGGCATCCATGTCGAGGTCCTCGACCGTGGCCATCACCGGGAGACGCCCGACGAACTCGGGGATCAACCCGTACTTCATTAGATCCTCGGGCATCACCTGAGTCAGCAGCTCCGTGGGCCGGCCATCCTTGCGGGAGCGCACGTCGGCGCCAAAGCCGACTCCTCGCTTCCCTACCCGGTTGGCGATGAGATCCTCCAGGCCACCGAAAGCGCCCGCGCAGATGAAAAGGATGTTGGTCGTGTCGAGTTGGATGAACTCCTGATGCGGGTGTTTACGCCCGCCCTGGGGAGGGACGGATGCCTGGGTCCCTTCGAGGATCTTGAGCAGGGCCTGCTGCACACCCTCACCGGAGACATCGCGTGTGATCGACGGGTTCTCGGCTTTGCGTGAGACCTTGTCGATCTCGTCGATGTAGATGATGCCCTGTTGGGCTCGGTTCACGTCGTAGTCGGCGGCCTGGAGGAGCTTGAGGAGGATGTTCTCTACATCCTCGCCGACGTAGCCGGCTTCGGTGAGGCTGGTGGCGTCGGCGATGGCGAACGGGACGTTCAATTGACGGGCCAGAGTTTGGGCGAGGAGGGTCTTGCCCGAGCCGGTCGGCCCGATAAGGAGGATGTTGGACTTCTGGAGCTCGACGTCTCGCTGCACGTCGCCACTGCGGATCCGCTTGTAGTGGTTGTAGACCGCTACCGAGAGCTTCTTCTTGGCTTCTTCTTGCCCGACCACATAATCATCGAGATAGGACTTGATCTCGACCGGTTTGGGGAGCTCGGCAAAGTTGATCTCCTCGGTGGTCGAGAACTCCTCCTCGATGATCTCGTTGCAGAGATCGATGCACTCGTCACAGATGTAGACGCCAGGCCCAGCGATCAGCTTCTTGACTTGCTTTTGAGACTTACCGCAGAAGCTGCATTTCAACAGCTCGCCGCCCTCGCCGAGTCTGGCCATCCGAGTTGAGACCTCCTCCGTCTACTGGGAGGCTACCGCAGTGAGCTCCCGGCGGGTGAGAATTCCGTCGATCACCCCATACTCCTTGGCCGCATCGGCGAGCATCCAGTAGTCCCTCTCGGTGTCCAATGCGATCTTGTCGTACGTCTGACCGGTGTGGTCGGCGAGGATGTAATTGAGCTGCTCACGCATCTGAACGATGAGTTTGGCCTGGATCTCGATGTCAGAAGCCTGACCCTGAGCGCCACCGTGTGGCTGATGGAGCATTACTCGGGCATGTGGGAGAGCGAAACGCTTGCCCTTCGCCCCACCGGCGAGGATCACCGCTGACGCCGAGGCGGCCATGCCCATGCACACCGTGCTCACATCGGGCTTGATGTACTGGATCGTGTCGTAGATGGCGAACAGTGAGGTGATCGAACCGCCGGGAGAGTTGATGTAGAGGAAGATGTCCTTGTCGGGATCTTCCGACTCGAGATGAAGGAGCTGAGCCATGATCAGATTGGCGATGGTGTCGTCGATGGGCGTGCCCAAGAAGATGATGCGGTCCCTGAGCAGCCGGCTGTAAATGTCGAAGTAGCGCTCACCCCGGCTCGTCTGCTCGAAGACAGTTGGGATGACATAGTTCTCGGCTCTCATTCTTCTTCCTCCACGACCTCGGCAATAACGGCCTCGACCTCGATGGGCTCGGCCTCCACGACCTCGGCTTCGACTTCGGTCACTTGCAAGCTCAAATCGATTGGGTTGCCGACTTCGTCCACAGGGTTTGCATTCGAGAAGACGACATCCAATGCCCTGTTTCTGAGAATATCACTGGCCAGGGCTAATTCTCGGCCGCTCTCCCGGAACGCCCGAAGGTAGGCCACCGGATCCCCGGACTGAGTGGCTAGGGCTCGCAGTGTCGAGGACAGGTCCTCCTCGGTCACCTCGATGCCTTCCGCCTCGGCCAGAGCCTCCAGCACGAGCTGATTCCGGAGCGACAACTCGGCCTGGGCGCGCAGGTCATCGACGAAGGTCTCTTGATCGACGCCCGAGACCCGGAAGTAGTCGTCGAGGGTCAGCTCGTTCTCCTGCAGCCGATGGAGGAATCGATGCATATGATCGTCCATCTCTGCTCGGATCAAGCCGTCGGGGAGATCCACCTCGACCTGATCCACCAGGGTGCTCAAAGCACGCTCGGCGAATTGCCTTGACACCGCCTGGCGTTTGGCCTCGGAGAGACGCTCCCGTAACTCGACGTACAACTCCTCGACCGTCTCGAACTCGGTGTTCTCGTCGACCCAGGCGTCGTCCAACTCGGGGAGAATCCGCTCCTTGACCTCGTTCACCGTCACCTTGAAATGGACCGGCTCCCCGGCCCTCTCACCAAAGCCGGGCGGGAGCGGCGCATCGAAGTCGACCGAATCTCCCGCCCGGGCACCAGGTAGATGATCATCCATGCCCTCGATGAAGACACTGGATCCGATCTCGTAGAGCAGGTCGGCCGCGTTTGCTTCGGGCACCTGCTCCTCGCCGCTGTTGGCTGATATGTCAATTGACACAAAGTCGCCCACCTCCGCCGCTCGCTCCACCTCCTCGACGGTGGCGAACTGCTCGAGCATCCGGGTCACCTGGGCCTCCATCTCCTCCTCGGTCACCAGAGGGGATGTGACCTGGATGTCACGACCTTTGTATGTGGGGAGCTCGATGGTGGGCCAGAGTGTGACCCGAACCTCGACGTCGACACCACCGTCGACGTCGTTGAGACTCTCCAGCTTCGGGGTAACAGCAGGGCTGATCTCTTCTTCAGTGAGGACCTGGGTCAGCGTCGGAGGCACCAGGTCGTCGATGACCTCGCTGCGAAGCCGGTCGGCGCCGACCGCAGCCTCCACCACTGGGAGCGGGGCCCTCCCCGGACGGAATCCCGGCAGCTTGAGGTCCTGGGACAGCTTGCGTGCCGTAGCTGCCTTCCCGGCTGCGATCTGTTCTTCCGTGAGTCGGAACTTGACCAGCCGCTCGAAGGGGCCGGTCTCGGTGATGGTTGTGCTCATTTGGCTCCTGGCTTGGGACATGAGACGCAGCCGCTCTATGAGCGGCTGCGGTTCGGGTGACCGACGGGATTCGAACCCGCGACGTCCTGGACCACAACCAGGTGCTCTAACCGGACTGAGCTACGGCCACCATGTCGAATGGGTCGTCCTCGCGCCCCCGGGAGGACTCGAACCCCCAACCTGCGGATTAGAAGTCCGCTGCTCTATCCCATTGAGCTACAGGGGCAAGGGCTTGGACATCGCCCCGATGGGCGACCCATTCGAGCGGGTGAAGGGAATCGAACCCTCACCACCAGCTTGGAAGGCTGGAGCTCTACCATTGAGCTACACCCGCGGGAGGGTGAGTTTACGGCCTTCGTCGGGCTGGTCGGACTCGAACCGACGACCTCGACGTCCCAAACGTCGCGCGCTACCAAGCTGCGCCACAGCCCGTGGATCACCACAGCGTAATTGCCCTCCGGTTTCTGTCCCACCCCATCCCTATCTTCGGAAACATGGGGGTGGGGCCTGAATTGATGACTCGGATCGAGGCCTGGGACCGATCGTCTCGATGGGAGCGTTCCGTGTTGGGGAAGGATCTGCGCCGACTCGGTCTGTCCTATGGCGAGATCATGGACCTGATCCCAGTGGCGAAGTCGACCCTGGCCACCTGGTGTCGTGAGGTACGGTTGACGGACCAGCAGTACGCCGCGATCAGGGAACGGACGTATGGGTCCCGGGTGGGCATCCCGGTGGATACTCAGAAGAAACGACGGGCGGAGATCGAATTGATCCAGGCGCAGGCCTGTCTCGAGGCGATTCACCTTCAAGACGATCCGTTCTGGGCGATGGGGGTGGCCCTCTATTGGGCTGAGGGAAGCAAGACGAATCGACGATTGGAGATGGCCCACTCCGAGCCCGAGGCTCTTCGGCTGTTGATGCACTGGGTCCGTCGGTTCCATGACTCGACCGCGACATTCGCCGCCTCAATCAACCTCCATTTCGACAACGACGAGAGGTCGGCGAGACACTTCTGGTCGACGGAACTCGGAATCGATATCGAGAATTTCACCAAGACCTTCATCAAGCCGGACGGCACAGGTCATCGTAAGAATCACCTTGCCTATGGGGTCTGTCGCGTTTCGATGCGAAAGAGCACAAACGCGTTCGTCACCACTCTCGCGTGGATCGACTTCGTGAAGGAAAGCTACCGGAAGGTAGACTTCGGCGAGGGCCGCTGGCGCAACTGGCAGCGCAGTTGACTCTTAATCAAACGGCTCCGGGTTCGAATCCCGGGCGGCCCACCACGTAACCCAAGCTCTGGGGTTCGAGTTCTGAGGACAGCAGTCTTCACGGGATAATGGGCCTCACACGCGGGTGTGGCGGAACTTGGCAGACGCGCTGGGTTTAGGTCCCAGTGGACGAAAGTCCGTGGAGGTTCAAATCCTCTCGCCCGCACCCTTCGCTTCTCTCGTTCGCATCCTGGCTCCTCGAGTTAGGCGCCGAGCCCCGGGGCCATCCGGCCAATCCGTCCGGGTCATGCGGCCCTAGCCGTTCTCCTGAGCCCAGGGTCGAATTGGAAACGCCCGTTCCCTCTACCTCTGGGGTAACGGCAAGGTCTGTCGGACCAGTGACGCGTAGGGAAGGAGGCTCATGCCCGAGATCGCGATCAGGACCGAGGCCCTGGTGAAGGACTATGGCCGTACCCGGGGGCTCGACGGGCTCGACATGGAAGTCAAGACCGGTGAGGTCTATGGACTCCTCGGGCCCAACGGCGCCGGCAAGACCACAACGATTCGCCTCCTCCTCGACCTGATCCGCCCTAGCAGCGGGTCGGCCAGTGTCCTCGGGCTCGATCCGCGAGCCGATGGGGTCGAGCTTCGCCGCCGCATTGGGTACCTAGCGGGCGAATTCGTGGTCGATGGCCGCCAGACGCCCTTGGAGTTGTTGACGTACCTGGGCAATCTCCGGGGTGGGGTCGATCCGAGACGGATCGATGAGCTCGCACAGCGACTCGACCTCGACATGACCAGAAAGATCAAGACGCTTTCCCGGGGCAATCGTCAGAAGGTGGGCGTGGTGCAGGCGTTCATGCACGAGCCGGATTTGATGATCCTCGACGAGCCGACCAGCGGTCTCGACCCCTTCCTCCAACTCGAGTTCTCGAGAATGGTCCGCCGGGCCGTGTCGGAGGGACGCACCGTTTTCATGTCGTCCCATGTGATGAGCGAGGTCCAGCGCACCGCTGACCGGGTAGGGATCGTCCGGCTAGGTCGGTTGACCACCGTGGAAAGCGTGGAGCAGCTTCGGCATCGGGCAAGACGACGGGTCGAGGTCCTGTTCGACGAGGAGGTGACCGCAGACGAGTTTGCCGCCATTCCCGGAGTGAGCGAAGTATCCGTCGAGGGGTCCCTTCTCAGGTGCCGGCTCGACGGTCGGGCCGACAGCCTGGTGAAAGCGGCCGCCCGCCGGGGAGTTGTCAACATCACGGCTGAAGAGCCGGATCTGGAAGAGCTTTTCTTCGACTACTACGACCTGGGCGGGGAGCGCTGACCATGCTTCGTAACAGCTTCACCAAGTGGCTGCGAGACAACCGTCGATCGTTCATCGGCTGGACAGTCGCCATCGCCGCGGTGGGGGGGATGTATGCCGCCTTCTGGCCGACTATCGATAACCCGCAGATGCGCCAGGCTCTGGAGAACTATCCCGAAGCGCTTCTGGAGGCTATGAACTACACCGACATCGCCACCCCCGCCGGTTACCTCAACGCCACGGTGTATGGATTGATCGTGGGCCTGCTGATCATCGTGTATTCGATCTCGGCGGGTACCAGGATCCTGGCCGGCGATGAGGAGGCCGGCACGCTCGACCTCATCCTCGCCCATCCGGTGAGTAGGACCCGCCTGGCGCTGCAACGGTTCGCTGCCTTCCTGGTGACAGTGGTGCTGATTGGAGTCGCCTTGCTCGTCGCCCTCATGGCGCTGGCCGGACCCGCCCAACTGGAGGGGATCGGCCTTGGTGACTTCGCCGCAATGCACCTGCATCTGATCTTGTTCGCGGGCTTGTTCGGGTCCCTGGCCTATGCGGTCGGCGCTGCCACCGGGCGACGGGGACTGGCTATAGGCACCGGTGCCGGAATCGCCGTCTTCGGTTTTGCCGCCAACGGGATCCTGCCCCAAGTCGAAGGTCTGGAATGGATAAAGGGCTACTCACCCTTCAACTGGCTCAACGGAGGGGCGCCGCTTCGGAACGGCGTGCAGACAGGAAACGTCCTGATCATGGCCGGGCTCATAGTCGTCCTGGTGGCCGTGGGCACCTGGGCATTCAACCGCCGCGACGTGGCGGTGTGATCGGCTCCCCAGGGATCAGGGAGCATCCCTTGGACCTGGCGTCGGTGGCACCTCGGTGATAATCCTCGCTCCCCTGCGAAACGTCAGATAGCTCCACGCCCAGGAAACCAGGACGA
>JBBDQO010000050.1:0-7208 GCA_040905925.1 Acidimicrobiia bacterium | reverse complement strand
GTCGCTGGGAACGGGCTCCAACGCAGCGAGCCAGCCCGACGATTTCCTGACCGCGACCATCAGCTTGGGGAGAGGCCGGATGCCTTCTTTTCAGTCGTCACTCACCGAGGATCAGGTCGACCGTCTCGTCGGCTTCATCCGCCAGGAGCAGGGCCAGTGAGCGAGCTCCTCGACGCGCTCGAGCTTCACCCGTTCCGGATACCGATGCGTCATCGGTTTCGACGTGTCGACCATCGCGAGGGTGTGCTGATACGGGGACCGGCCGGATGGGGCGAGTTCTCACCGTTCCCGGACTATCCACCTGAGGTCACCACCCGGTGGTTGGCGGCGGCGCTGGAAGCGGCCTGCAGCGCGCTGCCCGAACCGGGGCGGAAGTCGATCCCGGTCAATGTGACCGTACCGGCGGTCTCGCCTCAGATCGCAAGGAGCCTGGTGCTCGAGTCCGGGGCCAGCACCGCAAAGGTCAAGGTAGGTGAGCCCGGCCAGGCTCCCATCGAAGACGAGGATCGGCTCGACTCGGTCAGGGAAGCGCTGGGCCCCGAGGGCAAGATCCGTGTCGACGTCAACGCGGGCTGGGACCTGGACACCGCGACCGAGCGTCTCGCCACATTCTCCAAGTTCGGGCTGGAGTATGCCGAACAGCCAGTGGCCACGCTGGAGGAGATGATCGAGCTCAAGAAGCGAACCGACGTCCCTCTGGCGGCCGACGAGCTCGTCCGGCTTCGCCCCGACCCTCTCGAGGTGGCCGTTTCCGGCGCAGCGGATCTGGTGGTCCTCAAGGTGCAGCCACTCGGTGGTGTCAACCGGGCGCTGGACATCGCGGCGCGTGCCGGTGTTCCTGTGGTCGTGTCCTCCGCTCTGGAGACCTCGGTCGGTATCTACGCCGGCCTCCTGGTGGCTTCTTTGTTGCCCGACCTGCCTTATGCCTGCGGTCTGGGCACGGTGGCTCTGATCGAAGGCGACCCCACGCGGGATCCGCTGGTTTCGCTCAACGGCCAACTCGAGGTGCGAAGACCGGAGCCCGACCCGGAGCTCCTTGCGAGATGGCGCCCGGAACGCGATCGTGCCGCTGAAATGCTGCGCAAGGTCCGTTTGGCGGCAGAGGTGCTGACATGACCCAGCCCAACCCGAGCACCGCCCTGGCCAGGGCGGTGGCGGATGAGATGGCCAGACACGGGGTTTCATTTGCGGTCATCTCACCTGGCTCGCGATCCGCCGCCCTGGCGATTGCCTTCGACCAGCATCCTGGCATCACCACCCGTGTCGTTCTCGATGAGCGCTCGGCGGCGTTCTGGGCCCTGGGTAATGCTCGGGCCACCGGGCAGCCGACGGTGGTGTTGTCGACATCGGGCACCGCGGTCGCCAATCACCTCCCGGCCGTGATCGAAGCCGACCAGTCCCTGGTGCCGCTGATCGTCATCTCCGCCGACCGTCCCCCCGAGATGCTCCACGTCGGAGCCAACCAGACCATCGACCAGGTCGGGCTCTTCGGCAATAGGGTGCGTTGGTCCTGCAATATCGGCCCCGCCCAATCGGGTGTCGATCACAACTCCTATTGGCGCAGCACGGTGTCCCAGGCGGTGGCACGCGCCCTTGGCCACGAATCGCGGCCAGGCCCGGTCCATCTGAACATCGCCTTTCGCGAGCCCACCGTGCCGGTTGAGGACGACGGGAGGTCGGCCGCCGATCCCTATCCGTTCACAGTCGAAGGAAAGCCTGGGGATGCTCGCTGGCAGGAGCACTTGATCGCTCCGCCCGGCGCGGCGGCCATCGAGGTGCCGGTAGGTGCCCGCGGGTTGATCGTGGCCGGAGAGGGCGACTACGGGCCCGAGGCCCTGCTGGCTGCTGCCGCCAAGCTCGGCTGGCCGGTCCTGGCGACTGCCCTTTCCGGGCTGCGGGGGGACCCCACGGTTTCCACCTATCACCATTTGCTGGTCTCGGGTGTGCCTGCCTCTTTGACGCCCGAGATGGTGGTGACAATCGGGAGGACCGGCCCCAGCGACCGCATTTCGGCTCTCACCTCGCTCGAAGGGGTGCAGGTCAGCATCGACAGGTGGGGCACCTGGAACGACCCCCGACGTCAGGCCACCCTCCTCCTCCAGGCCGATCCGGTCGCCACCATCGAACGGCTCTCGTCCGCGGCGTCGGTGGACCCGGAATGGGCCGGGCGATGGGAAGCCGCGGATCGATCGATGCGCGTTGCACTCGACGAGGCGATCGGGGTGGGGGAGCAGCCAACCGGCTCCTCAGTTGCCCGTGCCCTGTCCGGCTGTGCATGGGAGAGCCTGGTCGTGGCCTCTTCGATGCCGATTCGAGATGTGGACGCCCATACCCTCCACCGCGGATCGATCTACGCCAACCGGGGGGCTTCGGGCATCGATGGCCTCGTGTCCACCGGGCTCGGGGTGGCCGCAGCGGGATCGAGGACGCTGGTGCTGACCGGTGACCTGTCCCTGCTCCACGATGGCAACGGGTTCATCGCCGATCAGCTACCCGACGTGGTTTTCCTGGTTGTGGACAACAACGGCGGTGGTTTGTTCGATCTTCTGCCGCAGGCGACTCACGCCCCGGGCTTCGATCGTTTGTTCGTCACTCCCCATGGGCGGCATCTCGCCACTTACGCCGATTTCCACGGCCTCAACGCCGACACCCTGTCCTCGATCGGCGGCCTCGTCCCCGAGCTGGAGCAACGGCTGGGGGCGGGAGGCTGTCATGCCCTGGTGATTCCCGTCGACCGGGAGGCCGATCTCAAACGCCGCCAAGCGCTCGACGAGGTCGCCCGGTCGCTGGTGACCAGTCTCAGCTGAGGCCAAGGGCCCTCAACATCGGGCGCAGCTTGATCCGGGTCTCTTCGAGCTCCGCCTCGGGATCCGAACCATCCACCAGCCCGACACCGGTGTAGAGCGTGACCAGCGGCCCCCTGATCTCGCCACATCTCAGGGCGATGGCGAACTCCCCATCGCCATCAGCATCCATCCACCCGACAGGCCCGGCATAGCGGCCCCGGCCATGGCCTTCGATCTCTCTGATCAGCTCGACTGCGGCCTTGGTGGGAGTTCCGGCAACGGCGGCGGTGGGGTGGAGCGCCGCCACCAGATCGGTCACGTTGGTCCCCAACACGGCCTCACCCTCGAACCCGGTGGCGAGGTGGTGTATGTCGGCGAAGGTCTCCACCCTGCTCGGCTGTCTCTCCAGCCTGGTGCAGAACGGCAGCAATGCCTCCTCGACCGAATCGGCTGCCAGAGAATGCTCCACGGCCATCTTCTGTGAGTTGAGCGAAGCCGACGCCGAAGGATCGGTGCGATCGGCTGACCCCGCAAGGGAGACCGACCGGACTGCCGATCCGTGTTTGGAGACCAACAGCTCAGGGCTGGATCCGACAAGACCGTCGATCAGGAACGTATGCGAGCGTCCCTGGCTGTCCAAAAGCTCCTGTGCCACGTGATGCACCGGGACGTCGGCGTCGAAAGCCATCTCGACGGTGCGGGAGAGCACCACCTTCTCCACCTCCCCGCGGGCGATCGCCTGCAACGCAAGGTCCATGGCGGATCGCCACGATTCCTTGTCGTCGGCCGATACCCATCCTGGCGGCATGGCGACTTGGGCGATTGCTGGGGGGATGTGGGTGCGCTCCCCGGACAGAACCCGGGTTCCTTCTTCGGTGACCTCGAGAACCGTTTCGGGGATGATGACCACCGATCCGGGCTCGTCTTCGTCAAAGGTGAAGGTGGCGAAGCCGATACTGCCCGGTGTGGCCTCCAGGGCCTCGCGGGCCCTCTCGAAACGGTCGCTCCCGGTCCCCGGGTCGATGCGACGACTCTCGCCCCAGCCGAACAGAGCCATGCCATGACGGAGCCAGGCCACATCCGGCCGGGACCGGAGTGGCTCGGTCACCGTCGGGCCGGGCTCGAGGTTCGTCATTCGGGAGACCAGGCTAGGACAGGTCGGGTCGGTTCGATTCCGGCGAGGTCCCTCGCCAGCCTCGCCAAACGGCGAGGGCTCGCTGTGGTGACCAGGACCAGGTCTCCCTCACCAGGGTCTTCGACGTGGACCCGGGCAACCTGGAGGGCGACCGCCGGTGCCGGATCCACCACCGTGATGGTGGATCCGACCAGTTGCTCGATCACCGGGCGCAGAAACGGGAAATGGGTGCAACCCAAGACCAAAACGTCAGCACCGCCCTCGATCAGCGGTGCAAGACACTGAGCGACCTGTCGCTCCACCTCGCGGCCTTTGATCCTTCCCGCCTCTACGAGGCGAACCCACGTCGGGCATGCCGCATTGAGCACCTGGACGTCGGGAGCGTGTCGGCTGACCACCGAGGAGTAGAGCTCGCCCTGGAAGGTGGCCGCGGTTGCCAGCACCCCGATAACACCGGATTTCGTGGCGATGGCGGCGGGTTTGACCGCCGGTTCCATCCCCACGAAGGGGATCGAGGGGTGGATCTCACGCAGCCGGTTTATGGCGGCGGCGGAAGCGGTGTTGCAGGCCACCACCACGGTCGTGGCGCCCTTCCCCAGCAACCAGCTGGTCACCTCCTCGGAAATGGCCGCAACTTCGTCGAGGGAGCGGGTTCCGTAAGGGGCTCGGCCCTGGTCGGCGAGGTACAGCAGATCTGCCCCGGGCAGCTCACGCCGGATGTGGGCGAGGACCCCGAGCCCTCCGACACCGGAGTCGAACACGCCGATCATGAGAGCTATCTCAGCAGGCCTCGGCTCGGCTCACTGGTAGCGTCGGCATTGCGGGTCAGAGCCGATCGATCCCCTCGAGGCTCTCCGGGTTCTCCAGACTCGATAGGTCCCCTGGTTCGTGGCCAAGCGCCAGCGCCTTGACGACCCGACGCATGATCTTCGCCGAACGGGTGCGCGGTAGGTCGCTCACCCAACGGATCGCCTGGGGCCGGAAGCTCTTCCCCAGGGTTTCGACGAGCGCCCCTTCGATCTCCGACGTGAGACGGTCATCCGGCTCGACACCGCTCGCCGCCACCAGGTAGAGGGCGATCGCCTCCCCTTTGACCTCGTCGGGAACCCCGATCGCGGCCGCCATCACCACTTGCGGGAAGGCGACGGCCACCGACTCGATCTCGGCGGGGCCGATCCGCTTTCCGGCGATGTTCAGGGTGTCATCTGATCGACCGTGGAGGTACCAGAAGCCGTCGTCGTCGATCGAGGCCCAGTCGCCGTGAACCCAAGTCTCCGGGAACCGCTCCCAATAGGTGGCTAGGTATCTTTCCGGCTCGTTCCAGAAGCCTCTGGTCCTCCCCGGCCATGACCCGCGAACCACCAGCTCACCGACTTCGCCCCGAACCGGTCTGCCCTCGGCGTCATAGACGTCGGCGTCGATCCCGAGGGATGGGCCGCCAAGCGACGTGGGCTTGATTCCCTGGAGAAGGTTCACCGAGAGCAGACAGGCCCCGATCTCGGTCCCGCCCGAGATGTTGACGATGGGGCGGGTCTCGCCGCCGATGTCTCTGAACAGCCACCACCAGGGATCGGGATTCCACGGCTCTCCGGTGGAGCCAAATGTCCTCAGCCTCGACAGGTCATGCCGGTGGGCGTGTTCGGCGCCATGCCGCTGGAGAGAGCGGATCAAGGTGGGGGAGATGCCGAGAAAGGTCAGACCCAGCTCCGAGGCGACTTGCCAGATGCGGTCCGGCCCCGGGTAGTCGGGTGCCCCGTCGTAGGTGGCAACCGCGGCGCCGTTGGCCAGGCCGGCCACGACGATCCAAGGGCCCATGATCCAACCCATGTCGGTGGCCCACATCACGACGTCGTCGCGATGAAAGTCGAATTGGAATGCGCCCTCGGCAGCGACCTGCACCCCGAGCCCGCCGTGGACGTGAACCGCTCCTTTGGGGGGTCCGGTGGTCCCCGACGTGTAGGCGATGAGCATCGGGTCCTCGGCGGCGGTGGGGACGACAGGATTCGGCTCGACGCCATCCAACGCCTCGCCCCACCAGAGGTCGCGGCTCTCCCTCATCGGAGTCGGGCCGCGGTCGGCGTAGTCGACCACCAACAGGCGGTCGATCCCGCCGGCAAGCTCGACCGCACGGTCGGCCATCTCCTTCATCTCGACAAGACCACCCCGACGCAGGAACCCGTTGGCGCAGATCAGGATCTTGGGTTTTGGGTCCCGGAGCCGGTTGGCGACTGCCTCGGCCCCGAAGCCGGAGAAGACCGGGATGAAGACGGCTCCGATCCTGGCCACGGCGAGCAAAGCCACCACCGCCTCCGCCGACATCGGCAGGAAGACCGCAACCGCATCGCCTCTCCCCACTCCGAGCCTGTGCAGAGCACCGGCCAGGCTCGCGACCTCGTCACGTAGCCCGCCAAAGCTCAACTCCCGGGTCTCGCCAGCCTCTTTCTGGGAGCGAAGGGCGAGACGTTGCGGCGCCTCGTCTGCCCAGCGGTCGACACAGGCGCGGCTGACGTTGAAGAGCGAGCCTGGGAACCAGGTGGCCCACGGGGTCCCCCTCGAAGTGTCCAGGATCGTCCGCCAAGGCTTGTCGAAAGGGAGACCCAGATACCTCACGACCGATTCCCAGAACCACTCCGGGTCCTCTGTCGACCGTCGTCGCAAATGGTCGAAGCCCGCGAGCCCGTGTTCCGCGATGAACCTGGCGGTGTGTGTGGCGGCAGCCCGATCAGGGCTCGGGCGCCAGGCGATCTCGAACTGTTCCATCACCCTCCTCGACCGGTTGGGGGGAGGCTAGGAGCCATCGTGATGGCCCGCGGCCGCGTACCCTGCCCCGCAATGGCTTCGCCAACGACTAGGGAGGACAGCCGGCGTTTTCGTCGGCGGACGCTGGTCGTGGCGGGCGTGCTGGTGGCGACTGCCGCGGTTCTTTGGCTGGTTTTTCGGCTCAGGAGCATTCTCTTCATGGTGTTCGTCTCGGTGTTCGTGGCCGTGGCGATCGAACCTCCGGTTCATTACCTCGAGAAACGAGGCTGGAGACGGGGCGCCGCCACCGGCGTCGTCTTCCTGGCCGCCTTCGCCCTCGTGGTCGTGTTCCTGGTCGCATTGGTTCCCCTGTTCGTGGAGCAGGTCAATCAGCTCGTGACCGCCGTCCCCGGGTACGTGGAGACTGTGGCGCAGTTCCTGGAGGACACGTTTGGGGTGCAACTTTCTGATCTCGAGATCGCCGAGGAAGGGCAGAATCTGGCCGACATCATCGGCACTGCTGGGGGGACTCTGGTCGGGGGAGTCAT
>JBBDQO010000049.1:0-7342 GCA_040905925.1 Acidimicrobiia bacterium | reverse complement strand
TCCTGCCCGCGGCCACCAGGTCATCAACCATGCGCGCCAGCTCGGCCGCCTCGGAGACGATCAGACCGACCAGCTCGCGTGAGGTCGGGCTGAGCGACGAGTCGTTGTCCTCCAGGGCCGATGCGAAGCCATAGATCCCGGTCAACGGGGTTCTCAGCTCGTGTGACACATCAGCGATGAAAGAGTCCTTCGATTGAGAGACCTCGCGCTCATGACGCAGCTCCTCGGTGAGGATCCGTCGTTCCGAAGTCCGCCGCACCGCCCGCCAGACACCGATCATGATTCCGAGTGGAACGAGGAACACCACCAGGAAGCGCACCGCTTCGGCGGCCCGCCCCACACCTTCTCCGGCCAGGAGTATCTCCCCGGTGCTGGCGTCCCGCACCTCAGCCAGGGTGGCGCTCAGGGTCTCGTATTCAGCCCCCTGGGTGGCCAGCGCCTCCGCGATACTCGCCTGATCCCCTGTCTCCAGAACTGCCAGAGCAGATTCGGTTGCAGCCTCGAAACCTGCGTGGGCCTCACTGACGACGCTTCGTTGGTCGGGAGGCAGCTCGCTGACGAGACGCTCGAGCCGGGTGCGCAATTCCTCGGCCGCACCCTCCGCTCCCTGCCGAGCGTCCCCGATCAGCGAATCAACACCATCGCTGGTGGAGAGGACGACTGCGAATGTGGTGACGTTGCGCACACCTGCTGCTGCGCTCAGAGTTGACTCCGAGAGGATCGCGGTCTGTGCGTCGTCGGCCACTGCACCTGAGTTCTCCCGGTTCACGAGGAAGACGGCGAGGACGAGCAAAGCCGTGAGTGTCACACCCACGACCAGGATTTGGACGTAGTCGGAGTTCGGTTTCCGCACCTGTGTTGATTTTCGGCAACTTCCGGGGTCCTCTTGACTCCCCGCTCAGGAAACCCGCCGTATTTGACGATGAATAACCATGTATTCCGTACGGGCGCGGCTCACACTCGGGACAACTCTGGTTGCCCTGCTCGTGATGGGCGCAATACCCGTGGGCGCCGCCCATACCTCTCCGCATGCATCCGACGAGGTTTGGGCGATCGAAACTCAGGCAGAAGAGGACATGGACGATGTGGTGGCTGCCTTCGCGGCCCAGATCGCCGACTTGGGCTCCACCTCCGAGGTCGCGCAAGCCGAGAACGCTGCCGACGCTGCTGTCCTCACCATCTGGTCCGATGCCAGAACCGCCATCGACGACCTGGTCACGCAGTATCCGGGTCTGGGGGGTGTCGGCGGTCAGGCCAAGCAGCAGCTACAGCAAGCGCGCAACGCCGCCCGCACCGCGATCTCGGAGCTAGGCGATGGCTGGGCTCCGGCGGCAACCACCACCACCACCACGGTCACCAGCACCACGACAACGGTGGTCAATGCGACGACCACTACCACAACCGCCACCACCACGACCACACACGGCACCGGTTCTGGAGTCGTCCCACCCGCACCCGGGAACGGGAACGGGAACACGAATGGGAACAGCGACGATCCACCGAGAGCGAACGACTCGGGTGGCTCGGGTGGTCAAACCATCGCGCCGGGAAACGACCCGGTCCCCTCGCCAATCGGAGACTCCGACCGGATAGGCGCCGACTCAGTCGACGACCAGGTGGGATCCAACGTCCTCACCCTCGCCGCGCAGACACCCGAACAGCTATCGGACGGTGACACCGCTGAGGTCTCCGAGAGCCTCGAGACGAGCGGAACCGAAACCACCGCAGTTGTCTCGGCAATGCTCGAGACCGTTCTACCCCCAGCCGTGGTCGATCTCGTTCTCTCTCCTCTTCTGATACTCGAGATCCTGTTCAGAACCACATTGGACGGCGGTCAGCGCATCTTCGCCCCATTGGCCCTGCTGGCGTTGTGCGCCGCCATGATCTCCCTGACCGACCGGTTTTCGAGAAGGGCGTCGCGAGCCACCGCGCCCACACATCAGTGACAAGATTTACACCTCTCTGCTCGCGGGAGTCCGCTCGAAAACCGCCAAGCGGAGCCTGGGGAAACCGCCGACAACTGGGTCGCTGGACCCATTTACCCGTTGTGGATAATCGGTCGATACCCCTGTTGACAATCCCCAGGACTGACCAGATGTGTACCTACGCTGGCTGGAGGCTCGAAGGACCATGGGTAGAGGAAACGCCATCGAACGGGAAGTAAGCGACGAGGCAATCCGCCAGTATCTGGACGGAATTGGCACGTATCACCTTCTCACTGCCGAGGACGAGGTAGCTCTCGCCAAGGCAATCGAGAACGGTCGCAAGGCAGAGATCGCCCTCGAATCGGAGCGGGACCCCGTCAAACGGCGCACGCTTCACGAGATGGTTCATAACGGCGAAGAGGCCCGGCAGACCTTCATCCGCTGCAACCTCCGTCTCGTCGTCTCCATCGCCAAGCGATACGGGCACGCCAAGCTCCCCTTCCTCGACCTGGTCCAGGAGGGCAACCTCGGATTGATCCGCGCCGTCGAGAAGTTCGAGTACCGCAAGGGCTTCAAGTTCTCCACCTACGCCACCTGGTGGATCCGTCAAGCCATCACCCGTGCCATCGCCGACAAGAGCCGCACCATCCGGGTCCCGGTCCACATGATGGACACCATCACCCAGATGCAGACCGCCGAGGCCAATCTGATCAAGCGTCTCGGTCGCAAGCCCACCGACGAGGAGCTGTCCGAAGAGTCGGGGCTCACAATCGGGAAGCTCACCGAGGCCCGCAAGGTCGCCCCCGAGCCGGTTTCGATCTTCGAGCCGGTGGGTGAGGACAACGCCATGCTCGGCGACTTCATCGAAGACCTCGAAGCCGCCGCTCCCTTCGAATTGATCGCCTCCAAGCTCAACATCGAGAACCTGCGGTTCGTGCTCGACCGTCTCACCGAGCGGGAGCGCACCATCATCGAGATGAGATACGGCCTCGGTGACCGAGAGCCGGCCACCCTCGACGAGGTTGGTCGTCATTTCAATGTCACTCGCGAGCGCATCCGCCAGATCGAAGCCAAGGCACTGGCCAAGATGCGTCACCCGTCAACCCCCGGAGGACTCCGGGAGCTGGCCGTTTCCTAGAGAACCCCCTCCCCGCCTTCGGCGGTACTCCCCCTTCGCCTGCGGCGCCCCCCTCCCCGGCTTCGCCGGTACTCCCCCCAACGCTCACTCCGTTCACTGGGGGGAGAAATGCCCGCTTTGCTCGCTGAGAGATATTTCAGGCTGTCTTAACCAGCTCCCAAAGCTCCTTCAGGTCGGCCTCGATTGGTAGCGTCGAGTCCATTCGTGAGGGACGGCCCCGGCCCCGCCTTCGGTAGAAGGGCTGGCCGTCCCAGAAGATCACCCCGCCCCAAACTCCCCATTCATGACGCTCGCGCAGAGCCAGTTCGAGACACTGGACCCGGACCGAACAGCCCGCGCAAATGCGCTGGGCCTCGGCCAGGTCAGAAGGTCGTTCGGAGAAGAAGAGCTCGTGGCCCCCTTCCTCGCTACATCGTCCGTGTTCATGGATTTGTCTCAGATGGTCGTTCATTTCAAGTCCTTGTTCTTCGGTTGGGTCCCAGGAGAATCAAAAAGCCGCCGGATCTCCGGCGGCTTCACAACCAAAAGGCTTGATGGGTCACATCATGTGAGTAGAGGCCGCCGGATGATGGCGCCAGGCTGGGCGCCGGCTGCGTTGGGCGCGAGCGCGCCGAAACGCAGTTTCCTGCCTGCGATTCCGGTCATCTGCTGGTTCACCAACGCGGTACCTCCGATTCGACCCTTGGAGGATGGCGAAACGAAGCCGATCCGTCAAGGCAATTAGCGGATTTCGTGACGGTTACCTTTGACCCGGACGTGAGCCACACCCTCGATCTCTGGGATTACCGCCTTCGGGTCCACGACATCTACCGGAAGATACGGGAGGGCCGCCCCGGTGAGGAGACCTGGGCGGAGTGGCGGGCAGCACGGGATCGTCTGTTCAGGGAGCATCCGCAATCTCCCATCGAGGACCGCGAGGGATTCGACGGACTCGACTACTTCGCCTACGACCCCGAGTGGAGAACGCTCGCCCGATTCATTCCTGTTGCCAACGAGCCCGAGGTCATCGGCACTTCCGACGAGGGCACGGCGCGATTTGTGAAGACGGGGACCCTCCATTTCGAGGTGAAAGGGAATCAGGCTTCACTCGACGTCCTTTGGCTCGACGCCTACGGGGGCGGGGTGTTCCTCCCCTTCCGGGACGCCACCAACGGCGAGACCACATACGGCGGTGGTCGCTACCTCCTCGACACGGTCAAGGGCGCCGATCTGGGCCATAGTGGCGACGCGGTAGTCCTCGACTTCAACTACGCCTATCACCCCTCGTGTGTCCACTCCCCACGCTGGTCCTGCCCGCTGGCACCGCCCGCCAACCGGCTCGGATTCGCGGTGTCGGCTGGGGAACGTCTCGCTCCCGGGCAACCGGCCTCGACAGGCACGTAAGGTAGGACCGTGTTCAGATTCATCTTCAAGACGATTCGTCTCGCCTTCCTCACCATGTTGGGGATGGCGCTGGTCGCCAAGTTCATGCTCAAATCGAATGCCGGAGCGGAGACCCAGGAGATCGACCTGGTCACCATCTTCGGTAGCGAGAACCTGGTCTCCTCGGCCGACCCCTTCTACGGGGGCAAGATCCTCACCATGTACGGGGGCACGGTGCTCGACCTGCGAAAGGTGACTCCGGCACCCACCGGCATCTATCTCGATGTCTTGTTGTGGATGGGCGGGGTCGACTTGGTGGTCCCCCTGGGCTGGCGGGTCGACTTCACCGGGAAGGTGCTCTTCGGTGGTTTCAACGACGCCACCCAGACCACCGCCGACCCCGACGCCCCGATGGTGCGGATGGGGGGAATCATCCTCTGCGGCGGGTTACGGGCCACCACCAAGTCTCCCTTGGAAGTTGCAGGTCGATGACCGCAACCCGGATCGAGGCCAAACGCCTCATCCCCGGCCGTGGGGAACCAATCGATGACGCAGTGGTGATCGTCGAGGACGCTGTCATCAAGTTCGCCGGAACCGCAGCCGACGCCCCTCCAGCGGAGGGCGCAGGCACCATGACCACCGATACGGTCATGCCCGGGATGTGGGAGTGCCACGGGCATTTCATCGGCACCTACACCGCCAACATCTCCGAGATGCACACCCTGCGCCCCCAGCTGGGGGCAATGCGGGTCACCGCAGACGCCAAACGGGTCCTCGACGCCGGATTCACCTCGGTGCGGGAGATGGGGGGAATGGGCACATTCCTCGCCCGTGCCATCGCAGAGGGCCAGGTGGTCGGGCCCAACGTCTACGCCAGCGGCTCGATGCTCTCCATGACCGCGGGTCACGGTGACGAGCATGGGATGGATCTCGACTTTGCCCGTGTGTCCATGGCCCGCCAATGGGGCGAGGACAACATCTGTGACGGCCCCGACGAATGCCGGGCGGGAGTCCGGCGCATGCTTCGACTCGGCGCCAAGGTGATCAAGGTCCACGCCTCGGGAGGAGTGATGAGCGAGTTGGACGACCCCCAGCTCCCCCAGTTCTCCAAAGCGGAGCTGGAGGCCATAGTCGATGAGGCCTCCCGGATGGAACGCCTGGTCGGCGCCCACTGTCATGGCAAACGGGGGATCATGGCCGCCCTCGAGGCCGGGGTGAAGACGATCGAGCACGGCACCTACCTCGACGAGGAGGCCGCCGACGCCATGATCGAGAACGACGCGATCCTGGTCCCTACTCGATGGATCCTGGAGTACCTCATGACCGAAGGCGAGAAGAAGGGAATGCCCGAGTATGCACGGGTCAAGGGCGAGGTCGCCTCCCGGAATCACGCCAACGCGGTGGCAACCGCCGTGAACAAGGGAGTGAAGATCGCTCTGGGGACCGACATCTGGGCCACCGGGCTCTGGGGAAGGAACGCCGAGGAGCTGGCCTACATGGTCGACGCCGGGCTCACCCCGCTTCAGGCGATCGAGACCGCCACCGCCAACGGGCCGGACACGCTCGGGCCCCAGGCGCCGAAGAGCGGTCAGCTGGTCGTGGGTTTCGACGCCGACCTGATATGCGTCAACGGCGACCCGAGCTCAGATGTGACCATCCTCGCCGACCCGGACAACATCACTCACGTGTTGAAGGCCGGGAGCCTGGTCAAGGCGCCCCCTCCGTCTCGGCCCTGACGGGCCGATCCACCTCCCCCAACGTCGCTTCGCTCCTGGGGGAGGAACCATCTCTTGTGTTTCTCCCCCCAGCGAACGGAGTGAGCGTTGGGGGGAGAGCCGGCGAAGCCGGGAGGGGGGCCACTCGCCCTCCTACACGATCCTCCTTTTGCTCGCCCAGCGCGCCAGCTCGTGCCGGTTGGAGAGTTGGAGCTTGCGCAATACCGAGGAGACATGGGTCTCGACCGTCTTGATCGAGATATTCAATTTCCGCGCCACCTGCTTGTAAGCGAAACCTCTGGCGATCAAACGCAAGACGTCCTTCTCCCGCGAGGTGAGCTGGTCCAACTCCGGGTCCTCGTCCGACGGCATGGCCCCCGCAAATGAGTCGAGCACGAAACCGGCCAGTCGGGGTGAGAAGACCGCATCGCCCGCCTCGACCCTCCTCACCGCGTCCGCCAGATCTGCCGGCTCGATGGTCTTGGTGACATACCCCCTCGCCCCCGCCCGGATCATCGCGATCACGTCTTCGGCCTGATCCGATACCGAGAGAGCGAGGAACCTCACATCCGGATTGGTCTCGGTGACCGCCTCGACGACAGCGACACCACCGCCGTCGGGCATGTGGACGTCGACCAACACCACAGCCGGGTTGAAGCCTCGAATCTCCTCGATGGCAGCGTCGACGTCATGGGCCGATCCGACGATGTCGAACTCCTCTTCTAGCTCGGCCTTGACCCCTGCCAGAAACAGCCGGTGGTCGTCGACCAGATAGACCTTGATCCTCATTCGACTCTCACCGGCATCCGCAGGATCACCTCGGTGCCCTCACCAGGCTCACTGTTGATCTCGACCTTCCCGCCGGCACGCTCCACCCTCCCCAGTATCGACTGGGTGATCCCCCTACGGTCCTTGGGGACCGCGGTCCGGTCGAACCCCTTCCCGTAATCGGTCACGAACACCGAAAGCTGGTCCTCCTCGGCTTCGAAATAGAGGGAGAGCCGATCAGATCCGGAGTGCTTGGCACCATTCACCAGGGCCTCGCTGGCCGCACTCACCAACGCCCTCGACGACTCATCGACCGGATGGTCCCCGACCGTGACCACGTCGATGGGTACCTGGTGATCGGACTCGATCCGGGTGGCGGCTTCCTTGAGGGCAGTCGACACCAGGTCGGCACCCTCGACGGGCGCGTTCCCGTA
>JBBDQO010000048.1:0-7658 GCA_040905925.1 Acidimicrobiia bacterium | reverse complement strand
GGTCTTCAATCGTTTCATATTCCTCCTCCATTGGGCAGATTTGCCCCTTGCGCCTTTTTTCATGGTGATATCGACTCGTCGGGTAACCGAAGCTCCTTTCTCAACCAGTCCCGATTGAGCTGTTAGTTGTTTGACTTTCGATGCGTTTCGGTCTTCTCCGCTCGCGCAGCACTCGCTCCACGGCTTTGATGATCCGATCGCCCGAAACCAGCATCCCCCCGATGATGACCAGACCGAATACCACGAGCTGGAGGGAGGTGGGCAGCCCCATCGTCAGCATCATCTGGTTGAGACCGGTGAGAAACAAGGCTGCGGCGAGGGTGGACAACGGGCTGGCTAGACCCCCGGTCAACGAGGCGCCACCAATGACGACCGCGGCGATCGGCCCCAGGAGATACCGGGTCCCAACGGAGATTCCCGGTGTCCGAATGAGCCCCGCCAGCGCCATCCCGGCGATGGCGTAAAGGACCGCCGCCACCACATAGGCCGAGATTTGGTTCAGGTTCACCCGGACACCGACCACCTGTGATGCCACCGGATTGGCTCCCACCACCTGAAAACGACGGCCGACCGTGGTGTACCTGAAAGCGACAATCAGGAGGATGGTGATAACCAGCCCGATCCAGAACACAGGACTAACCCCGGCGATCCGGGTCGTCGTCCACTCGGACCAGCCTGTCGGCACCGGGCTCTGGACCGAAAAGGTCCTTCCGTACCGATTCACCACGCCGATGACAACCTGGCCCACCGCCAAGGTCACGATGAGCGCGTTGAGCTTGAGCCCCCCGATCAGGATCCCGTTGACCAATCCGATGAGGGCAGCGGCACCGATGGCGGTGAGGATGGCCACCCCAATACGGTCGTCCGCCTGATTGCCAACGCCGACCATGATCACGGCCGCCAGCGAGAACGTCCCGGGGATACTGAGGTCGATGCCACCGGTCATGATCACCAGCATCTGGCCGAGGGCGGTGATCCCCAACAGTGCACCGTAAGGAGCGATAGACCTCAAGGAGACAGAGCCCAGGACTGCAGGCGCCCAAATCGAGGCCACAACCAGCAACAGGAGCAACGCCAGGTAGACAGGCATGTAACGGGACGCGACGACGAATGACGTCAAGGCCGACGAAGGGACGCGCCTGGCGGTCATCTCGATTCTCCAGCTTCCGCTAGGAGTCCGCCAGCACCGGCGACGTGACGATGTGCGGTCGTCGCCAGCTCACGAGCGCGGGTCACGTCAGCTTCCAGGACGCCATTGCGCAGCACAGCGCGGCCAGCAACGAACACCCAGTCCACGTTTGAAGTGTCCATGCCCCAGACGACCGCGCCAATCGGGTCGTTGATGGGAAAGACATTGGGGCGATCCGTGCGGAGCATGATCAGGTCGGCCTGAGCCCCGGGTGCCAGTGCGCCTACCGTCTTGCCCAGACCAGCTACCCGCGCCCCGTCGACGGTGGCAAAACGGATGATCTCACGGGTGTTGAGAAGGGTGGGCACCCCCGCCCTCCCCGCCAGTTTTGAATCGAAGAGGGTGGCGTGTTGGACCGATATCACCGCACGCATTTGGGCGAACATGTCCCCCGGTGACATCTGCTCTGAGCCAACACCCAACCCGGGGCGTACGCCGCGGTCGAGCAGGCTCTGGATGGGAGGGCTCCCCACGCCGCTCGACATCCCGCTCGAAGGCGTCAAAGCAACGGAAGCCCCCGAGGAGAAAACAGCGTCGAAATCAGAGCCACTGAGATGGGTGCATTGGACGAGGGTGACATCCGAGCCGAGGAGAGAGCGGTCAGAGAGGTCGCCGATCAGACCCTGGGTGTTGGGATCGGCGCCGACGTGAGCATGGATCCGAAGACCATGCTCTCGGGCCAGCGCCCAGTCCATCGCCACCCGGTCGAGCTGACCCGGCATAGGGCTCGGCGCGCCGGCAGCCAGGGTGAGCAATCGGCTCTCGATCCTCTTTGCAGTGGCCCGCGCCAGACCGGCCCGCCACTGCTCGCTGTCGTTGATCCAGCGCGGAGTGGCCGGCGCCAGCACCGAGCGAATCCCGGAGTCGGCGTGAGCCTGGATGACCGCTTCGAGAGATCCGTCTCCAGGACCGATTTCCGACCAATCGACAACGGTGGTAATCCCGGCCTCTATGGCCCCGAGAAGACCGATCAGAGTCGCGGCGTACACATCCTCAGGTTGATACTGCGGACTATCGCCGGCAGCGGAGGAGGAGTCGCCAAAGTTGCGGAACAGGGACTCCGACACGTGACGATGAGCATCAACGAAGCCCGGCATGACGATGGTGTCGGTGGCGTCGATCACCTCGGCATCGCGGGCGCGGAGCCCGGGGCCGACCTCAAGGATCGTGTCACCGTCGATGAGGACGTCGGCCTCGGCGAAGTTGGTCCGGTCGAGGGTGAGGACACAGCCGCCACGAAGGAGAGTCTTGGGGCCACTCACTGATAAGTCACACTACACATCTAGCACCAAGTTCAGCCTGGTAAAAGGTCGAGAGGTCCCACGAGAGGCCTGCTCAGATCTCTTTTTCAATCCGAGGCCGCCAGGGCTTCGGTGAGATAGGTCCAGTCCCGCCGAAAGCGGTACGAATGGCGTGGGGGCGGTTGCGGCGCCTGGGTCTCCAGCCAACGCACCACACCGTCTCCGACGTTGCGGAACTCGTGGACGCATCCGACGCCGGCCCATGCCACGTCACCCGGCACCATGTGAGTGACGACTCCGTCGAATCTGGCCTCGACCTGCCCCTCAAGAATGAGGTATGCCTCCTCCAAAGGATGGTCATGAGCCCCGGCGAAGCCCCCGGGCACGTATTGCACCATGAACATCGTTGACAGATCGGCCCCGAGGTCGGCGTCGATCATCATCTTCACCGAGATCCCGCTGTAGACGAGAAGCGCAGTGCGCATGCTGGCGCTCAAGGCGAGACGGTCCTGGGTCTGCATCGCCGGGTCCATGTTCTCGGGGTCGATGTGACCGAAGCTCCGGTTCCTCGGGTCCCTCACGTCGACCGGAGTCACCTTGCCGACCGGGAACGGATCGGGAAAGTAGGTGTCGTAGCCGTGTCGCTCCCTGGGCAGGGGGGCCCTCATCTCGGCAAAGCTCACAGGTGCCCCTGTGACATTGCGAAGCGCATGGGTGACACCGACCGAGATCAGGCCATAGTCGCCGGCACCCACCTCGAAGCTGCCCTCCGGCAGGTCCACGACGAGGTCGCCCTCGATCACATAGAAGGTCTCCTCGAACGAATGAACGTGGTGAGACACCGCACCCCCACCCTCGAGTCGTGAGACTTGAAACGCCATCTGCACCGCACCATCGGCCTCATTGACGATTCGGTCTCCGGTGTAACCGCGGCTTCGCCCCTGGAACTCCGTCGGCTCCTGGTAGTGGTGATCCTCGAGCTTCTTGACGATGTGTCTGGACACCTGACTCCCATTCCTATGAGCGATCAGTGACACTACACACGACCCGCCAGACACGTATAGGCTTGCTTGCCCGCCAGATGGCGCCGGTCAATGCACTCAGGGAGCAAGGAACCCAAGATGGACAACGGGAACGTGATCGTGGTGGGAGGGACCAGCGGCATGGGGCTGGAGGTGGCTCGTCATTACGCGGGCGAAGGCCGTCAGGTCGTCATCACCGGAAGAGACCCGACTCGAACCGGCGAGATCGCTTCCGCGATGGGCAGCAACGTAACGGGCCTCGGGTTCGACCTCACCAACCCGTCTCAGATCGGCCCGGCCCTGGCAGGAGTTGGCCCGGTGTCGCATGTGGTCCTTGCCGCAATCGCCCGCGACAACAACGTAGCCAAGGAGTACAACATCGCGGCCGGCGTTGAGCTGACGACCATGAAGCTGGTCGGCTATGTCGAGGTCGTTCATGCACTTCTCCCCCAACTCACCGACACCAGCTCCGTGGTTCTCTTCGGCGGAAGAGCCAAAGACCGCCCCTATCCCGGTTCGATCACGGTGACAACAGTCAATGGTGGGGTGAGCTCGATGATTCGGTCCCTCGCCGTCGAACTCTCACCGATCAGGTTCAACGCCCTGCACCCTGGAATCGTCGGGGACAGCCCGTACTGGAAGGACAAGCCACTGGACGCGGTGCTGGCCAGGACGCCAACAAAACGATTGGTCGCGATGGCGGACGTGGTCGACGCCACCGTCTTCCTTCTCGAGAATCCGTCCGTGAATGGCGTGAACCTCTATGTGGATGGTGGCTGGCTCCTGATGTAGGAAGACCGGCGCCTATCCTCGCCCCCTAAATGGAAGGGTCGCCAATTGACTAAGGAGTTGGAGGGAATCGGCGCTCGCCTTCGGGACGAGCGGACGAGGGCCGGAATCAGTCAACGGGAGTTGGCTCGTCGTCTCGGGTTGTCGCCAAGTCTGATCTCCCAGCTGGAAAGCGGGCTGTCGAAGCCATCGGTGGGCACTCTCTACGCCATCGTGACCGAGCTCGACCTTTCACTCGACATGCTGCTGCGGGGCGCAGATCATTCCCCGTCTCTCGGGAAACCCACCAAGGCAGGTACCGGCAATGGGAGCCCGAGCCCTCTGGTTCACCCGGATGATCGTCAGGCCATCGACCTGGCCTCCGGCGTCCGTTGGGAACAGCTGAGCCCAGATACCGACCATGGCGTCGATTTTCTCCACGCGGTGTACGAGGTCGGCGGAGCGTCAACCCCGGACGAGTCGTTGATGCGCCACGATGGCAGGGAATACGGTTACATCATCTCGGGCCGTCTTGGGATCCAACTCGGCTTCGAATCCTACGAACTGCAGCCGGGTGATTCGATCGGCTTCGACTCGACACAACCTCATCGATTGTTCAACATCGGGGATGAGCCGGTCCACGCCATCTGGTTCGTCGTGGGTCGTACCAACGACCACCGGACCTCCTCCTGAAACGACGACCTTGGCCTCAGGAGTCGACAGACAACCGGGTCCGGCTCACACCCACCCCGCTCAGGGTGTCGGCCCCGTAACGGTCGATCTCGGCCTGGATGTCGAGACGTTTCGCGGTGGGCGTGGTGCTCTGGTCGAGGAGCTCTGCAGGCACCAACCAACTGACCTCGAATTCGATGCCATCGGGGTCCCGCCCATAGAGCGCCTTGGTGCTCCCATGATCGGTTGCCCCAATCAACGCTCCAGCGTTTGAGAGGACCTGGCCAAGCCGCGCCAGATCACTCAGGGTGTCCACTTCCCAGGCGAGGTGATAGAGACCGACCGCACCCCGGCCTGCGGGCGAGTCCGCGGCGCCGGCGCCCACGGAGAACAGACCCAGGTCGTGGTCATTGCTGGATCCTTCTGCCTGGAGGAACACTGCACCGGGGAATTCCAGCGGCAGACGGCGGAACCCGAGCATCTCGGTGTAGAAGTCTGCCGAACGGTCGGCATCGCGGACGTACAGGACTGCGTGGTTGAGACGGTGGACGGGCATACGGAATCACCTTTGTCGACGTGTTGTCTGCCCAGTTACAAAGGTTTGACGGGCTCGCCTATTCCCCACTCCGACGATGGGAGCCCGGATCGGGGCAGACTCAGACACCTGCCCCGACATGGACATTGAACGTGGCGGGCGATCGGGCGCCGGTGAGCATTTCGGCAGGGCGACCGCAGGCGCACCGATACCGGACCACGATGCCGTTCTCGGTGTTCTCGATACCGTCCAGACTCGAGGTCCAGATGATGACCTCTCGGTCCAGATGATCACAGTGCACGAGAAACATCGGACACCTCCTCGGATGACGTTGAGCGGTTGCGACCACTCTTCTTCGAACGTCTCACGACGGCTTTCCTGACCAGACGGGCTCTATCGCCTTCGCGACGCCGCTGATCCATAATGCCCTGGCTGATCAGATATGCAGCGTAGGGAGTCATCACCATCTCCTTTTCTGTAATGAGCATCTCTCCTTACGGGCATTACATTACCCGAGGGGATGTAACAAGTCAAACTAATTTATCTCATTACAGTCAGAGGGCGGAGGAAGCCATTTACGATGCCACGCAGTGACCCCGCGCCCTCACGACACTCTCTCTGAATCGAGCCTTGTTGGCCCGACAACTCCTCCTCGACCGCTCGTCCCTCTCCATCACCTCGGCCTTGGAGAGGGTCGGCGGGTTGCAAACCCAATATGCCCCCTCGGCCTACATCGCCCTGTGGTCACGTCTCTCCGGGTTTCGCCGGGATCAACTGACACGGGCGCTGACCTCACGTCGCGCGGTGCAGGGAACCCTGATGCGGAGCACCATTCACATCGTCTCCAAAGCCGACTTCGCGCTGTTCGCCGCAGGCGTGGGACCGACCCGTCGCGAGTGGTGGCTGCGCACGAATCGCCCTCAGGGTCTGGATCGGACTGACTACGAGCGGGCGGCTTCGATCGTGCGCGCCGAGCTGGCAGCTGGGCCCCGCACCAGCGACGAGCTGATCGCGACCCTGGCCCGAGCCGGGGTTCCCAAGGAGGCTTGGGCGGGAGCGGGGATTTACGTAGACATGGTTCGGGTGCCTCCGTCCGGGACCTGGGAGCAGCGAAGAGCCGACCTCTACGGTCTCGCCGAGGAGTGGCTGGGATCCGCCCGTGTCAACGAGTCCGAAGGTTTGGCGCATCTCTGTCGCCGATATCTAGGCGGGTTCGGGCCCGCCACGGTCGGCCACATCTCCAGCTGGTCTGGGGTGCCGGTCACCACGATCAGGCCAATCGTCGAGGCGATGGCCTTGCGCCGTTTTCGCTCGGAGCAGGATGAAGAGCTCCTCGATCTGCCCCGGGCACCGCTTCCCGATCCCGAGCGCAAAGCGCCGGTGCGATTCCTCCCCACCTGGGATGCGACCCTGCTCGTCCACGCCAGACGCACCCAGATCCTCCCCGAGGAGTATCGGAGCCTGGTGTTCCACACCAAGAACCCTCACTCGGTGGCCACTTTCCTCGTCGATGGCCAGGTTGCCGGGACCTGGAAACATCAGGGGGGAAAGATTGTCCTCGCCCCTTACGCGCCTCTTCCACGTCCTGTCAGACGGGAGTTGGAAGATGAAGCCACCGGTCTGGCAGCCCTTCACTCCTGAAGGTCAGCGGACGGCGGCCTTCTTGAAGCGGGAAATAGCAAAGGGAACGAAAATCCCCAGAATCACGATGATCCAGATCACGGACGCAAGCACCGCGTTCTGCATTGGCCACGACTCGGATGGCGCCACCAGGCCCAGCGGATCGGTGTTCCCAAACAACTCCCGCACCGCCTGAACGACGGCGGAAACCGGATTCCATTCGGCAAAGACCTTCAATACCGTGGGAAAGTTGGTAGTGGGCACGAAGGCGTTGGAGATAAAGGTCAATGGGAAGATGACGATGAACGACGCATTGTTCACCACCTCGACACTGCTCACCGACAACCCCACGGTCGCCATCATCCAGGAAACGGCGTAGGCGAAACTGAGAAGGAGCGCGAAACCGGCGAGAGCCTCCCACAACGAGGTGTGGATCCTCCAACCCACGACCAGACCGGTCAACGCCATGATGGTCACCACCAGGAGGTTGTTGAGCAGGTCACTGGTGGTGCGGCCCACCAGCACCGCCGAGCGCGCCATGGGGAGTGAGCGAAAACGATCGATGATCCCCTTCTTGATGTCGTCGGCGAGCCCGGCACCGGTGATGGTGG